>NZ_CP035103.1:2125119-2428708 GCF_006094695.1 Kocuria rosea | reverse complement strand
CACTTCATCGGGATGGGCGGCGCGGGGATGTCCGCCGTCGCCAAGCTGATGCTCGCCCGCGGGGTCCCGGTCAGCGGCTCCGACCGCCAGGACTCCCCGGCGCTGCGCCAGCTCCAGGACCTGGGCGCCACCGTGCACGTGGGCCAGCGCGCCGAGCACGTGGACGGGGCGCAGACCGTGGTCGTGTCCACCGCGATCCCGCCCGAGGACCCCGAGTACTCCGCCGCCCGGGCCGCGGGGCTGCGCGTGCTGCACCGCTCCGAGGCCCTCGCGGCCGCGATGCACGGCCGCGCGGTCGTGGCGGTGGCCGGCACGCACGGCAAGACGACCACGAGCGCCATGGCCGCGCTCGCGCTGCACACTGCCGGGCTGGAGCCCTCCTGGGCCATCGGCGCGCACGTGGCCGACCTCGGCTCCAACGCGGCCCTCGGCACGGGTCCGTGGTTCGTGGCCGAGGCCGACGAGTCGGACGGCTCCTTCCTCGCGTACGGTCCGCGGATCGCCGTGGTCACGAACATCGAGCCCGACCACCTCGACTACTACGCCTCCCGCGAGGCCTTCTACCGGGCCTTCGACGAGTTCGCCGCGACCCTGCCCGCGGACGGGCTGCTCGTGGCCTGCCAGGACGACCCCGGCTCCCGGGCGCTCGCGGAGCGCCACCGGTCCGCCGGCGGACGGGTGGTCAGCTACGGCACGGACCCGGGCTCCGACGTCCGGGTGCTCCCCGGGGAGGCCGACGGGCTGCGCACCACCAGCACCCTGCTCCTGGGCGAGGGCGCCGACCGCCGGGAGGAGCGGCTCGAGCTCGTGGTGCCGGGCCGGCACAACGTCCTCAACGCGACCGCCGCCTTCTGCGTGGCCGTCGAGGCCGGCGTCCCGCCCGCGGATGCGGTGCGCGGGCTGGCCGGCTTCCACGGCTCCGCCCGGCGCTTCGACCTGCGGGGCGAGGTGGACGGGGTCCGGGTCTTCGACGACTACGCCCACCACCCGACCGAGGTGGTCGCGGCGCTCACGGCCGCGCGGGAGGTCGCGTCCGGGCACCGGGTGATCGCGATCTTCCAGCCGCACCTGTTCTCCCGCACGCGCGAGTTCGCGGCCGAGTTCGCCGACGCCCTGGCGCTGGCCGACGAGGTCCTCGTCATCGACATCTTCGCCGCGCGGGAGCAGCCCGTCGACGGCCTCACGAGCCGGATCGTCACCGACCGCGCCCCCGCCCACGTCCGCTACGTGCCGGACGGCGCCGACGCGGTCGCAGAGGCCGCGGCGGCCGCACGCCCCGGGGACCTGGTGCTCACGGTGGGCGCCGGGGACGTCACCGCCCTCGGGCCCCGGCTCGTGGACCGCCTCGGAGCCCGCTGATGAGCCGGCACGGCCGCCCGCACCAGCCCCGCTTCGGGGACCCGGCCGGGGACTCCGCCGGGGACTCCGGCGTTCCCGGGCCCGCCGGCGGGCCCGTGCCGGAGACCACCGCGGGCCCCGCGCCCGAGCGGGGCGCCGCCCCCGAGCGCGACCCCGGATCGCCGGCCGGCCCCGGGGGCCCGCCGCGGTCAGGGAGCACCGCCTCCGGCGCGGCCGCGCCGGAGGGCGGGCGCGTGCGCGTGCGCGTGAACGACGGGACCAAGGTCACGCCCCTGGCCGACGAGGACGACCTCGAGGAGGTCCCGGCCGCCGGCGGGCGCTTCAGCGCCTGGCGGCGGCACCGGCAGGAGCGCGCCGCCACCCGCACGCTCACCGCCTCCCGGCTCCCCCCGGTGGAGGAGCCCCCGCGGGCCGGTTCCACGGCCGTGGGGGCCACAGCCGTGGGAGCCACGGTGGTGGCCTTTCCCGCCTCACCGGGGGCGCGGCGCCGGCGCCGGCGGATCGGCGCGGTCCTCGGGGTGCTCGCCGCCCTCGCGGTGCTCGCCGGCGTCCTGTTCCTCTCCCCGGCGCTGGCCGTGCGGGACATCACGGTGCGCGGCGCGGAGCTGACGGACCCGGCTCGCGTCGAGTCCGCGCTCGACGCCTACCGGGGCGTCCCGCTGACGCGGATCTCCAAGGACGAGGTGCGGGAGCGGGTGGGGCGGATCCCGCAGGTCCGCTCCATCGAGGTCCTGCTCGAGCCCCCGCACCACCTCGTGGTCGCGCTGCGCGAGCGCGTGCCCGTGGCCGCGATCGAGGACGACGGGGAGTTCGTGGTCGTCGACTCGGAAGGGGTGGAGCTGATGACCGCCGGCTCCGCGGAGGAGGCGGGCGTCCCCGTCGTCACGGGCGGGCGCGACGTGCTCGAGGGCGAACGGTTCGAGGCCATCGCGGACGTGCTGGCCGCCCTCCCGGAGTCCGTCCTCGCCCAGCTGCGCACCGCCTCGGCCGAGTCGCTGTCCTCGGTGGAGCTGGCCTTCACCGACGGCCGCACGGTCGTCTGGGGCACCGCCGAGGACAGCGAGCTCAAGTCGCAGGTCCTCCGGGAGCTCGTCGAGGCGCGCGGCGCCGGCAGCGGCGTCGAGACCTACGACGTGTCGAGCCCGACCCGCCCCGTGGTGCGCTGAGGGGCGACACCGGGCCTCACGTTCCACCAGAGGTCGAGAGTGCGGCCGAAACGCAGCACGACCTGCGGTTTTGGCGAAAAGTGTCGAAAGCGGTATGGCTTGTCGTGCAGGTGGTCCCCGTCGTTGTTAGGCTTGACCCCGACATCGAACCCGCCGGGGAGCAGCTGACGGCATGAGATTCGACCTTCGATAGAAGGTTGAGAAACGGCTCGCCATCCCCGACCCGAACCATCTCCAGTTAGGTACCCATGGACTCCTCCACCCCCCAGAACTACTTGGCCGTCATCAAGGTCGTCGGAATCGGCGGCGGCGGCGTCAACGCCGTCAACCGGATGATCGAGGAGGGGCTGCGCGGCGTCGAGTTCATCGCGATCAACACGGACGCGCAGGCCCTGCTGATGAGCGACGCCGACGTCAAGCTCGACGTCGGGCGCGAGCTCACGCGCGGCCTGGGCGCCGGCGCCAACCCCGATGTCGGCCGCCAGGCGGCGGAGGACCACCACGAGGAGATCGAGGAGGTCCTCAAGGGGGCCGACATGGTCTTCGTGACCGCCGGCGAGGGCGGCGGCACCGGCACCGGCGGCGCCCCCGTGGTCGCCCGCATCGCCCGCTCCCTGGGCGCCCTGACCATCGGTGTCGTCACCCGCCCGTTCACCTTCGAGGGCCGCCGCCGGTCCAACCAGGCGGAGAACGGGATCGAGACGCTGCGCGACGAGGTCGACACCCTCATCGTGATCCCCAACGACCGGCTGCTGTCCATCTCCGACCGCAACGTGTCCATGCTGGACGCCTTCAAGTCCGCGGACCAGGTGCTGCTCTCCGGCGTGCAGGGCATCACGGACCTGATCACCACCCCGGGCCTGATCAACCTCGACTTCGCCGACGTGAAGTCCGTGATGCAGGGCGCCGGCTCGGCGCTCATGGGCATCGGCGCCGCGCAGGGCGAGGACCGTGCCGTGAAGGCGGCCGAGCTGGCGATCGCGTCGCCGCTGCTCGAGGCCTCGATCGACGGTGCCCACGGCGTGCTCCTGTCCATCCAGGGCGGCTCCGACCTCGGGCTGTTCGAGATCAACGAGGCCGCCCGCCTGGTCCAGGAGGTCGCCCACCCCGAGGCGAACATCATCTTCGGCGCGGTCATCGACGACGCCCTGGGCGACCAGGCCCGCGTCACGGTCATCGCCGCGGGCTTCGACTCGGTGAGCCCGGAGACCAACGCGAACAACACCAACGCGGCCGCCCAGCAGGCGGCGACCACGCGCGCGGCCTTCGGGTCCGGAGCCGGTCAGCCCGCCGGCGTGGGCCGTGCCCCGCAGCGCGGCGGGACCCCGTCCTTCGCCCAGCCCTCCACCTCGCAGCGGTGGGCGCAGCCGGTGCAGAACGACGACGTGCCCGACGACGCCGGCTTCGACGTCGACCTGCCCGCCGAGGCGGAGGCCGGCGCCGGGGCGGGCTCCGGGCGCAAGGACTCCCTGGACTTCCCCGACTTCCTGAAGTGAGTCCGGCCCCCTGGGGGCGGACGCGGTGGACCCGCGTCCGCCCCCAGGGCGCGTTAAGCCCCGCCGCCGGTTCCTCCGGCGGCACGACGAGACACGACGAGCAACGACAGGAGGACCCGGTGCTCTGGTGGCAGGACGACGTCGGGCAGGGCGTCCGGGTGGCGTTCACGGACCGCGGCGCGGGCAACCTCGCCCTGCACACGGGCGACGACCCGGAGGCGGTGCGGGCCCGCCGGGCCGCGCTCGAGCGGTCGATCGGCGTGCCCGGGGGCTCCCTGGTGTTCCTCGACCAGGTGCACGGCACCGACGTGGCCGACGCGGACCGGCACGACCGGCCGGCCGTGCCGACCGCGGACGCCGCGGTCACGGCGACGGGCGTGCCGCTGGCCGTGATGGTCGCCGACTGCGTGCCCGTCGTGCTGGTCGGGGAGGGGCCCCGCGGCCCGCTCACGGGCGTGGCGCACGCCGGGCGCCGCGGCCTGCTCGAGGGCGTGCTCGAGCGCGCCGTCGAGCAGCTGCGGGCCCGGGGCGCGAGCGGGCTGTCGGCCTGGCTCGGCCCCTCGATCTGCGGCAGCTGCTACGAAGTGCCGGCCGCCATGCGCGAGGAGTCCGCGGAGCGGATCCCCGCGGTGGCCGCCACGACGTCCTGGGGCACCCCTGCCCTCGACCTGCGCGCCGGGGCCCGGGAGCGGCTGACCGCCCTCGGGGTCGGCGTCGTCGAGCCGTCGGGGGCCGGCCCCTCCTGCACCCTCGAGAACGAGCGGCTGTCCTCGCACCGCAGGGACCCCGGCTCCGGCCGCATCGTCGGCCTCGTCTGGCGCTCGGGTCCCCGCGGGGAGGACGCCGCGTGAGCGCCGACCCGGCCGCCGCCCTCGGCGGCGACGATCCGCGGACCCTGGAGCTCGCCCGGTCCCTCGACCGGGTGCGTGCCCGGATCGCGGCCGCGGCGCGGGGGAGCGGGGCGGCCGAGGAGCCCGTGCTGGTCGCCGTGACGAAGTTCTTCCCGGCCGCGGACGTGGCCCGGCTGCACCGGCTCGGCGTCCGGGACGTGGGGGAGAACCGGGACCAGGAGGCCGCCGCCAAGGCGCGGGAGGTGGCCGGGCTCGTGGACGGACCCCTCACCTGGCACTTCGTGGGCCAGCTCCAGTCCAACAAGGCGAAGTCGGTGGTGCGCTACGCGGGGTGGGTGCACTCCGTGGACCGGGCCTCCCTGGTCACGGCCCTCGGCAAGGCGGTGCAGCGGCACCGGGAGGCCGTGGCGGCCGGGGACGCGGCCCCCGGGCCGTGCGCCGAGCAGGACCTGACGTGCCTCGTCCAGGTGTCCCTGGACGCCGAGGAGCGCCGCGGCGGCGCCCGCCCCGAGGACGTCGTCGGGCTCGCCGAGCAGATCGCCGGCACCGAGGGGCTGCGGGCCGGGGGCCTCATGGCCGTCGCCCCGCTGGGGGCGCCCCCGGGGCCCGCCTTCGACCGCCTCCAGGAGCTCTCGCAGCGGCTGCGGCGGTCCCTCCCGGAGGCCACGGCCGTGTCCGCGGGCATGAGCCAGGACCTCGAGGAGGCGGTCGCCCGGGGAGCCACGCACGTGCGCGTCGGCTCCGATATCCTCGGGCCCCGGGCGCCCGTAGGATAGCTTGGAGGACGGCCCCGCGGGGCCAGGGCCGTACCGCGTTCCGGGCAGCACCACGGGCGCAGGGCGGTCCGAGGATCCCGGAACTCCCCCCACCGCCGATATCCGCACAGACAGTCAAGGAGAGCACCATGGCCGGAGCGTTGCGCCGCACCATGATCTATCTCGGCCTCGCCGAGACGGACGAGGACTACGACGAGCCGACGCCGTCCCGCCAGGAGCACCAGCCCACCGCCGCGGTCCGCGAGGAGCCGCGCGAGGCCCGCGCCCACGAGTCCACCGCAGTGGCCGTGCCGCGCCGGTCGGCCGAGTACCGGGCGCCGGTCACCCCCATCAAACGCGCCCCCTCCAGCTCTCGAGAGGACAGCTCGACCTTGCGCACGATCACCACGGTCCACCCCCGCTCCTACAACGACGCGAAGTCCATCGGCGAGGCCTTCCGCGAGGGCACGCCCGTCATCATGAACGTCAGCGACATGGGCGACGCCGAGGCCAAGCGCCTGGTGGACTTCTCCGCAGGCCTGGTCTTCGCCCTGCACGGCTCCATCGAACGGGTGACCGGCAAGGTCTTCCTGCTCACCCCGTCCTACGTGGAGGTCGTCGGGCACCCCGCCGGCGGCGAGGACGAGACCGACGACCACCAGGAGGACTGAGGCGGACCGATGGACCTGTTGCTCTCCGTGCTGTACCTGGCACTGCACCTCGTGTACGTCGCGCTGCTCGCGCGCCTCGTGCTCGACTGGGTGCAGATGTTCGCCCGCAACTGGCGGCCCCGCGGAGCCGCCCTCGTCGGGGCCTCCGCCGTGTACACCGTCACCGACCCGCCGATGCGGTGGCTCCGGCGGATCGTGCCGCCCCTGCGCTTCGGCGGGGTGTCGCTGGACCTCGGGTTCCTCATCCTCATCTTCGCCGTCAGCATCGTCCAGGGCATCATCGGCTCGATGCTGGTCTGACGCAGTGCCGGTCTGACGCAGTGCCGGTCCGGCCCGGCGCCTGTCGGACCCGGCCCGCCGGGGACCGGCCTGTACGCTGTAACCGCACGACCACCGGGCGCCGGCCACCGCGCCGCCCCGGCCCCGGTCGGACGGATCCCCCGCCGCGGGCCGCGCCCGCGCTCCGCCCACGAAGGAATGCACCCATGGCTCTGACGCCCGAAGACGTCATCAACAAGCGGTTCCAGCCCACCAAGTTCCGGGAGGGCTACGACCAGGACGAGGTCGACGACTTCCTCGACGAGATCGTCGTGGAGCTGCGCCGCCTGAACCAGGAGAACACCGACCTCAAGCAGCAGCTCGAGGCCGCCGGGCAGCCCGTCGCGCCCAAGGACTCCGCGCCGTCGCCCGTCTCCGAGCCCGGCCTCCCGGTCGCCGAGGACACCGCCGGAGAGACCGCTGGGGAGACCGTCGAGGCCCCCGCCCCGGTCGCCGGCGGTGCGCCGCAGGAGGCGGTGGAGCGGACCTCTCCCGCCGCGGCCAGCACCGGAGCCGCCGAGACCGTCCCCGCGGAGACCGCGCCCACCTCCGGCGCGGCGCAGTCCGCGGCCGGAGTCCTGGCGATGGCCCAGAAGCTGCACGACGAGTACGTCGCCGAGGGCACCGCCGAGCGGGACCGGATCGTCGGCGAGGCCCGCGAGCGGGCCGAGGAGCTCGTCACGGACGCCCAGCGCACGCGCGAGGAGACCCTCACGGCCCTCCAGGAGGAGCAGGCCGAGCTGCAGGCCCGCGTCTCGGGGCTGCGCGCCTTCGAGCAGGACTACCGCACCAACCTCAAGGCGTACATCCAGGACCAGCTGCAGGACCTGGACACCACCCCGTCCCTCGAGCCCGCACCGGCCGCGGACGGCGCCGCCGCCCCGGTCCGGTCCGAGCAGGCCTAGCCGCCGCACCGCGACGCGCACCCCGCGGAGGGACCGGCCACGTGCCGGTCCCTCCGTCGTCGTCCGCCCCGGGCCGCCCCTGGAGGGGCGCCCCCGGGGCGGATGGCTCCCGGGCGGACGTGGCACCATGGAACGGGGCCGACGTCCCCGCCGCCCCGCCACCCCGGGGTGAGCCCGATCCCCGCCCCGCCACCCGAGGAGAGCATGAGCGAGTCCCCCGAAGTCCCCGCCGGAGCACCCGACCGCCGGACCCCGCGGGGCGTCCTCCTCCTCGCCGCGGCCGCCGCGCTGCTGGTGTACGCCGCGGACCAGCTCACCAAGTGGTGGGTCGTCGCGACCATGGAGCTCGGCCAGCGGACGCCGGTGGTCGAGGGACTGCTGTGGTGGCAGTTCATCCGCAACCCCGGCGCCGCGTTCTCCCTGGGGGAGAACATCACCTGGGTCTTCACCCTGGTCATGGTGGTCGTCTCCGTCCTCATCGTGCTCACCCTCCGCCGTGTCCGCTCGGCCGCGTGGGCCCTGGCCCTGGGGCTCGTCCTCGGCGGCGCCCTCGGCAACCTGACCGACCGGCTCCTGCGGGAGCCCGGCTCGGGGATGGGCCACGTGGTGGACTTCATCGCCGTGCCGCGCTTCGCGATCTTCAACATCGCCGACTGCGGGGTGGTCGTGGGGGTCTCCCTCGTGGTGCTCCTGACGCTGCTCGGCCGGGAGCTCGACGGCACCCGCACGGGCGCGGGCGCCCCGGACGCGCAGCGGGTCGAGGCCTCGCCGGAGGAGGAGGGCACCCGTGGCTGAGCCCGAGGAGCACGTGCAGGAGCGCTTCACCGTGCCGCCCGAGCTCGAGGGCCAGCGCGCGGACGCCGCCGTGGCCGCCCTCACCGGGCTCTCCCGCTCCGCGGCCGCCGTGCTCTGCGCCGAGGGCCGCGTGCTGCACCGCGACCGGCCCGTCGCCAAGTCCTTCCGGGTCGAGGCCTCGCAGACCCTCACCGTGCACGTGCCCGTCCCCGAGGACCCGGCCCGGATCGTGCCCCAGCTGGTCGAGGACTTCCGCGTGGTGCACCTGGACGACGACATCGTGGTGATCGACAAGCCGCCCGGCGTCGCCGCGCACCCCTCGCCGGGCTGGAAGGGACCGACCGTGGTCGGGGCCCTGGCGGGCGCGGGCGTCACCGTGAGCACTTCCGGCGCCCCCGAACGGGCCGGTGTGGTGCACCGGCTCGACGTCGGCACGTCCGGGCTGATGGTCGTGGCCCGCACCGAGCGCGCGTACACCGCGCTCAAGCGCGCCTTCAAGGACCGGACGGTCACGAAGGTCTACCACACGGTGGTGCAGGGCCTCCCGGACCCGCTGCGCGGGACGATCGACGCGCCGATCGGGCGCCACCCCGGCTACGACTGGCGCTTCGCCGTGGTCGACGGCGGCCGCGCGTCGATCACCCACTACGAGGTCCTGGAGGCCTTCGGCCGGGCGGCGCTCGTGGAGGTGCACCTGGAGACCGGCCGCACCCACCAGATCCGCGTGCACTTCTCCGCGCTGCGCCACCCGTGCTGCGGGGACCTCACCTACGGCGCGGACCCCGCGCTGTCGGCCGGCCTCGGGCTCACCCGGCAGTGGCTGCACGCCAAGCGCCTGGGCTTCGAGCACCCCGGCACGGGGGAGCCCGTCGAGTACGAGAGCCCGTACCCGCCGGACCTCTCCTTCGCCCTCGAGACGCTGCGCGACGGCGGTCCCGCCTGACCCGGCGGAGCGGCCCCGGCCGGGGGAGCCGGCCGTCGCGGGACGGCCCCGGCGGGGCGGAGCGGTCGGTGCGGACCACTACACTGGTCGGGTGACGACGGCGACCGGCAAGAACAGCTTCACCCACCTCCATGTGCACACCGAGTACTCGATGCTCGACGGTGCGGCACGCCTGGACGACCTCTTCGAGGCCTGCCACGAACTGGGGATGTCCTCCCTGGCGACGACCGACCACGGCTTCGTCTTCGGGGCCTTCGACTTCTGGAACAAGGCCCGCAACGCGGGGATCAAGCCCATCATCGGCGTGGAGGCCTACCTGACGCCGGGCACCGCCCGCTCCGACCGCACCCGCGTGAAGTTCGCCGACGGCGGCCGGGACGACGTCTCGGGCGGCGGCGCCTACACGCACATGACGCTGCTCGCGGAGACCACCCAGGGCATGCAGAACCTGTTCCGCGCCTCGTCCCTGGCGTCCCTGGAGGGCCAGCTGTACAAGCCGCGCATGGACCGCGAGCTGCTGAATACCTACGGCAAGGGCCTCATCGCGACCACCGGCTGCCCCTCCGGCGAGGTGCAGACCCGTCTGCGCCTGGGCCAGTACCAGGAGGCGCGGCAGGCCGCGGCGGAGTTCCGCGACATCTTCGGCGCCGAGAACTACTACTGCGAGCTCATGGACCACGGCCTGGGGATCGAGAAGCGGGTCACCGGCGACCTGCTCAAGCTCGCCAAGGACCTGCAGCTGCCGCTCGTGGCCACCAACGACCTGCACTACACCCACGCCGAGGACGCGAAGTCCCACGCCGCCCTGCTGTGCGTGCAGTCCGGCTCGACGCTGGCGGACCCGAAGCGGTTCAAGTTCGACGCCGACGAGTTCTACCTGAAGTCCCCGGCGGAGATGCGGGAGCTGTTCCGGGACTTCCCCGAGGCGTGCGACAACACCCTGGAGATCGCGGAGCGGTGCAACGTCGAGTTCGACACCTCCGCGAACTACATGCCCCGCTTCCCGACCCCCGAGGGCCACGACGAGGAGTCCTGGTTCGTCGAGGAGGTGCAGCGGGGCCTGCACCACCGCTTCCCCGGCGGGATCCCCGAGGACGTCCAGCGGCAGGCGGACTACGAGAAGGGCATCATCCTGCAGATGGGCTTCCCCGGGTACTTCCTGGTGGTGGCCGACTTCATCAACTGGGCCAAGAACAACGGGATCCGGGTGGGCCCGGGCCGCGGCTCCGGGGCCGGCTCGATGGTCGCGTACGCCATGCGCATCACCGAGCTGAACCCGCTGGAGCACGGCCTGATCTTCGAGCGCTTCCTCAACCCGGACCGCGTCTCCATGCCCGACTTCGACGTCGACTTCGACGACCGCCGCCGCTCCGAGGTGATCCACTACGTCACCGAGAAGTACGGCGACGAGCGCGTGGCCATGATCGTCACCTACGGCACCATCAAGGCCAAGCAGGCGCTCAAGGACTCCTCGCGCGTGCTCGGCTACCCCTTCTCGATGGGGGAGAAGCTGACCAAGGCCATGCCGCCGGACGTCATGGGCAAGGGCATCTCCCTCAAGGACGTCTACGACGAGAGCGCCAAGCGCTACGGGGAGGCCGACGAGCTGCGCGAGATCCTCGCCCAGGACCCGGAGGCGAAGAAGATCTTCGACACCGCCGAGGGCCTCGAGGGGCTCAAGCGGCAGTGGGGGGTGCACGCGGCGGGCGTCATCATGTCCTCGGACCCGCTGATCGACATCATCCCGATCATGCGCCGCGAGCAGGACGGGCAGGTCATCACCCAGTTCGACTACCCCACCTCCGAGGGGCTCGGGCTGATCAAGATGGACTTCCTGGGGCTGCGCAACCTCACGATCATCTCCGACGCGATCGAGAACATCACGCTGAACCAGGACGGGTTCGTCCTCGACCTCGAGAACCTCCTGCTCGACGACGCCGAGTCCTACGAGCTGCTGGCCCGCGGCGACACCCTCGGGGTGTTCCAGCTCGACGGCGGGCCCATGCGCCAGTTGCTCAAGCTCATGCGCCCCGACAACTTCGAGGACATCTCCGCGGTCATCGCGCTGTACCGTCCGGGGCCCATGGGCGCGAACTCGCACACGAACTACGCGCTGCGCAAGACCGGCCAGCAGGAGATCACCCCGATCCACCCCGAGCTCGAGGAGCCGCTCGCGGAGATCCTCAACACGACCTACGGCCTGATCGTCTACCAGGAGCAGGTCATGGCGATCGCCCAGAAGGTCGCGGGCTTCACGCTCGGCCAGGCGGACATCCTCCGCCGCGCCATGGGCAAGAAGAAGAAGTCGGAGCTGGACAAGCAGTACGAGGGCTTCCACGGCGGCATGGTGGAGCGCGGCTACTCGGAGGCCGCGATCAAGGCCCTGTGGGACATCCTCCTGCCCTTCTCGGACTACGCGTTCAACAAGGCCCACTCCGCCGCCTACGGCCTCGTCTCCTACTGGACGGCCTACCTCAAGGCGCACTACCCGGCCGAGTACATGGCCGCGCTGCTCACCTCGGTGGGCGACGACAAGGACAAGCTCGCCCTGTACCTCACCGAGTGCCGCCGGATGGGCATCACCGTGCTGCCCCCGGACGTCAACGAGTCCGCGCTGAACTTCACCCCGGTGGGCACCGACATCCGCTTCGGGATGGGCGCGGTGCGCAACGTGGGCGCCAACGTGGTCAGCGCGATGGTCGAGGCCCGGGAGGAGCACGGCGCCTTCACCTCCTTCAACGACTTCCTCGCGAAGGTCCCCGCCGTGGTGTGCAACAAGCGCACCATCGAGTCCCTGGTCAAGGCCGGTGCCTTCGACCGGCTGGGCCACACCCGGCGCGGACTCGTGCTCTGCCACGAGGAGGCCGTGGACGCCACGGTCGCCGTCAAGCGCCAGGAGGCGGCGGGGCAGTTCGACCTCTTCGGGGGCATGGGGCTGGACGACGAGGACCCCTCGACGTCGCTGACCGTCGCGGTGCCGGACGTGCCCGAGTGGGAGCGCAAGGACTTGCTGGCCTTCGAGCGCGAGATGCTCGGCCTGTACGTCTCCGACCACCCGCTGCGCGGCCTCGACGAGGCGCTCGGGCAGTACGCCGACACCTCGATCCAGCCGCTGCTCGGCGAGGACGGCCGGCCCGACGGAGCCGTGGTGACCGTGGCGGGCATGATCACCTCCCTGTCCCGGCGGATCGCCAAGACCTCGGGCAACGCCTACGCGCGGGTGGAGCTCGAGGACCGGACGGGCTCGATCGAGATCATGTTCTTCGGCAAGGCCTACGCCCCCATCGCGGGCGTGCTCGCGGAGGACCTCATCTGTGTGATCAAGGGCCGGCTGCAGCGCCGGGACGACGGGTCGGTGACGATCTCCGCGCAGGAGCTCACCGTGCCGGAGCTCTCGGCGGACGGGCACAGCGGCCCCGTGCTGATCGCCCTGCCCGAGTTCCGCGCCACGGAGGAGACGGTCAAGGAGATCGGCGCGGTGCTGCGCAACCACCGCGGGGACTCCGAGGTGCGCATCCACCTCGAGACCCGCCAGAAGGTGCAGGTCCTGCGCCTGGGCCCCGATCTGCGGGTGAACCCCTCACCGGCGCTGTTCGGGGACCTCAAGGTGCTGCTCGGCCCGACCTGCCTGGAGGTGTAGCCCACCGGGCGGCGGAGCGCAAGGCCCGGCACCCGGCCGGGCGCCGCGGTGGAATACCATGGAGAGCGTGACTACTGCTGAGACGACCACGACTCCCGTCCTGCGAACGATCGACCTGCGCGGCCGGCACCTGTCCTGGTCCGATCTGCGGGCGGCAGTGCCCCGGCAGAGCGCCACGTCGCTCGCCTCGGCGCAGCAGGCCGTGGAGGAGATCATCGCCGCGGTCCGCACCGAGGGCGCCGTCGCCCTGCGCCGCTACGCGCAGCGCTTCGACGGCGTGGCCCAGGACCGGCTGCGCGTCGACCCGGCGGAGATCCGGCGGGCCGTCGACGAGCTGGACCCGGCCGTGCGCCGGGGCCTGGAGACCGCCATCGAGCGCACCCGGGCCTTCGCGCAGGCGCAGCGCCCGGCCGACGCCCGCGTCGAGGTGGCGCCCGGCGCCGTGCTCGTGCACCGGTGGACGCCCCTGCGCCGAGCGGGGCTCTACGTGCCCGGCGGGCTGGCCGTCTACCCCTCGTCCGTGGTCATGAACGTCGTCCCGGCCCAGGCGGCCGGGGTCGGCTCCGTGGTGCTGTGCAGCCCGCCGCAGAAGGAGTTCGGGGGCCTGCCGCACCCCACGATCCTCGCGGCCGCCGGGCTGCTCGGGGTGGACGAGGTCTGGGCCATCGGCGGCGCCCAGTCGCTGGCCGCCATGGCCCACGGGGTCACGGACGGCGACGACGTCCTCGAGCCGGTCGACACCGTGACCGGTCCGGGCAACGTCTACGTCGCCACCGCCAAGCGCCTGCTCCGCTCCGTGGTCGGCGTGGACGCCGAGGCGGGGACCACCGAGATCGCCGTGCTGGCCGACGACACCGCCGTGCCGGCCTACGTGGCCGCCGACCTGATCTCCCAGGCCGAGCACGACCCCGCCGCCGGCGCGGTGCTGATCACCCACTCGCCCGGGCTCGCCGAGCGGGTCGCCGCGGAGCTCGCCGTCCAGGTCCCCGAGGCGAAGCACCGGGAGCGGATCACCACCGCCCTGTCCGGGCCGCAGTCCGGGATCGTGCTCACCGACGACCTCGACTCCTCGATCGCCGTGGCCGACGCCTACGCCGCCGAGCACCTCGAGATCCACACCGCCGACCCGCAGGAGGTCGCCGCCCGGGTGCGCAACGCGGGGGCGATCTTCCTGGGGCCCTACAGCCCCGTCCCGCTCGGCGACTACGCGGCGGGCTCGAACCACGTGCTGCCCACGGGCGGGACGGCGGTGCACGCCCAGGGCCTGTCCACCACCGCCTTCATGAAGGCGGTGCAGATCGTCGAGTACACCCAGGACGCGCTCGCCGTGATCGGGGAGGACATCGTGGCCGTCGCGCGCTCCGAGGACCTGCCCGCGCACGGCCGGGCCATCACGATCCGCACCGGGAGCTGATCCGACCGTGCACTGCCCGTTCTGCCGTCACACCGACTCCCGCGTCGTCGACAGCCGCACCACGGACGACGGGACGGCGATCCGCCGCCGCCGCCAGTGCTCCGAGTGCGGCCGGCGCTTCACCACGCTCGAGACCACGACCATCTCGGTCATCAAGCGCTCGGGCGTCACCGAGCCCTTCGACCGGCAGAAGATCGTCAACGGGGTGCGCAAGGCCTGCCAGGGGCGGCCGGTGAGCGAGGACGACCTCGCGATGCTCGCCCAGGAGGTCGAGGAGACGATCCGGGCGCTGGGCGCCGCGGAGATCGAGGCGCACGAGGTGGGGCTCGCGATCCTGGCCCCGCTCCGCCGGCTGGACGTCGTGGCGTACCTGCGCTTCGCCAGCGTCTACCAGGCCTTCGACGGCCTGGGGGACTTCGAGGAGGCGATCGACCTCCTGCGCCGGCAGCAGGCCGAGCAGACCGGGCAGCAGACCATCCCCGCCACCGTGGAGCCCATCGGCGCCGCCCGGAAGCGCAGCGGCCGGCGGCCGCGGGGCAAGGGCCTCGAGGGCGTGTCCCAGCCGAGGCTGCTCTGACGACCCGCCCGTGCGGTGCACCGGCTCCGGCCGCCACGTCCCGGCGTGTCCCTTGCCGCAGGCCGGATGAGGACCGTAGAGTGGGGTCCACAACAAGCTCCCGCCGGGGGCTGCGGAGGGGAAGCCGCGGCCCCCGGCGGGTTTTTTTCTGCCCCCGGCCGGATCGTTCCCGCCCGGTCACGACGCCGCCCGGTCACCTCCTCGCGAAGGTGACCGGGCGTCGTCGTCGGACCGGGCTCAGCTCTCGGGCGCGTGCGGGATGCCGGCCCACAGGGCGGCGCCCACGATCCCGGCGTTGTTGCGGAGCTCGGCGACCTTCACGGGCGTGCGCAGCTCGATGAAGGGGAGGAACTTCTCCGCCTTCTTCGACACCCCGCCGCCGACCACGAACAGGTTGGGCGAGAACAGGAACTCCACGTGGCTGAAGTAGCGCTGCAGGCGGGTGGTCGCCCACTTCTTCCACGGCATGTCCTCGCGCTCGCGCGCGGCGGCGGACGCCTTCGTCTCGGCGTCGTGGCCGTCGATCTCCAGGTGCCCCAGCTCGGCGTTCGGGACGAGCTTGCCGTTGAGGATCAGGGCGGAGCCGATCCCGGTGCCCAGGGTGATCACGATGACCAGACCCTTGACGCCCCGTCCGGCGCCGTAGACGGCCTCGGCCAGCCCCGCGGCGTCGGCGTCGTTGAGGGCCTCGACCGGACGGCCGAGCCGTTCGGTCATGAGGCCGTCGACGTCCGTGCCGATCCAGGACTTGTCGATGTTCGCCGCGGACAGGGCCACGCCCTCCTTGATGATCGCCGGGAAGACGATGCCCACGGGCGAGTCGGGGGCGGGAGCCTCGGGACGGGACTGCAGCTCCGCGACGATCTGCTGCATCACCTCCGCGACCTTCTCGGGGGTGGCCGGGCGGGGCGTGGCGATCCGGAAGCGCTCGCCGACGAGCTCGCCCGTGTCGAGGTCCACGATCCCGCCCTTGGTCCCGGTGCCGCCGAAGTCGATGCCGATGACGCGGCGGTTCGGGACGGCGGCGACGTCGCGGTCTGGTGTGGTCATGGGGCGGTCCTCTCGTGGGGCCGTGGTCGGATGATCAGTGGGCAGTCTACGGCAGGGCCTACGGAAGGGTGAGGACGTCCACCCCGTCCTCGGTGACGGCCATGGTGTGCTCGAACTGCGCGCTGCGCCGCCGGTCGCGCGTGGTCACGGTCCAGTCGTCGTCCCACTGCTCCCACTGGATCGTGCCCAGGGTCAGCATGGGCTCGATCGTGAAGACCATGCCCGGGACCATCGGGGTGGAGTAGGACGGCGCGGCGTCGTAGTGGGGGACGATCAGCCCGGAGTGGAACTCCCGGCCCACCCCGTGGCCGGTGAAGTCCCGCACCACGCCGTAGTCGAAGCGCCGGGCGTACTTCTCGATGACGCGGCCGATGACATTGATCTCCCGGCCCGGGCGGACGGCCTTGACGGCCCGGTTCAGGGCCTCCTCGGTGCGCTCGACCAGCAGGCGGGACTGCTCGTCGACCTCGCCCACCAGGAACATCCGGTTGGTGTCGCCGTGGAAGCCGTCCTTGTAGGCCGTGACGTCCAGGTTGATGATGTCGCCCTCCTCCAGCACCGTGGAGTCGGGGATGCCGTGGCAGATCACCTCGTTGAGGGACGTGCAGATGGACTTGGGGAAGCCCCGGTACCCCAGGCAGGAGGGGTAGGCCCCGTGGTCGCACAGGTACTCGTGGGCGATCCGGTCGAGCTCGTCCGTGGTCGTGCCCGGCACGGCGGCCCGGCCGGCCTCCTGCAGGGCGCGCGCCGCGATCCGGCCCGCCGCGCGGATGAGCTCGATCTCGTCCGGGGTGTAGACGTCGCCGCCGCGGCCCTCGTCCGGCTCCGCCCGGCCCACGTACTCGGGGCGGGGGATGGACGCCGGCACGGGCCGGCCGGGGGTCACGGCGCCGGGGGCGAGGGCGCCGACGGGGGCGGTGCCGCCGGGGGCGGGAGCGGTGAGGTTGTGCGTGGGCACGGGGGTCTGGACCTCCTGGATCGGGTGGGCCGGCCCCGTCCGGGCCGGTCCGGGCCTAGGATCTACCCTAGCGCGCCGGGCACGGGGCCGGTCCGGTCACCGGGGCCCGGCGGCCGTCGAGAGGAGAGGTCATGGCCGAGTACTGGTTCAACACCTACACCCACCAGGTCGAGGAGGGCCCGCAGTCGGACTACCGCAAGCTGCTCGGGCCCTACGCCACGCGCGAGGAGGCGCAGAACGCGCTGAAGCTCGCCGCGGAGCGCACCCGGCAGTGGGACGAGGAGGACCGCGCCTTCGAGGAGGGCTGATCCGCCGCGGGCGCAGCACCCCGACGGCCGGGGCGCCCCGGAACGGTGCGCCGGGCGCGGCGGCTCAGAAGCCGTGCTCCGGGGCCGGGAAGGCCCCCGAGCGCACGTCCTCGACGTAGCGGCCCACGGCGTCGGAGACCACCCCGTGCAGGTCCGCGTACTGCCGGACGAAGCGCGGCATCCGGCCCCGGCGCAGCCCCAGCATGTCCTGCCACACGAGCACCTGGCCGGTGGTCGCGGGCCCGGCCCCGATGCCCACGGTCGGGATCTCCAGGGCGGCGTCCACGGCCGCGGCGGCCTCCGCCGGGACCATCTCCATCACCAGGCAGAAGGCCCCGGCGGCCTCGAGGGCGCGGGCGTCCTCCACGAGCGTGCGCGCGGCGTCGCCGCGCCCCTGCACCCGGTACCCGCCCAGGGCGTGCTCGCTCTGCGGGGTGAAGCCGATGTGGGCCACGACGGGCACCCCGGCCTGGACCATGGCCCGGACGTGGGGGGCGAACCACGCCCCGCCCTCGAGCTTCACCGCGTGCGCGCCGCCCTCCTTGAGGAAGCGCACCGCGGTGGCCACCGCCTGCTCGGGGGAGGCCTCGTAGGAGCCGAAGGGCAGGTCCACCACCACGAACGCGCGCTCGACGGCGCCGGACACGGCACGGCACATCGGCAGCAGCTCGTCCACGGTGACGGGCAGGGTGCTGGAGTGGCCCAGGACGTTGTTGCCCGCGGAGTCCCCGACCAGCAGCGAGTCGACGCCGGCCGCGTCGAAGATCGCCGCCGTCAGGGCGTCGTAGCACGTGAGCATCGTGAACTTCTCGTCACGGCGCTTGGCCTCGCGCAGGTGGTGCGTGCGCACCCGGCGCACGTCCAGCGCGCCCGGTGCCGGACGGGGTGTCTCCTGGGTCATGGCCCCACCCTATCGGGCGCGCCCGTCCGCGCCGTCCGGTCCGGCGGGCGCGGCGGGACAGCGCGTTAGAGTGGGCGGGACAGCAGGCGTGCCCGGGCGGCACAGCACTCCCGGGCAGGAAGACGAGGAAGACAACCATGGACCGTCAGCAGGAGTTCGTCCTCAGGACCATCGAGGAGCGCGACGTGCGCTTCGTGCGCATGTGGTTCACGGACGTCGTCGGGAGCCTCAAGTCGGTGGCCCTGGCCCCCGCCGAGGTCGAGGCGGCCTTCGAGGAGGGGCTCGGCTTCGACGGCTCCTCCATCGAGGGCCTGTCGCGGGTCTCCGAGGCGGACATGCTCCTGCAGCCGGACCCGTCCACGTTCCAGATCCTGCCCTGGCGCAGCGAGACGGAGCCCACCGCCCGGATGTTCTGCAACATCCTCACCCCGGACGGCGAGCCCTCGTCCTCGGACCCGCGCGGGGTGCTCAAGCGGGTCCTGGAGAAGGCCTCGGACATGGGCTTCACCTGCTACACGGCGCCGGAGATCGAGTTCTACCTGCTGAAGTCCGCGGACCTCGACGCCGAGGGCCGGCCCACGCCCGTGGACCACGAGGGGTACTTCGACCACGTGCCGGGCGGCGTGGTGCAGGACTTCCGGCGCAAGGCCGTGAACATGCTGGAGGCCGTCGGGATCTCCGTTGAGTTCTCCCACCACGAGGCCGGCCCCGGGCAGAACGAGATCGACCTGCGCTACGCCGACGCCCTGCAGACGGCCGACAACATCATGACGTTCCGCACGGTCATCAAGGAGGTCGCGCTCTCGCAGGGGCTGTACGCGACCTTCATGCCCAAGCCGTTCACCGAGCACCCCGGCTCCGGCATGCACACCCACTTCTCGCTCTTCGAGGGGGACACCAACGCCTTCTTCGAGGCCGGGTCCGAGTTCCGCCTCTCCCGCACGGCCGGGCACTTCATCGCCGGCATCCTGCGTCACGCCCCCGAGTTCACGTCGGTGACCAACCAGTTCGTCAACTCCTACAAGCGGCTGTGGGGCGGGGGAGAGGCCCCCTCCTACCAGTCCTGGGGCCACAACAACCGCTCCGCGCTCGTGCGGGTGCCCCTGTCCAAGCCGGACAAGGTGCAGGCCGCGCGCATCGAGTACCGCGGCATCGACTCCGCCACGAACCCCTACCTCTCCTACGCCGCGCTGCTGGCCGCGGGTCTGCGGGGCATCGAGAACGAGTACGAGCTCCCGCCCGTGGAGCTGGACGACGTCGCGGCGATGAGCTCCGCGGAGCGCCGCGCCCTCGGCCACAACCCGCTGCCCTCGAGCCTGTACGACGCCATCCGGGAGACCGAGGAGTCGGAGTTCATGGCCGAGCTGCTCGGGGAGCAGGTCTACGACTACTTCCTGCGCAACAAGCGCCGCGACTGGAACGACTACCGCCGGGTCGTCACGCACTTCGAGCTCAAGAACAACCTCGGCATCCTCTGACCCCGGACGGACCGTCCCATGACACACCCTCCCCAGTCCGCGGCCCCGGCGGGCACCGTCCCGTCCGGCCGTCTCATCAAGGTCGGCTTCGCGGACACGGGCAACGCCCAGCGCTGGCTCGGCTTCCCGGAGCTCGCCGAGGTCGACCTCGACCGGCTGCTGGAGGGTCTGGCCCTGGCGGCCTCGCCCGATGTCGCCCTGCGGCTCACCGTCCGGCTCCTCGAGGGCTCCCCGGAGCTCGCCGAGCGGATCAACGCCGGCCCTGAGGCCTCCGAGGCCATGTTCCGGCTACTGGGCTCCTCCGAGGCGCTCGGGGAGTTCCTGCTCCGGCGCCCCGAGCACCTGGACCTGCTCGCGGAGCCCGCCGCCGCCGAGCCGGCGGAGATCCCCGGCGAGCAGTTCCGCGACGCGCTGCTGACGGCGGTCGGCGCGGACCCCGCCGCCCGGACCCCGGTGGCCTCCGGGACCGGTGACGCCGCCTGCAGCGCCCTGCGCGCGGCCTACCGGCGGGAGCTGACGCGCATCGCGATCCGGGACGTCGGGGCCCTCTACCCCGCCGACCACATGCCCGCGGTGGGCCGCCAGCTCGCCGACCTGGCCGCCGCGGCCCTCGAGGGGGCGCTCGCCGTCTCCCGGGCGGAGGCGGCGGGGACCTGGGCCCCCGAGACCGTCGACCGGGTGCGGCTCGCCGTGATCGGGATGGGCAAGTGCGGCGCCCGGGAGCTCAACTACATCTCCGACGTCGACGTCGTCCACGTCATGGCCGTCGAGGACCCGGACGGCGCGGAGCCCCTGGACGGGGCGGAGGCCACCGTCATCGCCACGGCCCTCGCCACGGGCACCGCCCGGGCGCTCATGGCCCGCGGCGCGGAGCCCCCGCTGTGGGAGGTGGACGCCAACCTCCGGCCCGAGGGCAAGGACGGGCCGCTCGTGCGCACCCTGGACTCGCACGTGCGCTACTACGAACGGTGGGCCGAGTCCTGGGAGTTCCAGGCCCTGCTCAAGGCCCGGCCCGTGGCCGGGGACCCGGAGCTCGGGGCGGCCTACCGCAAGGCCATCGAGCCGTTCGTGTGGCGCAGCTCCGGGCGCGAGGGCTTCGTCGAGTCCGTGCAGGCCATGCGCCGGCGGGTCACCGACAACATCCCGGCCGCCGAGGGCGAGCGCCAGATCAAGCTGGGCCCCGGCGGGCTGCGCGACGTCGAGTTCACCGTCCAGCTCCTCCAGCTGGTGCACGGGCGCACGGACGAGCGGGTCCGGACCCAGGCCACGACCGAGTCCCTGGCCGCGCTCTCCGAGGGCGGCTACATCGGCCGCCGGGACAGCGAGCAGTTCTCCGCCCACTACCGCTGGCTGCGCCTCCTGGAGCACCGCATCCAGCTGTTCCGGCTGCGCCGCACCCACCTCATGCCGCGGGGCGAGCAGGAGCTCACGGTCATTGCCCGCTCCCTGCGCGGCGCCGCGGACACCGCCCGCCCCTCCGGCGACTCGCTGCTCGAGGAGTGGCGCAAGGTCAAGCGCAGCGTCCGGGGGATGCACGAGCGGATCTTCTACCGGCCGCTGCTGGCCGCGCTCGCCCACCTGCCCGAGACCGACACCCAGCTCTCGGCGGAGTCGGTGCGGGACCGGCTCGCCGCGCTCGGCTACCGGGACCCGAAGGCCGCCGTGCGCCACATCGAGGCGCTCACCCGCGGCGTCAGCCGGCGGGCCGAGATCCTGCGCACCCTGCTGCCCGTGCTCCTGGCCTGGCTGGCCGACGGCGTCGACGCCGACGCCGGGCTGCTGGGCTTCCGGCGGCTCTCCGAGTCCCTCGGGACCACCCCATGGTTCCTGCGCCTGCTCCGCGACTCGAACGCCGCCGCCGAACGCCTGTGCCAGATCCTCTCCAGCTCCCGGTACGTCACCGACCTGCTGGAGAACTCTCCGGAGGCGACCGCCTGGCTCGGCCAGGACGACGAGCTGTGCCCGGTGTCCTTCGAGACGCTGTGGAGCGAGATCCGCGCCCAGATGGCCCGTCACCCCGACCCCGGGGAGGCCGTGCGGATGATCCGCCTCATCCGCCGCCGCGAGGAGCTGCGCGTCGCGCTCGCGGACACCTCCGGACTGCTCGACGTCGAGCAGGTCGTGGCGGCGCTGTCCGACATCGACCGGGTCTGCATCCTGGGCGCCCTGCACGTGGCCGAGCGGGAGGTCTACGACCGGGCCGGCCGGCTCGCCGACGTCCTCGTCGTCGCGATGGGCCGGCAGGGCGGGCGGGAGATCGGCTACGGCTCCGACGCCGACGTCATGTACGTCTACGCCCCGGTGGGGGACGCGGACCCCGCCGCGGCCCGGGAGCAGGCCGAGACCCTGCTGCAGCGGATGGTGCAGCTGCTCAAGGCGCCCTGCACGCCGCCCATCGTGGCGGAGCGCGTGCTGGAGATCGACAACGACCTGCGCCCCGAGGGCAAGCAGGGGCCCATGGTGCGCTCCGTCGAGTCCTACGCCGAGTACTACGCCCGGTGGGCGCAGACCTGGGAGTTCCAGGCGCTCACCCGGGCGCTGCCCCTGGCCGGCAGCGACGAGCTGGCCGACGCGTTCCGGCGGGTCGTGGACCCGCTGCGCTACCCGGCGGAGTTCACGGAGCGCCAGCTGCTGGAGATCCGGCGGATGAAGGCCCGCGTGGAGAACGAGCGGATGCCGCGCGGCGCGGACCCGGCCCGGCACCTGAAGCTGGGCCGCGGCGGGCTCTCGGACGTCGAGTGGCTCGTCCAGACGCTGCAGCTCCAGCACGGGCACCGGATCCAGGGGCTGCGGACCACGAACACCTTGTTGGCCCTGCACGCCGCCGAGGAGGCCGGTCTCGTGAGCGCCGAGGACGCCCTGGCCCTGTCCGCCGCGTGGCGGCTGGCCACGGCGGTGCGCAACGGCAACGTCCTGCGGACCGGGCGCCGCTCCGACGCCCTGCCCGCCAAGCGGGCCGACCTCGAGGCGGTGGCCCGCTGGTGCGGGTACCCCCACGGTTGCGCCGGCCGGCTCGAGGAGGACTACCTGCGCACCACCCGCAAGGCCCGCGCCGTGTTCGAGCGGCTCTTCTACGGCCACTGATGACTGCCATCGTCGGCGGCCACCGACGGTGTCGTCGTCGGACTGTCGGCGGCACGGGGAAGGCCCCGGACCCCTTCGTGGGGTCCGGGGCCTTCCCCGTGCAACGGTCGAATCTGTGGCTCAGACGCCGTAGTACATCGAGAACTCCAGCGGGTGCGGGACCACGGACAGCGGCTTGAGCTCGAACTCGCGCTTGTACTCGATCCAGGACTGGATGGTGTCCTCGGTGAAGACGTCACCGGCGAGCAGGAACTCGTGGTCCGCCTCGAGGGCCAGCAGCGCCTCCTCGAGCGAGGCCGGGGCCTTCTTGATGTCCTTGGCCTCCTCGGCGGGCAGCTCGTAGAGGTCCTTGTCGATCGGGTCGGCCGGCTCGATGCGGTTGCGGATGCCGTCGAGGCCCGCCATCAGCTGGGCGGCGAACGCCAGGTACGGGTTGCACGAGGGGTCCGGGGCGCGGAACTCGAGGCGCTTGGCCTTCGGGTTGGTGCCCGTGATCGGGATGCGGATGCCGGCGGAGCGGTTGCCCTGCGAGTACACCATGTTGACCGGCGCCTCGAAGCCCTTGACCAGGCGGCGGTAGGAGTTCACCGTCGGATTGGTGAAGGCTAGCACGGCCGAGGAGTGCTCCAGGAGGCCGCCGATGTACCAGCGGGCGATGTCGGACAGGCCCGCGTAGCCCTTCTCGTCGTAGAACAGCGGCTCGCTGCCCTTCCACAGGGACTGGTGGCAGTGCATCCCGGAGCCGTTGTCGTTGTAGACGGGCTTGGGCATGAACGTGGCCGACTTGCCGAAGGCGTCCGCGGTGTTCTTGATGACGTACTTGAACTTCTGCAGGTCGTCGGCCGCCCGGGTGAGGGTGCTGAACTTGTAGTTGATCTCGGCCTGACCGGGAGCGCCCACCTCGTGGTGGGAGCGCTCGACCTCGAGGCCCACCTCGTCCAGGGCCACGCACATCGCGTCGCGCAGGTCGGCCTGCTTGTCGACCGGGGAGACCGGGAAGTAGCCGCCCTTGGTGGCGGTCTTGTTGCCCAGGTTGCCGCCCTCCTCCTTGCGCCCGGTGTTCCAGGCGGCCTCGTCGGAGTCGATGGCGTAGAAGGAGCCCTGCGGCTGGATGTCGTAGCGGACGTCCTCGAAGATGAAGAACTCGGCCTCGGAGGCGAAGTTGGCGACGTCCGCGATGCCGGTCGACGCCATGTACGCCTCGGCGCGCTCGGCGACGCCGCGGGGGTCGCGGTGGTAGGGCTCCCCGGTGCGGGGGTTCACGATCGAGCAGGTGACCACGAGGGTCTTCTCGACGCGGAACGGGTCCACGAAGGCCGACGTCGGGTCCGGGATGAGCTGCATGTCGGACTCGGCGATGCCCTGGAAGCCCCGGATGGAGGAGCCGTCGAACAGCTGCCCGTGCTCGAAGAAGTCGTCGTCCACGGACTTGGCGGGGAGGTTGAAGTGCTGCTGCACGCCGGGCATGTCCGTGAACCGGACGTCGACGAAGACGATCTCCTCGTCCTTGATGAACGTGAGGACTTCCTCGGGTGTCTGGAACATGTGCTGTTCTCCTTGTTAGGTGGGCTGGACCGCCGTGCCGGGAATGCTCGTGCGGCGTCCGTTTCCGGGGACAACGCTACGGACCGGGCATTAAGGCTCCGTGTCCCGGTTGTTTCCTCGGTGTTACGCGGAGGACCGCCGGGGAGCCACGGTCTCCCGTCAGTCTAGGGGAGTCCCGCCCCGATACCCTGAGGGGATGATCGACAGACGTGACGTGGGCTCGTGGCTCGAGGGGCCGGGGACCGGCCGGCAGCAGTACCCGGGGCAGCGCCTCGGGCGACCGGAGCAGGGGCCGGGCTCCGTGGGACGCGTGGGGCGGCGGATCGTGGCCCTGGTGGTGGACTGGTTCCTGTGCTGGGGCCTCGCCGAGTGGCTCGTGCCCCGGTGGAACGAGCAGGGCCTGATGACCCTGGCGTTCCTGTTCGTGCTCAACGTGCTGCTGGTCGGCGCGACCGGCCACACCCCCGGGCACCTGCTCCTGGGCCTCCAGGTGCAGGCGCTGGCGGGGCGGCCGGCGGGGTTCGCCCGAGCCGCGGTCCGCTCCCTCCTGCTGTGCCTCGTGATCCCGGCGGTCGTGTTCGACCCGGACCAGCGCGGCCTGCACGACCGGGCGGCGGAGACGATCCTCGTCCGCACGCGCTGAGCGCGGCGCCGGGCGCGGCACCGGGCACGACGACGACGGAGCCCCCCGCCTTCCGTGGAAGGCGGGGGGCTCCGTGCGTGTCGTGGTGCGTGCCGTGGGGCCGGCGGCTCAGCGGCCGCGCATGGCCCTGCGGTCCGGGCGGGCGCGCATCGGGTCCACGCCCTTGGGGATCGGCAGGCGGTTGCCCAGGGTGCTGATCCGCTTGTGCACGGTCTGCACCTCCTGCTGGGTGAGCTTCTTGTCGAGCTTCTTCATCCGCTTGGACAGCTCCCGCAGGGGGACCTGTCCCTCGCCCTTGCCGGTCTTGATGACGTGGATCGGCACGTTCTGGATCACGGGGCCGATCCGGCGGCGCTCCTTGGCGACGAGCTTGTCGACCCGCCCCGCGGGGCCCTCGGTCACGAGGACCACCCCGGGCCGGCCGATGGCCCGGAAGATGAGGTCGCGGGTGCGCGGGTCCATGGCGGCCGGCTGGTCCTCGACGATCCAGCCGCGGCGCAGCGCGGACAGCGCGGCGCCGGCGGCCCCGGGCTGGTCCTCGATCCGGGCGAACGCGGCGCGCTCGGCCCGCCGGGACAGGTAGAAGGAGGCGGCCAGCAGGGCGAACGGCAGGCCGATGAGCAGCCCGGTGATCCAGTTGCCGAGGAGCACGCCGATGAGCAGGAAGACCAGCAGGACCCCGAGGCCGATCAGCAGCATCCACCAGCCGATGTTGGGCTCGACCTCGCGGGTCATCTTGAAGACCTGCTTGATCTGGCCGAGGAACCCGGGCCCCTTGGTCGCCTTCCGCTGCTTCTTCGCCTCGCGCTTCTGCGCCCGGGTGGGCTTCCCGGACGGCTTGCCCGCCGGCTTCCCGGGGGAGGTGGATCGCGACGCGGGGCGCGACTTGGCGTGGGAAGGTGACACGGTGAGACCTCGTCCTGTGGTGCGGTGGCGGTGTTCCGGGGGGACCAGCGGCGTCAGGGCGTCAGGGCGCCCGGCCGTGGTCCGTCCTCCAGTTTAGCGGGTGGGCGGGGCCGCGCCCCGCCGGACCTCAGCGGAGTCGCTGGACGAGCGAGGAGGCCTCCTGGGAGGCGCTGCCGGTGTCCTCGATGTGCGCCAGGTGCTCCGGGATCGCCCGGCCCGACTTCTCCATGGCGCGGGCCCACAGCCGGCCGGCGCGGTAGGAGGAGCGGACCATGGGGCCGGCCATGACGCCCAGGAAGCCGATCTCCTCGGCCATCTCGGAGAGCTCCACGAACTCCTCGGGCTTGACCCACCGGTCGATCGGGTGGAACAGCGGGGAAGGGCGCAGGTACTGGGTGAGCGTGATGATGTCGCACCCGGCGTCGTTGAGGTCGCACAGCGCCTCGTAGATCTCCTGGTTCGTCTCGCCCATGCCGAGGATGAGGTTGGACTTGGTGATCATCCCGGCGTCCTTGCCCTGGGTGATGACGTCCAGGGAGCGCTCGTAGGTGAACGCGGGCCGGATCTGGCGGAAGATGCGCGGGACCGTCTCGACGTTGTGCGCGAAGACCTCCGGCGCGGCGTCGATGACCTGCTGCAGCCGGTCCGGCTTGCCCTGGAAGTCGGGGATCAGGATCTCCACACCGGTGTTCGGGTTCAGCGTGTGGATCGCGCGGATCGTCTCCGCGTACAGCCAGGCGCCGCCGTCGTCGAGGTCGTCACGGGCCACGCCCGTCACGGTCGCGTAGCGCAGGCCCAGCTCCTTGACGGACTCGGCCACCTTGCGGGGCTCGGTGACGTCCAGCAGGTCCGGCTTGCCGGTGGCGATGTCGCAGAAGTCGCAGCGGCGGGTGCACTTGGAGCCGCCGATCAGGAACGTGGCCTCCCGGTCCTCCCAGCACTCGTAGATGTTGGGACAGCCCGCCTCCTCGCACACGGTGTGCAGGCCCTTGCCGCGGGCCAGCGACTTCAGCTCCTGGAACTCGGGGCCCATCCGTGCGGTGTTCTTCAGCCAGGACGGCTTCTTCTCGATCGGCGTCTCGGCGTTGCGCGCCTCGACGCGCAGCAGGCGGCGGCCCTCGGGGGCAACGGTCATGGTCGGTCTCCTTGTCGAGATGTCGACGGTGGTGCGCTCACGGTCCCGGCGGTCCCGGGGGCGGCGCGGGTCAGCTGACGGCGGTGGGCCAGGGCAGCGGACCCGGGGTCCCTGACGGGACGAACTGTTCGCACAACTCGTCCCGGCGGGCGGATATTTCCTGCTCCACGCGCGCGACCACCGTCTCCGGGGTCACGAGCCGGCCCGTCTCCTGCGAGAGGCTCGTGACGGAGGCGTCGGTGATGCCGCAGGGGATGATCCTGCCGAACGGCCGCAGGTCGTTGGAGCAGTTCAGGGCGAAGCCGTGCATGGTGGCCCGCTTGGAGACCTGCACGCCGATGGCGGCGATCTTGCGGTCCGGCCCATGCTCGTCCGCGAGCACCCAGGCCCCGGAGCGTCCCGCCACGGTGGTGGCCTCCACCCCGAGGTCCGCGACGACGGCGATGATGATCTCCTCGAGCAGGCGCACGAAGCGCACGACGTCGATGGGCGTGGTCAGCCGGACGACGGGATAGCCCACGAGCATCCCCGGGCCGTGGTAGGTGAGCTTGCCCCCGCGTCCGATCTCCACGACCTCGGTCCCGTCGGTGGGGTACTCGTGGGGCTCGGCGCGCCGTCCAGCCGTGAAGACCGGGGGGTGCTCCAGCAGCAGCACGGTGTTGTCCCGCTCGCCCGCGACGACCTCCCGGTGCACGTTCTTCTGCAGCTCGAGCGCCGAGCGGTAGTCGACGAGGTGCGGGTCGAAGCCGAGCCGTTCGAAGCAGATGGACATGTCCCCAGCCTATCGCGCGGCGGGGACAACGCGCGCCGGGCGGGGGCTGTGGACGGCGCCCACGGCCCGGGGCGACGGGCGGGCATGCTGGGGGCATGGAGCAGCGCCCCGCCGCGCACGGCGGCCACCACGAGCCCTCCCGGGCCCCGTCAGTCTCCGCCCGGACGCGGCTCGCCGCGGCCGTCCGGGACGACGGGGCGGGCCCCCTCCCCGGCACGCGGATCGAGGACACGCCTCCGCGGCTCCCGCCGGAGGACGGCCTGGAGCCGGTGCGCCGCCTGGGCGGCCGATCGTGGCTGGTGCGGGAGGCCCGGTCGGGGGAGCACTTCGTCCTGCGGCCCTGCCCGGAGGAGCCAGGACCGGAGCGCGACCGGTCGAGGGCCGCGCTCCGGTCGCTCGCGGTCGCCCTGGCGGGCCGGGACGAGGCCTGTCTCGTGGCCGTGCGCGGCCTGCTGGGCCCGGCGGCGGCACCGGCCGGGCTGGTCGAGGACTTCCTGCGGGGCGGCTCCCTCGCCGACCGGCTGGCCGAGCGCGGCCGGCTGGCGCCCGCCGAGGCCGCCGCGGTGCTGCGGGACGCCGCGACCGGCCTGGCCGCCCTGCACGCCCTCGGCCGGTGCCACGGGGAGCTCTCCGCCCGGCAGGTCCTGTTCCGCGGCACCGTGGCCCCTCCGGAGAGCCCGGCCGCGGGCCCGGCGGAGAGCACAGGGGAGCGCACGGCGGCCGCGGACGGCGCGGGGCACGTCGCCGCGGTGCGCGCGGGCACCGCGGCGGGGAGCCCGGAGGAGGACGTCCGCGCTCTCGGGGCCCTCGGGTGGGCTGCGCTCACCGGGCGGGCCCCGGCCCGGGAGGCGCGGCGGGCGCCCCTGTCCCTGCTGTGCCCCGGCGCCCCGCCCGGCCTCGTGCGGGCGGTCGAGGCGGCCCTCGACCCCGACGCCTCGGCCCGGCCCACGGCGGCGGAACTGGCCGACCGGTTCGCGCGGGCCCAGGAGCCGGACCCCGGCGGGCGGCGGGTCGCCGCCGCCCGTCCGGAGCCGGTCCGGACGGGCGGCGGCCGCCGGGCCGTGCTCGTCGGGGCGGCGGCGCTGCTGCTGGCCGCCGGGGGCGCGGTCCTGCTCCCCCTGGGCGGGGCCGGCCCGTCGCCGGACCCGGCGGCCGATCCGGCGAACGCGCCGGCGGCCACGACGCCCCCGGCGCGGTTCCCCTCTGCGGCGCGGTCGGGCCCGGTGGCGCCGGGGTCCGTCGTCGACCCGCCGCAGGACGCCGTCGAGCACGCGGACCCCCGGCGGGCGCTGGGAGAGCTGGTGGCGCGGCGGGGAGAGGCCCTGCGCACCGGTGACGCCTGGCTGCTGGACGAGGTGTACGCCCCCGGCGCCCGGGCCGCGGCGGCGGACCGGGACACCATCGCCCGGGCGGACGGCGGTTTTCCCGGCCTCGTCCTCGAGGCCGAGAGCGTCCGCGACGGGCCGGCGGGGTCCGCGCCGCCGGGCGGGGTCGTGCTGGTGGCCGAGGTGCGGGTGGACGGCCACCGCGGCGGGCCGGGCACGGTCCCGTCCGTGGTGCCGGCCGGGGACGGATGGGTGCAGACGGTCCTCGTCGAGCTGGTCCACGGAGAGCAGGGCTGGCGGCTGGCCGAGGTGGAACCTGCGGCGGGGGCGACGGCCCCGCCGGGAACCGGCTCGGACGGGCAGCTGCGGAACGGACGGGGGCCGGACGGGCAGGAGCCGGACGGACCGGAACCGGCACGGCAGGACCCCCGGGGCTGACGGGCAGCGCCGGGGGTCCGGTCCTCGATGGTGCGGTGGCGGGCGGGGCTCACCAGAGGGTGGCGACCGCCATGTTGATCAGCGCCAGCCCGCCCACGGCGTGGGCGAGACCGGTCGAGACCGTCTCCCCGCGCCTGGTCCTCCGCTGGCCCACGAAGGCGGCGACCGCCACGGCGAGGGCGACCAGCAGCTTCACGGCGACCTTGGCGTGGTTGACGTCAGCCTCGCCCATCTCGTAGACCGCCACGAGCAGAAGACCGGTCACCAGGCTCAGCAGCGAGGCGTGGAACTGCCCGGGGGACACCGTCGGTCGCTTCATGGTGTAGATCCAGGTGCCCACGATGATCGCGGCGCCGACGAGGTGCAGGAAGACGAGGAGTCCGGTCAGGAAGGTCATGCCGTCGAGCCTATCGGAGCGCCGCCGGCGGACGCCGAGAGGGCGTGCCCCTGTGACCAGGAACACGCCCTCTCGGCGTCCGCCGACCCTCCGCAGGTGCTCAGCGGGGGCCGTGGACCGGCACGGGGCCGGTCAGAGGCCGACCTCGGACTCGAAGCGGCCCTCCTCCAGGCGCGCCTTGAGCGCCTGGAGGAAGCGGCCGGCGTCCGCGCCGTCGACCAGGCGGTGGTCGTAGGTCAGCGACAGGTAGCACATCTGGCGGATGGCGATGGTGTCGTTGCCGTCGGCGTCGGAGACCACCATGGGGCGCTTCACGATCGATCCCGTGCCGAGGATCGCGACCTGCGGCTGGTTGATGATCGGGGTGTCGAACAGGGCCCCGAACGACCCGAGGTTCGTGATCGTGAAGGTGCCGCCGGTGAGGTCGTCCGGCGTGATGTTGCCGTCCTTGGCCCGGGAGCCGAGGTCCGCGATCTGCTTGGCCAGGCCGCCGAGGTTGAGGTCGCCGGCGTTCTTGATGACCGGCACCAGCAGGCCCTTCGGGGTGTCCACCGCGATGGCGATGTTCTCCGAGCCGTTGTAGACGATCTCCTTCTCGGCCTCCTTGAAGGTGGCGTTGAGCTTCGGGTGGGCCTGCAGGGCCTCCGCCACGGCCTTGGCGAAGAACGGCAGGTAGGTGAGCTTGGCGCCCTCCCGCTCCTGGAACTTCGCCTTCGCCCGGCCGCGCAGCACGGCCACCCGGGTCATGTCGACCTCGGTCACCTGGGTCAGCTGAGCGGCCTCCTGCAGCGACTCGCGCATGCGCTGGGCGATCGTCATCCGGATCCGCGGGGCCTTCTCGGTGGTCCCGCGCTTGGCGTCCGCCTTCGGCGCGGCCGGGGCGGCCTCCTTCGCCGGGGCGGCCGCGGCCGTCTCGGCCGGGGCCTCGGCGGCCGGTGCGGCCGCGCTCTTCTGCTGCTCGGCGGCGGCGAGCACGTCCTGCTTGCGGATGCGGCCGCCCACACCGGTGCCGGTGAGCGCGGAGAGGTCCACGCCCTCCTTCTTGGCGAGCTTGCGCACCAGCGGGGTCACGTAGGACGAGTTGTCGCCCGTCGGCGCCTCCGCGTTCTCGGTGCGGGCGCCGTCGCGCTGGGCGGCGTCCTGCTGCTCGTCCCCGGAGGTGTCGGCCAGCACGGGCTCGTCGGTCTCGACCAGGGCCTCGTCGCGGGACGGCGCCTTCTCCTGCTTCCCGGAGGAGGAACCCTCGTAGCCCTCGCCGCCGGCGGAGGACTGCTTCGCCGGCTTCTCCTCGGCGGAGGTGTCCGCGGCGGGCTTCTCGGCGGGCTTGTCCCCGGACGGGGCGGAGCCGGAGCCGATGACCGCCAGGACCTGGCCGACCTCGGCGTCCTCGTCCTCCTGCACCCGGATCTCCAGCAGGGTCCCGGCCACGGGAGAGGGGACCTCGGTGTCGACCTTGTCGGTGGAGACCTCCAGCAGCGGCTCGTCGACGGCGACCTCGTCACCGACCTGCTTGAGCCACCGGGTCACGGTGCCCTCGGTCACGGACTCGCCCAGGGCGGGCAGGGTGATCTCGCTGCCCTCGCCCGTCTGCTGGGCCTCGGCCTGCGGGGCCTGCTCCTGACCGGAGGACTCCTGGCCGGAGGACTTCTGCTCGGCGGCCTCGTCGGTCGCCTCGGGGGTCTCGGCCTCGGTCGCGGCGTCCTCGGCCTCCTGGGCGGAGGTGTCCGCGGCGGGCTTCTCGGCGGGCTTGTCCCCGGACGGGGCGGAGCCGGAGCCGATGACCGCCAGGACCTGGCCGACCTCGGCGTCCTCGTCCTCCTGCACCCGGATCTCCAGCAGGGTCCCGGCCACGGGGGAGGGGACCTCGGTGTCGACCTTGTCGGTGGAGACCTCCAGCAGCGGCTCGTCGACGGCGACCTCGTCACCGACCTGCTTGAGCCACCGGGTCACGGTGCCCTCGGTCACGGACTCGCCCAGGGCGGGCAGGGTGATCTCGCTGCCCTCGCCCGTCTGCTGGGCCTCGGCCTGCGGGGCCTGCTCCTGACCGGAGGACTCCTGGCCGGAGGACTTCTGCTCGGCGGCCTCGTCGGTCGCCTCGGGGGTCTCGGCCTCGGTCGCGGCGTCCTCGGCCTCCTGGGCGGAGGTGTCCGCGGCGGCCTCGTCCTGGCCGGACCCGCCGCCGGAGCCCGAGCCGTCACCGATGACGACCAGCGGCGCGCCGACCTCGACGTCCTCGTCCTCCTCGACGAGGATCTCCTCGATCACGCCCGCCACGGGGGAGGGGATCTCGGTGTCGACCTTGTCGGTGGAGACCTCGACCAGGGGCTCGTCGACGGCGACCTCGTCACCGACCTGCTTGAGCCACCGGGTCACGGTGCCCTCGGTCACGGATTCGCCCAGTGCGGGCAGGTTTACGGTTTCTGACATGGTCCGACCGTCTCTCTTTCGGTGCCTTCGATGGTGCGGTCCGGGCGCCGGGCCCGGGTCCGGGGTAGTGGGGGAGGCCCCGCCCGGGAGGGGCGGGGCCTCGACGCGGTCAGCCGTGCAGCGGCGTGCCCGCGAGTGCCATGGCGGCCTCGCCGATGGCCTCGTTCTGGGTGGGGTGCGCGTGCACGAACGCGGCGACGTCCTCGGGGTAGGCCTCCCAGTTGACGATGAGCTGGCCCTCGCCGATCTGCTCGCTGATGCGCTTGCCGATGGCGTGGAAGCCGATGATCGGCCCGTCCTTCTCGCGCACCAGCTTGATGATGCCGCCGGTGCCCAGGATCGAGCTCTTGCCGTTGCCGGCGAGGTTGTACTCGGCGACCTCGACGTTGTCCTCGCCGAACTTCTCCTTCGCCTTCGGCTCGGTGTAGCCGACCGAGGCGATCTCCGGCTCGGTGAAGGTCACCTTGGGGATGTTCACGTCGTCGACGACGGCGGGGTTCAGACCGGCGATCTCCTCGGCCACGAACCGCCCCTGCTGGTAGCCGCGGTGGGCGAGCTGGACCCCGGGGACGATGTCGCCGATCGCGTAGATGTTGCCGACGCCGGTGTGCAGGCGCTCGTTCGGGGTGACGAAGCCGCGGTCCATGGGGATGCCCTGCTCCTCGTAGCCCATGTCGGCGGTGTTCGGGCCGCGGCCCACGGCGACCAGCACGATGTCGGCCTCGAAGACCTTGCCGTCGGCCAGGGTGACCTTCGCCCCGTTGTCGTCCTGCTCGACCTTCTCGAAGAAGGTGCCGAGGCTGGACTTGATGCCGCGCTTCTTGAACTCCCGCTCGAGGATCTTGATGAGCGCGGGGTCCTCGTTGGCGACCAGGTGGGGGAGGCCCTCGATCACGGTGACGTCCACGCCGAAGGACTTCCACATGGAGGCGAACTCGCAGCCGATCACGCCGCCGCCGAGGACGATGGCGCTCTTGGGCACGAAGTCGATCTCCAGCGCCTCGGTGGAGGTCATGATCCGTCCGCCGATCTCGACGCCCAGGGTCTTGGAGATCGAGCCGGAGGCCAGCACGATGTGCTTGCCGGTGTAGGTGGTGCCGTCGACCTCGACGGTGTTCTCGCCCGTGAGCTTGCCGACTCCCTCGATGACCTTGATCTTGCGCATCTTCATCAGACCCGTGAGGCCCTTGAACTTGCCGGCGACGATCTTGTCCTTGTACTCCCGCACGGCCGCCATGTCGATGGAGTCCAGCGTGGTGTGGATGCCGTACTTGGAGCTCTCGCGGGCGTCCTCGGCCAGCTCGGCGGAGTGCAGGTACGCCTTGGTCGGGATGCACCCCCAGTGGAGGCACGTGCCCCCGAGCTTGTTCTTCTCCACCAGCGCCACGGTGAAGCCGAGCTGGACGGCCCGCAGCGCGGCGGCGTAGCCGGCACTCCCTCCGCCGAGGACGAGGATGTCGAATTCGTTGTCGGCCACGTGTTTGGCTCCCTTGCGCGTTGACGTCGTTCCGGGTGGGTCGCACCCGTCCCGTGACGGGTTCGTTTCGTACATACCTTAGCCCTACGCCGGAGGGAGCGACCAGGCGGGCGCTCCCTCCGGCGCAGGGGTGTCGCGGGACCTCAGCCGCGGTCGGCGACCGCGTCCTCGAGCAGCCGCACGAGCGTCCGCACGCCCGCGCCCGTGCCCTCAACCGGGGTGTAGCCGTAGGGCGATCCCTCGTTGAAGGAGGGGCCGGCGATGTCCACGTGCGCCCAGGGCACCCGTGCCCCGTCGGCGCCGCCGACGAACTCGCGCAGGAAGATCCCGGCGACGAGCATCCCGCCGTTCTTGTCCCCGATGTTCTTGAGGTCGGCCACCTTGGAGTCCAGGGACGGGCGCAGGTGCTCGGGCAGCGGCATGGGCCAGCCGTCCTCGCCGGCGGCGCGGGCGGCCTCGGCCACGGCGGTGCGCACCGCCTCGTCGCCCATGATCCCGAACGTCCGTGCGCCGAGGGCCACCATCTGCGCGCCGGTCAGCGTGGCGATGTCGACGACGGCGTCCGGGGCCTCCTCGCACGCGGCCACGAGACCGTCGGCCAGCACCAGGCGCCCCTCGGCGTCGGTGTTGAGCACCTCGACGGTGCGGCCGCCGCGGATGGTGATGACGTCGCCGGGGCGGGTGGCGGTCGACGAGGGCAGGTTCTCGGCCAGGCACAGCCACCCCGTGACCTTCACGGGCAGGCCCAGCTCGGCGGCGGTGAGGACGGTCGCGAGCACGGTGGCGGCGCCGGCCATGTCCGACTTCATGGTCATCATCGAGGCCGGGGGCTTGAGGGAGAGGCCGCCCGAGTCGAAGGTGATGCCCTTGCCCACGTAGGCGTAGTGCTTCGCGGCGCGCGCCGGGGCGTACTCCAGCTTGACGAGGCGCGGACCGTGCACGGAGCCCTGTCCCACCCCCAGGAGCCCCCCGTAGCCGCCCTTGGCGAGCTCCTTCTCGGCGAGCACGGTCACGGAGACCTTGGTGCCCCTGGCGGCCCGGCGGGCGTAGTCCGCCACGGCCTCCGGGTACATGACGTTGGGGGAGAGGTCCACGAGGGTGCGGGCCGCGCGGACGCCGCGGCCCAGGGCGGCGGCGCGGTCGAGGCACCGGCCCAGCGCGGCGCGCGCCACGCCCGGGGCGTGCACGACGGCGGAGGCCAGCGGGTCCTGCACGGAACCGGCGGTCGCCGCGCGCTGGTGGGCGAAGGCGAAGGCGCCGAGGGCGGCGCCCTCGGCGACCGCCGCGGCGTCCTGCTCGGAGTCCACGGGCAGGGCGAGCACCGCGGAGTCGGTGCCGGCGAGCCGCCGCACGGCGGCGCCCACGGCCCGGCGCAGCACCTCGGCGCGCTCCGCGGTCCCGGCGGGCAGGGCGCCGACCCCGGTGAGGACCACCACGGTGAACGGGAGCCCGGACGGGGCCGGCACCACGGTCACCTCGTCGGCGGCACCCTTCACGCGCAGCGCCGCCGCGGCCTCCACCACGGGGGCGAGCCGTCGCTGCTCGCCGACGGGGAGCAGGACACGGCCCGAGCCGTCGCCGTCCTGTCCCTTCTCCACCCCGAGCACGAGCGCGTGGGCCGGCGTCCGGCCCAGGGCCTTGTGCGTGGCGGTGAGCTCGATGCCCCGGGGTTCGAGCAGGTCCTGTACGTCGGGCATGGATCGTCCTTTCGCTGAGGTCTGGACCGGCGGGGCCGGCCCGGTCCGCGGTCGGCGGCCCGGCCCGGCCGGCAGGCGTGCTGTCGATCCTATCCCCGGCCGGCGCGCCGCCGGGGCCCGGACGCACGGAGCGGGCCCCGCGGGATCGGCGGGGAATAACGCGGTGCCCGCGGACGGTTGACATGATCCGGGCGCGCCGTCGGAGGCGTGCTCCCACCGGTCTCCCCACGGACGCCCGGAACCGACCCACCCCAGGAGGAAGAGCTGTGCTGGACCCCACCTCGCTGTACCTGAGCAACCCCGCTCTGCTCGAGGACGCCCGGGTTCGCGGACTGCCGCTGATCGTCGCCCTGTCCGGCTACGCGGAGGCGGGGCACGTGGCCGTGCAGATCGAGCACACCATCACCGAGGCCCTCCCGCACGAGGTCGTGGCCCGTTTCGACCTGGACCAGCTCTACGACTACCGGGCCCGCCGCCCGCACGTGAGCTTCGTGGAGGACCACTTCGAGGGCTTCCAGACCCCCGAGCTGTCCCTCCGGCTGGTCACGGACGGTCTGGGGCGCAGCTTCGCGCTGCTGACGGGCCCCGAGCCGGATCTGCAGTGGAACCGGTTCACCGAGGCCGTCGTGGGCCTGGCCCGGCGGATGGACGTGTCCCTCGTGGCCATCGTCTCGGGAATCCCCATGCCCGTCCCGCACACCCGTCCGTTCATCGTCTCGGTGCACGGCAACCGGGCCGACCTGCTGCCCGCCGAGCACGCGTGGAAGCCGGTCGTGGAGATGAGCTCGTCGGCCGCGCAGCTCCTCGAGATCCGGCTGGGCGAGGCGGGGATCGACAACATCGGCTTCACCGTGCACGTCCCGCAGTACCTGGCCGAGGCGCACCTGCCGCACGCCGCCGTGGCCGCCCTCGAGCACATCAGCGCCGTGACCTCTCTGACCCTGCCCTCGGACGAGCTGCGCGAGGCGGCCCGCGAGATCGAGCGCCAGATCGACCAGCAGGTCGGCGCCTCGCCCGAGGTACAGGCGGTCGTGGCAGGACTGGAACAGCGCTACGATGACGTCGTCGACGCCTCGGTCCCGCGCTCCCTGCTGGTGGGGGACGAGTCCGAGCTCCCCGACGCCGACGAGATCGGCGCCGCGGCCGAGGCCTTCCTCGCCGCCCAGGAGGACGACCAGGACTGAGCCCGGCCGGCGCGCGGGGCGGTCCGGCGCCGTCCGGGGCGGTCCCGCCGTCCCGGGTCCCGGCCCGGTCCCGTCCCCCCGAGAGCGAAGTGCATGCCGTCCGACCGGTACCGGGCCCACGAGCCCGGCAAGGACTCCCGCCGCGCCTACCTGGTCTTCGCGATCGGCACCTTCGCCTACTTCAGCGCCGTGGCGCAGCGCACCAGCTTCGGCGTGGCGTCGGTCGACGCGGCCGAGCGCTTCGGCACCGCGGCCTCCGCGCTGTCGATGTTCTCGCTCATGCAGGTCCTCGTCTACGCGGCGCTGCAGATCCCCGTCGGCGTGCTCGTGGACCGCTTCGGCTCCCGCGTCATGGTCGCCGCCGGGGCGCTGCTCATGACGGCCGGGCAGGTCCAGCTGGCCCTGGCCGACACGGTCGGCGAGGGCGTGGCCGCCCGCGTGCTCGTGGGCGCGGGCGACGCGACCACCTTCGTGTGCGTGATGCGCCTGATCCCCGCCTGGTTCTCCGCGCTGCGCGTGCCGCCGCTGACCCAGTTCCTGGGCGTGGTCGGCAACCTCGGCCAGCTGGTGTCCGTCATCCCGTTCGCGTGGCTGCTCGAGCTCACCGGGTGGTTCCCGTCCTTCGCGGCGCTGGCCTCCCTCGCGCTGCTCGCCGCCGTGCTCGCCGCGACCCTGCTGCGCAACGCGCCCCCCGGGGTGGAGGTCCTGAACCCGGCGCTGGGCCTGCGGCGGACCGGCCGGGTGCTCCGGGAGAGCGTGGCCGAGCCCGGCACCCGGCTCGGCTTCTGGGTGCACTTCACCACCCAGTTCGCGGGCAACACGTTCGTGCTGATGTGGGGCTACCCCTATCTCGAGTACGCCCAGGACCTGTCGGACACCACGATCTCCCTGGTGATGACCTCCTTCGTGGTGACCAACCTGGCCGTGGCCCTCGGCCTCGGCGGGCTCTCCGCCCGCCACCCGCACCGCCGGGTGCGGCTGTCGCTGGGGGTGACCGCCGTGATCTTCGCGGCGTGGACGGTCCTGCTGGTCTGGCCCGGGACGGCCCCCGTCCCGGTGGTGCTGGCCGCCGTGTGCGTCATCGCGATCAGCATGCCGGCCTCCATGATCGCCTTCGACATCACCCGCAGCTTCAACCCGGCCCGCCGCTCGGGCACCGCCACGGGCATCGTCAACGTCGGTGGCTTCACGGCCTCGGTGCTGGCCATCTTCGTCACCGGCTTCGTGCTCGACGTGCTCCACGCCGCGGGCTTCCGCGACGAGCTGTACGCTCCCGACGCGTTCCGGGTCGCGATCGCGGCGCAGTTCCTGGTCGCTGCGGCGGGCGCCGCGGGCGTGCTGGCCACCGTCCGGCGGGTGCGCCGGCAGCACGGGCACGACGCCGCCTGACCGGCCGGCCGGTCCCGTCGGCACTGCACCGCGCCGGGCGCCGGGCCCCCGACCCGCCGGCCGTCCACAGACCGCGCCCCGGCGCGTGCCCCTGTACCGGCCGGTGCCCAGGCTGGGCGCATGAGACAGCACCCCATCCGAGACCCCTTCGTCCCCGTCGTCCGGTGCGCGGCCGACCTGCTGGCCGTCGTGCCGCACACGCTCGGCTACTGGCCCGCCGACTCCCTCGTCCTGTTCGCCGCCGGCGGCGGGACGGCAGGGGCGTGCGTGCGCGTCGACCTCCCGGCCGGCCCGTCCGACGAACGCCTCGGGGAGGCCTTCGTCGCCGAGCTCGCCGACCTCGTCGCCCACGACACCCTGAGCGACCGGGTCTTCGTCATCGTGTACACGTCGCCGCCGCCCGGGGACCCGTCCGGGGCCGCGGCGCCACCCGCCGCGGTGGACGGTGTGCTCGCCGTCGTGGACGAGGCCGCCCGACGCGCGGGGCGGGCGGTGGCGGCGCGCTGGATCGTGGCCGGCGACCGCTGGTGGCCGGCCGAGGACCCGGCCGACGTCCAGGACGTCGCGGACATCGAGGACAGCGCCGTCAACGCCGCGCTCGTGGCCTCGGGCAGCTCCTACGCGGCGGCCCCGCGGCTCGCCATGGACCAGGAGTACGGGGCGCTGCCCGCCGGCACCGCCCGTGCCGCCGGGCAGGCCGCGGTCCGCTGGGCACGGGCCGGTGCGGACGCATGGCACCACCTGGACCGCCTCGGGCCCGCACTGTCCGTCTGGACCGACGTGCTCGCCACGGTCCGGGGCGCGCCGGGGGATGCGGTGCCCGCGGTGCTGGACCACGACGACGACCTGCTCGGCTTCCTGGCCGCGAGCCTGGCCGACCCCGTGCTCGCAGACCTGCTCCTGGCCGCCTGCGCCACGGACGACCTCGACGGCGTCCTCGCGGCCGCCGCGATGTGGGCCGAGCTGTGCGACGACGTCGACGACCGGGTGGACGGACCCGACGCCCCGGGCGTTCCGATCGGGCCGACCCGGGCGCCCCTCCCTCCGGGCGTCCCGCCGGTGCCCCGCCGACCGGCGGCCGGTCGCGGCGGCACCGCGTCCGGCCCGGCCGCGGCCCGGGTGCCCGTGCCGGACGCGGGGGAGCTGGTCCGGCTCTCCCGCGTGCTCTCCGGCGAGTGGGCGGAGACCCCGCACTGGTCGCTGCTCGACACCCTCTACCGGGTGCTCCAGGTGCTCGGCTGGCTCCTGGAGCCCACGGGGCTGGGGCCGGGGCCCGGACCGGAGCCCGGTGCGGGGGCGGCAGGCGGAGCGGCCGAGGACTCCGCGGGGACGGGCGACGCGGCGCGGACGGACGACGAGGCGCGGGGCCGGGCCGTGCTCGCGGGCGTGCTGGTCGAGCTCGCGCAGCTCAACCGGTTCCGGGCGCGCGGCTCCCACACCGCGCACTTCGTGCGCCGGGCCTCGGCGCTGCTCCCCGGACACCCGCCCGCGCTGCGCGTGCTGCGCCTCGCCGACGCCCGGCCCGTGCCGCTCTGGGCCCGGGACCGTGCCACCGCCTGGCACTCCTGAGCCCCGTGCGACGAGCTTTTTCGGGTCCGTCCGGTCGAGCGGGAACAAATCCCGCCCACGGGTGGTTCCGGCTGTCAGGACCCTTCAAGCCCGCCGCGCCGGACACTGCCCGGCGCACGGACTTGACAGGGTCATAGGCGTGTTGCCCCGAGGGCGGACGCCGTGACCGCTCAACGAAAGGCTCTCAGTGTCACCTGCCGCCAGCAACAAGACGACGGACACCGCCGCCGAGACCCCGGGCACCGGGGACGCTCGGTCGCCGTCCGGCACCACGGGCACGTCGCCGCGGGCGAAGACCGCCGCTGCGAAGTCGACCGCGACCAAGAAGACCGTGGCCGCGAAGAAGACCACGGCGGCGAAGTCCACCGCCGCGAAGTCCACCGCTCCCAAGAGCGCCACCGCGGCCGCCTCGACGAAGTCCACGGCCGGCCGGTCGACCGCGACCAGGACCGCCGCGAGCAAGCCCCCGGCCGCACCGAAGGCCGCGGGCCGCAAGAAGGCTGCGGCCCCGGCGGACAAGGACGCCCTGGCCGTCGCCGGGGAGCCCGAGGAGGACGTCGTCGTCACCGACGACGCCGACATCGAGACCGCCCTGACCGACGAGGCCGGGGTGATCGAGCCGGACGTGGACGAGGACGCCGACGCGGAGGAGGAGGCCGCGCCCGAGGACGCGCCGGCCGCCCCCGCGCCCAAGGACGAGAAGACCTCCGGCTTCGTCATCACCAACAACGACGACGACGACGCCCCGGCCCAGCAGGTCGTCTCCGCCGGCGCCACCGCCGACCCGGTCAAGGACTACCTCAAGCAGATCGGCAAGGTCGCGCTGCTGAACGCCGAGCAGGAGGTGGACCTGGCGCTGCGGATCGAGGCCGGCCTGTACGCGGAGCACAAGCTCGCGGACGGGAAGGACAGCCTCGACCCGCAGACCCGCAAGGAGCTGCGCTGGGTCATCCACGACGGCAAGCGCGCCAAGAACCACCTGCTCGAGGCCAACCTGCGCCTGGTCGTCTCGCTCGCGAAGCGCTACACCGGTCGCGGCATGCTGTTCCTGGACCTCATCCAGGAGGGCAACCTCGGACTGATCCGCGCGGTCGAGAAGTTCGACTACACCAAGGGCTTCAAGTTCTCCACGTACGCCACCTGGTGGATCCGCCAGGCCATCACCCGTGCCATGGCCGACCAGGCCCGCACCATCCGCATCCCGGTGCACATGGTCGAGGTCATCAACAAGCTCGCCCGCGTCCAGCGCCAGATGCTGCAGGACCTCGGCCGGGAGCCGACCCCGGAGGAGCTGGCGAACGAGCTCGACATGACGCCCGAGAAGGTCGTCGAGGTGCAGAAGTACGGCCGTGAGCCGATCTCGCTGCACACCCCGCTGGGGGAGGACGGCGACTCGGAGTTCGGCGACCTCATCGAGGACTCCGAGGCTGTGGTCCCCGCGGACGCCGTGAGCTTCACGCTCCTGCAGGAGCAGCTGCACTCGGTCCTGGACACCCTCTCCGAGCGGGAGGCGGGGGTCGTGGCGATGCGCTTCGGCCTGACCGACGGCCAGCCCAAGACGCTCGACGAGATCGGCAAGGTCTACGGCGTGACGCGTGAGCGCATCCGGCAGATAGAGTCCAAGACGATGTCCAAGCTGCGCCACCCGTCCCGCTCGCAGGTGCTGCGCGACTACCTCGACTGACCGGCCGTCCCCGCGCCCGGAGATCCTCCGGGCGCGGGGCGACCACGTCCGGGACCCGCGCACCGCTCCGGTGACCGGGGCGAGGACCGGACACGCAGGAGGGCCCCGACACCAGGTGTCGGGGCCCTCCTGCGTCGACCGCCCTGGGCGGTCGCCCGGTCAGGAACCGATGCGCTCGGTCTCGTCCTGCCAGGTGGCGGCCAGCGGCCGCAGCTTCTGCTCGTTCTTGCGCGCGTGGTGAGCGCAGAACAGCAGCTCACCGCCCGTCGACTCGAGGATCACTCGGACGTAGGCCTGGGCGCCGCACGCGTCGCAGCGGTCGGTCGCATTGAGCTCTCGGCTCTCCAATGTTGCGTTCACGGGATCCTCCTCCTGGGTCGTACTCGTTGCACGGGGCACGGGGCCGCCGGTGCGGGTACCCGGGGTCTCGTGGACGCGTCGGGGTACTGCTCTATACAACCACGACCCTCGGACAATCGATTCCGGCGGAGGCCGTTTTTCGCCCCGGGCGTAGGTCACGGTGCCGGCCGGGGTCGCGTCCGCGTGACCCGCGCCCGGGCCTGCGGTGTCCGCCGCCGGGACTACAGTGGTGGGGAATCCCGCCGTCCCCCAGGAGTCGTATCCCCGTGACACCGTCCCGTTCCGAGTACAACGCCCGCCACCTCTCCGTCCTCGAGGGCCTCGAGGCCGTCCGGAAGCGGCCGGGCATGTACATCGGCTCCACCGACTCCCGCGGGCTGATGCACTGCATGTGGGAGATCATCGACAACTCCGTGGACGAGGCCCTCGCCGGCTTCGGCCACCAGATCACGGTGGTCCTGCACGCCGACGGCGCCGTGGAGGTCCACGACGACGGCCGCGGCATCCCCATCGACCTCGAGCCGCGCACCGGGCTGACCGGCGTGGAGGTCGTCTTCACCAAGCTGCACGCGGGCGGGAAGTTCGGCGGCGGCTCCTACAGCGCCTCCGGCGGCCTGCACGGCGTGGGCGCCTCGGTGGTCAACGCGCTCTCCGCCCGCCTGGACGTCCAGGTGGACCGCGGCGGGAAGACCTACCAGATGTCCTTCCGGCACGGCGAGCCCGGCCGTTTCGTGGACCAGGGCCGGCCCTCCCCGCACGCCCGGTTCGAGCCGTTCGTGGAGGGGTCGGTGCTCGACGTCGTCGGCAAGGCCAAGCGGGGTGTCACCGGCACCCGGATCCGGTACTGGGCGGACGAGCAGATCTTCACGGCGGACGCCCGGTTCAGCTACGAGGAGCTCGCCAAGCGCGCCCGCCAGACCTCGTTCCTGATCCCCGGGCTGCGCATCACCGTGCGCGACCAGCGGGGCCTGCCCGGCACGCCGGGGGAGTTCGGGACCCACGAGGAGGTGTTCCAGCACGACGGCGGGATCTCCGAGTTCGTGGAGTACCTCGCCGCCGACAGCTCGGTCACCGACGTGTGGCGGTTCCAGGGCGAGGGCCGGTTCAAGGAGAACGTCCCGGTCCTGGACGAGAACGGCCGCTCCAAGCTCACGGAACTGGACCGCACGTGCGAGGTCGACGTCGCCCTGCGCTGGGGCATCGGCTACGACACGTCCCTGCGCTCGTTCGTGAACATCATCGCGACCCCCAAGGGCGGCACCCACCAGGCCGGCTTCGAGGCGGCCCTGCTGAAGACGTTCCGGAAGCAGATCGAGGCCAACGCCCGCAAGCTCAAGGCCGGCAGCGACAAGATCGAGAAGGACGACGTCCTGGCCGGGCTCACGGCCGTGCTCACGGTGCGGCTGGCGGAGCCGCAGTTCGAGGGCCAGACCAAGGAGGTCCTGGGCACCCCGGCCGTGCGCCAGATCGTGAGCCGGGTGATCGAGAAGGAGCTGACCGCCAAGCTCACGGCCACCGGCCGCCACGACAAGCAGCAGGCCGGGCAGCTGCTCGAGAAGGTCGTGGCGGAGATGAAGTCCCGCATCTCCGCGCGGGTGCACAAGGAGACCCAGCGGCGCAAGAACGCCCTGGAGACCTCCTCGATGCCGGCCAAGCTCGTCGAGTGCCGCTCGAACGACGTGGAGCGCTCCGAGCTGTTCATCGTGGAGGGCGACTCCGCGCTCGGCACGGCGCGGCTGGCCCGGTCCTCCAACTATCAGGCGCTGCTGCCGATCCGCGGCAAGATCCTCAACGTGCAGAAGGCGTCCATCACGGACATGCTCGCCAACACGGAGTGCGCCGCGCTCATCCAGGTCATCGGCGCCGGCTCGGGGCGCACCTTCGACCTCACCGCCGCCCGCTACGGCAAGGTCATCATGATGACGGACGCCGACGTCGACGGCGCGCACATCCGCACCCTGCTGCTCACGCTGTTCTACCGCTACATGCGCCCGCTCGTGGAGGCCGGGCGGGTCTACGCGGCGGTGCCCCCGCTGCACCGGGTGGAGATCGTCAACGCCGGCGGCAAGGCCAACGAGATGGTCTACACGTACTCCGAGCGCGAGCTCACGGACCTGCTCGCCCGGCTCGAGGCGGAGGGGCGGCGGTACAAGGAGCCCATCCAGCGCTACAAGGGCCTGGGCGAGATGGACGCGGACCAGCTCGCGGAGACGACCATGGACGTCCGGCACCGGATGCTGCGCCGGATCCGGGTGGAGGACGCCGAGGCCGCCGAGCACGCCTTCTCCCTGCTCATGGGCTCCGAGGTGGCCCCGCGCAAGGACTTCATCATCGAGGGCGCCACGCACCTGGACCAGGAGCGCATCGACGCCTGAGCGCGCGGGACGGCGGGCGCACCGAGGGCCGGTGCCCTGGTGCGGCCGCTACGCTGGGCAGGGACGAGCGACCGTCCCCGAGGAAGGACCCCGCATGACCGCCACCGGCCCGCACACCCCGTCCCCCGCACCTGGCCGGCCCCGGCCGGTCACCGTTACCGTGACCGGTGCCGCGGGCCAGATCGGCTACGCCACCGTCTTCCGGGCCGCGGCGGGCGACCTCCTCGGTCCCGGCACCCCCGTCCGCCTGCACCTGCTCGAGCTCCCGCAGGCGCGGCGGGCCGCGGAGGGCACCGCCCTGGAGCTGCAGGACGGGGCGTTCCCGCTGCTCGACGGCGTGGAGGTCTTCGAGGACGCGGACGCCGCGTTCGACGGCGCCTCGGTGGGGCTGCTCATCGGGGCCCGCCCCCGGTCCCAGGGCATGGAGCGGGCCGACCTGCTCGAGGCCAACGCCGGGATCTTCTCGGTCCAGGGGCGGGCCGTCAACCGCGGCGCCGCCGAGGACTTCCGGGCCGTGGTGGTCGGCAACCCCGCCAACACCAACGCCTACATCGCCGCCTCGCACGCCCCGGACGTCCCGCGCGAGCGCTTCACCGCCCTCACCCGGCTCGACCACCACCGCGCGCTGGCCCAGCTCGCCGCGGCCACCGGGGCCCGCGTCGACGAGATCGACGGCGTGGCCGTGTGGGGCAACCACTCGGCGAGCCAGTACCCCGACCTGACCCACGCCACGGTCGGGGGCCGGCCGGCGCTCGAGGTGCTGGCCGGGGGAGGCCACGACCTCGCTTGGGTGGACGACACCTTCATCCCCCGGGTGGCGCGCCGCGGCGCGGAGATCATCGACGTGCGCGGCGGCTCCTCGGTGGCCTCGGCGGCCCACGCGGCCCTGTGCCACGTCCGCGACTGGGTCCTGGGCACCCCCGAGGGCACGTGGACGTCCATGGCGGTCGCGTCCGACGGCTCCTACGGCGTGCCGGAGGGACTCGTCAGCTCGTTCCCGGTGGTCTGCCGGGACGGCCGGGCAGCGATCGTGCCGGACCTCGAGCTGGACGAGTTCTCCCGCGCCCGCATCGACCGCTCCGTCCGGGAGCTCGAGGAGGAGCGGGCGGCGGTGGAGCAGATGGGGCTGCTCGGGCCCCGCCGCTGAGCCTCAGCCGTAGGCCGGGCCCACCGCGTCGATCACCTGGTCGGTGGGCACGCCCGAGCCGTCCCGGCGCCCGTGCTCGGTGGGCAGGGCCCGGGCCACGCCCGAGGCCGCGACCGCCTTGGCCGGTCCGTGCCCCACCCAGGCCAGGGCCAGTCCCGTCTCGCCCTTGAGGAACCGGTGCGCGCGCACCCCTCCGGTGGCCCGGCCCTTGGGCGGGTACTCCGAGAACGGGGTGACCTTCACCGAGTACTGCGACATGCCGGGCAGCACCTCGTCGGCGCGGGCGAGGGTCACGACCACGGGCGTCTCGTCCGCGGCGCGGACCGCCCCGAAGAAGACCACGGCGTCCCCCGCGACCAGCTTGACCCCGGCGACGCCGCCCGCGGTCCGGCCCTGGGGGCGCACCGCACCGGCCTCGAAGTGCAGCAGCTTCCCGTCCCGGGTCACGAACACCAGCTCGTCCTCCGCGGCGGCGGACTCGGCGAGGCCGACCACCTCGTCGTCGTCCTTGAGCGTGATGACCTCCCAGTCCTCGCGGTTGAGCGGATACTCGGGGCTGACCCGCTTGACCACGCCGTTGCGGGTGCCCAGGGCCAGCACCGCGTTGAGCGGCGCGAGCCCCACGAGCCGCTCCCCGCGGCCGAGGGTGAGGAAGTCCTTGACCGGGACGCCGTCGCCCAGCTTCGGGGTGCCCTCGAAGGCGGTCAGCACGGGCACGTCCATCACCTGGACGCGCAGCATGCGCCCGGTGGACGTGACCGCCCCGATCTCCCCGCGGGCGGTGGCGCGCACCGCGGAGACCAGGGCGTCGTGCTTGATCCGCCGGGGCGGGTCCACCAGCGGGACCTGGGAGGGCGTGCGGGCGAGCTGGCCCGAGGTGGACAGGAAGACCCAGCAGGGGTCGTCGGCGATCTCGAGCGCGAGCCCGCCCGCCGCCGTCCGCCCCGGTGCGGGGGCCGCCGCCGCGGCGACGGGCGCCGGCAGGGCCTCCGACTCCAGCAGCTCGGTGCGCCGGTCGTCGCCGTGGACCTCCGCGACCTCCGCGAGCTCCGCGGAGACCAGGGCCCGCAGCCGCGAGTCCGAGGCGAGGGTCTCCTCGAGCTCGGCGATCTCCCGGCGCAGCTCCTCCTGCTCCTTCTCGAGCTCGATCCGCGAGTACTTGGTCAGCTGCCGCAGTCGCAGCTCGAGGATGTGGTCGGCCTGCACGCGGCTGAGGTCGTACACGGCCATGAGCCGTTCCCGGGCCACGGCGGTCTCGTCGGAGGAGCGGATGATCTGGATGACCTCGTCGATGTCGACGATCGCCACGAGCAGGCCCTCGACCAGGTGCAGGCGGTCGCGCCGCTTGGCCAGCCGGAAGCCGGTGCGCCGCCGGACCACCGACAGCCGGTGCTCCACGTAGACCCGCAGCAGCTCCAGGAGGCCCATGGTGCGGGGCCGTCCGTCCACGAGGGCAACGTTGTTGATCCCGAAGGAGTCCTCCATGGGCGTGTACTTGTAGAGCTGCTGGAGGACGGCCTGCGGGTTGAAGCCGTTCTTGACCTCGATGACCAGCCGCAGGCCGTTCTTGCGGTCGGTCAGGTCCACGACGTCGGAGACGCCCTGGAGCTTCTTGGCCTGCGCCGCCTCCTTGATCTTCTCGGTGACCTTCTCGGGCCCCACCATGTAGGGCAGCTGGGTGACGACGATGCCCTGCTTGCGGGGGGAGATCTGCTCGACCGAGACCTTCGCGCGGGTCTTGAAGGAGCCGCGCCCGGTCCGGTAGGCGTCCCGGATCCCGTCGAGGCCCACGATCCGCCCGCCCGAGGGCAGGTCCGGGCCCGGGACGAAGCGCATGAGCTCTTCGAGCGTCGCCTCGGGGTGCTCCACGAGGTGCCGGGCGCCCGCGACGACCTCGCGCAGGTTGTGCGGGGCCATGTTCGTGGCCATGCCCACCGCGATGCCGGAGGAGCCGTTGACCAGCAGGTTGGGGAACGCCGCGGGCAGCACGCCCGGCTGGGTGAACTGGTTGTCGTAGTTGGGCACGAAGTCGACGACGTCCTCGTCGAGGTCGGCCGTCAGCGCCAGGGCGGCCGGGGCCATCCGGGCCTCGGTGTAGCGGGAGGCGGCGGGGCCGTCGTCGAGGGAGCCGAAGTTGCCGTGCCCGTCCACGAGCGGCAGGCGCATCGCGAAGGACTGGGCGAGCCGGACCATCGCGTCGTAGATGGCGGAGTCGCCGTGCGGGTGCAACTTGCCCATCACCTCGCCCACGACGCGGGCGCTCTTGACGTGGCCGCGGTCCGGGCGCAGCCCCATCTGGTTCATCATGAACAGGATGCGCCGCTGCACGGGCTTGAGCCCGTCCCGGGCGTCGGGCAGGGCGCGGGAGTAGATGACGGAGTACGAGTACTCGAGGAAGCTCGTCTCCATCTCGGAGGTCACGTCGATGTCGACGATGTTCTCCCGGAAGTCGGGGGGCAGCTCGTCCTCGGCGGACGGGCGGGAGGGCGCACGGCGGCGTGCCATCACAGCGGGGGGTCCTTCGGTCGTGGGTCGGTCCGGGGCGGGCCCGGCGGCTCGGCGTTCGAGATCGTGCGGGGACGCACCGGGACGCACCGTTGACGGTGCAGGTTTGTCTACTAGCCTGAAGTCTATGGTTCCAGAGACCGCGGACACGGACGACGCCGGGCAGTACCCCGAGTACTGGGAGGCCGACGTCATCCTCCGCGACGGCGCGACGGCGCAGCTGCGCCCGATCTCCCCGGAGGACAAGGACGCGCTCCTGGCCTTCCACCAGTCGCAGTCCGAGAACTCCATCTACCTGCGCTTCTTCTCCTACAAGCCCACCCTCTCCGCCCGGGAGCTGGAGCGGTTCACCCGCGTGGACCACCGGGACCGCGTCTGCTTCGTGCTGGTGCTGGCGGACCGGATCATCGGCGTGGGCCGCTACGACCGCACGGACCGGCACGACGACGCCGAGGTCGCGTTCATGATCTCGGACGCCCACCAGGGGCGGGGCATCGGCTCGATCCTGCTGGAGCACCTCGCCGCGGCCGCGCGCGAGAACGGGATCGACCACTTCTCCGCGGAGGTCCTGCCCGAGAACCGCAAGATGCTCCGCGTGTTCGCGGAGGCGGGCTACGAGCTCACCCGCAAGTTCGACGACGGCGTGGTGGTGGTCGGCTTCGACATCGACCCGACCGAGAAGTCGCTGGCCGTGATGGCCGCGCGGGAGCACCGCGCCGAGGCCCTCTCCATGGCCGACCTCCTCTCCCCGTCCTCGATCGCCGTGATCGGGGCGTCGCGGGACCCCGGCCACGCCGGGCACGCGCTGGTCGAGCACCTCGTCGCCTCCGGGTTCGCCGGCCGGCTCAGCGGGGTGAGCCCCACGCCCTTCGAGCGGGAGGGCATGACCCACGCCACCTCGATCGGGGAGGTCCCCGAGCCCGTGGACCTCGCCGTGGTCGCCGTGCCCGTCGACCAGGTGGCCGACGTCGTGGACCAGTGCGGCGCGGCGGGCGTGCGCGCCGTCGTGGTGGTCACGGGCGGGTACGCCGAGGCCGGCGCGGCGGGCCGGGCCCGGCAGACCGAGCTGGTGCGCCGCGCTCGCTCCTACGGGATGCGCGTGGTCGGCCCGGCGAGCCTGGGCCTCTACAGCACGGCCCCGGAGTCCCGCTTCAACGCCTCCATCCTGCCCACCGTGCCGCGGGAGGGCCCGCTGGGGCTGTTCAGCCAGTCCGGGGCCATCGGCATGATGCTCAACGCGGCCGCGCTGCGCCACGACGTGGGCGTGTCCACGTACCTCTCCGCCGGCAACCGGGCCGACGTCTCCGGCAACGACATGATGCAGTACTGGGAGGACGACGCCGCGACCCGCGCGTGCGGGCTCTACCTGCAGTCCGTGGGCAACCCGCGCAAGTTCTCTCGGATCGCCCGCCGGCTGTCCCTGACCAAGCCCGTGATCGTGGCCAAGAGCGAGGTCACCGGTCTCCGGCTGCCGCCCGGCCACACCGGGCGCACCACCCAGGCCCCGCCGGGGGCCCTGGACGCGATGTTCCGGCAGGCCGGCGTGATCCGCGCGGACACGAGCGAGCACCTCATGGACGTGGCTGGGATCCTCGCCGGCCAGCCCCTGCCCGCGGGCGCCCGCACGGCCCTCGTCTCCAACGCGCTGGCCCTGGGCCAGCTCATGGAGGACCGGTGCATGCAGCTGGGGCTGGACGTCGCGGTGACCCAGGCGGGGGTCCGGACCGCGGACGGCGGGGAGGACGCCCTCGAGGCGCTGCGGGCGGCCGTCGACAGCTGCCTCGGCGCCGAGGCCGTCGACTCCGCCGTGGTCACGCTGATGCCGATCCCGGGTGCCACGCCGGAGCGCGTGGCCGAGCTCGTGGGCCGGGTGGGGCGGGAGCACGGCAAGACCGTGGTGGTCGTCTTCACGGGCAGCACCGAGCCCGGAGCGGTCTCCGCCCTGCACCACGCCGAGGACGGACTGGACGTGCCCTGCTTCGACTCCCCGGGGGCGGCCCTGCGCGCGCTCGCCAAGGTCGTGGACTACACCCGGTGGCGCGCCCAGGACCAGGGCAGCCTCGCCGAGCCGAAGGGCATCGACGCGGAGGCGGCGGAGACCTTCGTGGAGAAGATCCTGCCCAGCGTCACCGGCGACGAGCTGCTCGAGCTGGACGGGGACCAGGCGCGGGAGCTGCTGGAGACCTACGGGGTGGGCCTGCTGCCCAGCGAGCGGTTCACCGATCCCGAGGACGCCCTGGCCGCCGCCGACCGGCTCGGCTACCCCGTGGCCCTCAAGACCACCGACCCCAACCTCCGGCACCGCCTGGACCTGGGCGGCGTGCAGCTCAACATCCAGGACGACGCGCAGCTGCGGGCGGCCATCGAGACCATGCACCGGGCGCTCGCCCCCTTCGGCACCTTCGACCTCGAGGTGCAGGCCATGGCCCCCACCGGCCAGTCGGTGGTGCTCCGGGCCATCGAGGACCCCCTGATCGGCCCCGTGGTCTCGTTCGGGATGGCGGGGGACGCGGTGAACCTCCTCGAGGACTGGGCCCACCGGGTCCCGCCGCTCACCGACCAGGACGTGCGGCGGATGGTCCGCGAGCCCAAGGCCTCGCGCAAGCTCTTCGGCCACCAGGGGGTCCCGGCCGCGGACGTCGACCGGCTCGAGGACCTCGTCGCCCGGGTGGCGCTGCTCAAGGACCGGCACCCCGAGATCGCCCGCGTGGAGCTGAACCCCGTGCTCGTCTCCAGCGGCTCCGTGACCGTGCTGGGGGCCTCGGTCGGCATCGGCAACGCCCGGCAGCGGACGGACAGCGCGCGCCGGGCCATGCGCAGCTAGGCGGGCCCGGACTTCGTGGCGGACACCATAGCCGGTCGGTACACCCTCATCGACCCCATCGCGCGCGGCGGCAGCGGCTCCGTGTGGCGGGCCTGGGACGGCCGGCTCCAGCAGCTGTGCGCGGCCAAGGTGCTGCGCCAGCGCGACTCCGCGGACCTGCTGCGCTTCGCGCGGGAGCAGTCGGTGAAGCTGGACCACCCGCACGTGCTCGCCCCTACGGGTGGGCCGCGGAGGACGCGCACGTGGTCATCGCGATGCCCCTCGTGCACGGCGGCACCCTGGAGTCCGCGCTGCTCGACAACGGGGCCGCCTCGGTGGAGCTGACCGAGGAGGTTCTCGCCCAGCTGCTCCAGGCCCTGCAGTTCGTGCACGCCCAGGGCTGGGTGCACCGGGACGTGAAGCCGGGCAACCTCATGCTGGACAGCACCGGGACGGGCCGCCCCCACGTCCTCCTCTCCGACTTCGGCATCGCCGTGCGCGTCCAGGACGCCCGGCTGACCCGGACGGGCACCGTGGTGGGCACGCCCGGCTACCTGCCCCCGGAGGCCTACGAGCTCACCGACCCGAACCCCGCGCAGGACCTCTACGCGGCGGGCATCACCGCGCTGCGGATGCTCGACCCCTCGCTGGAGCCGCAGGAGAGCCTGGGGCCCAACGATGCGCGCGCCGTGGCGGGGGAGCAGGGCGACCTCGCGGAGCACCTCGCCGCCCTCCTCACCCCGGACCCCGCCCAGCGCCGCGACGCGGCCGTCACCGTGCTCCACGAGCTCACCGCGGGAGCGGCGAGACGGCGCTTCGACCCTGCCCGCACCCGGGACGGCGAGCCGTTCGAGGTCTTCGACGTCCTCGAGCCGCTGCCGGAGCCGTGGGCGAGCCGGGTGCTGACCGGGTGGGACGGCACGGAGGGGACGGACGGGACGACCGGCGCCGGGCTCGGCGGCGGAGCCGCCGCGGGCGCGGAGGCCGGCGGCCGGTTCCCGGACGGCCCCGACACCCTGGACGCCGGCTCCGGGAGCACCGACTCCGCCGGCACCGCTCCCGGCAGCACCGGGCAGCGGACGGCCGGGACCACGGTGGGCGGCGGCGGGCTGGCCGACGCCGGCGGCGCCGGCAGCGGGACGACCGGCAGCGGGAGAACCGGTGCCGGGGGAGTCGACACCGGGGGAGTCCACACCGGGTCGGGCGACGACGAGGTGCCGGACCCTGCCGGGTCCGGGCGCGACGGCTCCGGGCACGGCGGGTCCGGCGACGGCGACGGCGGGGGCACCGGGAACGACCCCGGCCGGGACCGGGCGGGCCGCCGGCCCGCCGGGGGGAGGGCCACGGAGGCGCTCCCGCGGCCGGCGCGGACCGGGCGGCGCCGCGGCGGCCGAGCCGTGACCGGCGTGTTCGTGGTCCTCGTGGGGATGACTGCGCTGCTGAGCGGATATCTGCTGCTCGATCCCCTGGGCTCCGCGGAGCGGGTGCCCGGTCCCGGGAGCTCGCCCACGGTCACGCGCAGCGCCGACACGACCCCGAGCCCGGCGCCGGAGGAGAGCCCCGTGGTGCTGGAACGGGTCTGCGAGGACGTGGGCGGCGGGGAGGAGCGGTGCTACTTCCGGGTGCCCTGAGGGCCCGTGTTGGGCACTGGCGCGGCCGTGGGGGAAAATGGCCCCCATGACGTATTCAGGTGAGCGCGGCCAGCGGCTGGTCGAGGACATCAACAAGGCCGGCTTCTACCCGCAGCTGGTGATCGACGTGGTCCAGGACTCCCTGGACGGCCGGTCCCCGGTCTCCCACCTCGTGCAGCTGGAGACCCACATCGACCGGACGGAGGTGCACCGCCACACCACCGTGCTGGTGCTCGCCGAGGACGTGCTGCACGTGACGCACGTGGACGACGAGGAGTTCGACGAGGGCGGCAGGGACGTGGTGGCACGGGTCTCCACGGAGACGGTCGGCATCTCGCAGATCCGCTCGGTCACGCTGAGCTACTCGTACTACCAGCCGGCCAACTACCGGCCGGACAGCCCGATCTCCGAGGTGACGCTCGCCATCGCGTGGACGGGCACCCTGCACGTGGACCTGGCGCCCGCACTGTGCGAGGACCCCCAGTGCCAGGCCGACCACGGCTACACCGGCACGGCCGCCCGGGAGGACATCGTGCTGCGGATCAGCGCGGAGGCCGACGGCCCGACCGCCGTGGAGGGCGCGCGGGAGTTCGCGCGCACACTGCGCCGGGCCAACCTCTCCCCGCTGACCGACGGCGCGCAGATCGCCCAGCCGGCCCACGGGCGCACGCCGGCTCCGCGGCGGGCGGCCGCCGCCACACCGCGCACCCGGTTCACCGACCGGTTCACCGGCCGGGACAGCGGCGCCGCCCGGTGAGGGCGGTGCAGGAGGTCCTGGCCGCGCTGCCCGCCGACCTGCCGGGGCCGCCGCGCTACGGCAGCCGCTCGGTCGCGGAGGTCATGTCCTCGGCCGCGGCGTCCCTGGGCGTGCCCGGCTTCCGGGACGCGCTGGGGCTGCCCGCCGCCCGGAGGGTCGTCGTCGTCATGGTGGACGGCCTGGGACGGGCCCAGCTGCGGGCCCGCGCCGGGCACGCCCCGGGCCTGGCCGGCGCGCAGGGCCTGGCCACCCTGGACGCGGCGTTCCCCACGACCACGGCGGCCTCGCTGGCGTCCCTCGGCACGGGCGCGGCCCCCGGGGCGCACGGACTCGTGGGCTACGACGTGCTGGACCCCGACCGGGACCGGGTCGTGAACCAGCTCGGCGGCTGGGACGCCGCCGTGGACCCCCGGGCGTGGCAGCCGCTGCCCACGGTGCTCGAGCGCGCCGCCGAGCACGTGGACGTGGTCACGGTCAGCCGGCAGCGCTTCGCCGGCTCCGGGCTCACCGACGCGGCCCTGCGCGGGGGCAGGTTCGTGGCCGCGGAGGGGCCGGCCGCGCGGGTCAGCACCGCACTCGACCAGCTCGCGGCGGGACGCGACGCCCTCATGTACTTCTACTGGGACGAGCTCGACCGCACCGGCCACGCCCGGGGCTGGGAGTCCTGGGAGTGGACGGCCCAGCTCGAGGAGCTCGACGCGTCGCTGCGCCGTCTGGTCGCGCGCCTGCCGGCCGGCACCACGGTGCTGGTGACCGGTGACCACGGCATGGTGGACGTCCCGCGGGACGCGCGCGTCGACTTCTCCGAGCTCCCGGGGCTGCTGGACGGTGTCCGGCACACGGCCGGCGAGCCCCGCGCGGTGCAGCTGCACCTGGAGCCGGACGCGACGGCGCAGGACGTCCGGGCGCTCGTGGCCGCCTGGCGGGAGCAGTTCGGGTCCCGCGTGTGGATCCTCTCCCGGGAGGCGGCCCTCGACGCGGGCTACTTCGGCCCGCCGGCGCTCGTGCGCGACGCGGTGCGCGGGCGCATCGGCGACCTCCTCGTGCTGGGGCGGGAGCCCCTGGCGCTGTTCGACCTGGGCCGGGTCCGCCCGAGCGTCCTGTCCATGGTCGGCCAGCACGGCTCGCTGACGCGCGCCGAGCGGGAGGTCCCGCTGCTGCGCCTGGCCTGAGCGCCCGCCCACCGCGAGCCGGCGCAGGGACGCCGCGACCGGGGTGCCGCGGCCGGGTGAGCCGCCTCCGGGGTGCCACGCCGGGTGAGCCGCCACGGGGCCGCCGCGCAGCGCGGCGATCCGGCCGCCGCGCCGGGTGGACCGCGGCCGGGGGATTGCGCTCAGGGTGCCGGCGAGGCGTCCTCGGTCGCGTCCTCCGTGGTGGCCCCCTCGGTCCCCGCCTCTGCGGCGGCCGGGCCGGCGTCCTCCTCGGCCGCGTCCTCCTCGTCCGGGTCGACGTCCTCCGCGCCGGCCTCGTCGTCCTTCGCGGGCGCTCCCGGGGTGGTCGGACCGGGATCCGCCGGGGCCGGTGCGGACGGGGCCGGCGCCGGGGGCGCGGGGACCACGGGCTGCGGCAGGACCGGGGCGGGCACCACGGGTTCGGGCACGACGGGCTCGGGGACCACGGGTGCCGGGGGGACGTACGGCGCCGGGGGCGCCACGGGCCCCGGGGCCGGGGGTGGCGGTGCCGGCTCCTCCGCCGAGGGGCTCGGCGTGGGGGAGGGCGTGCGCGAGCGCGACGGCGTGGGCGACGCGGTGGGCGTGCTGGTGCGCGTGGCGGACGGCGAGCTGGTCACCGCAGGGGCCGGGGTGAACTCGGCCTCCCGGCCGGCGCCGAAGAGGTCGCGACCGACGCCGCCCAGGTAGAGCGCACCCGCGCCGACCAGGACCACGAGCACGACCGCGCCGAGGACCAGCCCGGCGACGAACCGTCCCGGCCCGGAGCCGCGGACCAGCTCGGCCGGCGCCTCCGGAGCGGCGGAGGCGCCGCGGACACCGGGGTCGCCGGGGTCCGCGGCGGCGGCGTCACGCTCGTCGTCCCCGAAGAGGTCGTCCTGGATGGAATTGCCCATGTCGTGCTGCCCCTGACGTGGTGTCGTCCGTCCGGGCCGCGCGCGGGATGGGGGAGCGCACGAGCCCGGAGGGACGGCGCGGAGCCGTCCCCTGCTGCGTGCACTCTAGCGCGTGCCGGGCCGGCGGCGCCGGACGGCGCGCACCGGCGCCGGGGGCTCAGTCGGACGAGCTGCCGAAGACGATCTCGTCCCAGCTGGGCACCGAGGACCGCGCGGGGCGCCGTGCCTTGGCGGTCTTGTTGCGCGGGCGGGGCCGTTCGGGCGCGGTCTCCTCGGCGGGGCCGGAGTCCTCGGGCTCCTCGCCGGGGACCGCGGGGGCCGGGCCGGCGGAGCGGTCGCCCCGGACGTCGTCGTCCCGGGAGCTCCCGGTCGCGGAGTCCTGGGTCGCGGAGCCCTGGGGCGCGGAGTCCTGGGCGGCGGGGTCCCCGGCCGCGGGCGCCTCGTCCCGGGAGGCGGCGGTGTCCGGTCGCGCCGCGGACCGCTCGGTGCCGTCGTCGACGCCCCGCTCCCGTCCGGCCTCCCGGAAGGTCTCCGAAGCCCTCTCCTGAACGGTGTCCCGGGCGCCGGCGCGAGCGGCGGGCGCAGCGGGCGCGGTGGGCTCGACGACGGGATCGTCGGCGGGCTGCACGGTGGCGGGCCCGTCCGTCCGGGGCGCGGGCTCACCGGCCGGTGCCGGCTCCGGTGCGGGACCCGGCTCGGGGAACCGGGTGGCCGGCTGGAAGGGGCGGTCGAAGACGGAGCTGTCCTCGGGTGCGGCCAGGGGGCGGGGCCGCCGCTCGACGTGCCCCATGCCGCGGCCCAGGATCTCGGCGAGGGCGTCGTCCCCCTCGGCGTCCTCCCCGATGCGCTGCCCGCGGCGGGCCTGCAGGACGTCGAGCAGGTCGTCGGCCTCCACGGCGGACCGGCGCAGCTGCGTGAGCTCGGGGTCGAGGCCACCGTCCAGGACGCCGAGGCCCGTGCCGAGCGGCGTGTCCGGGGTGCCGGCCTCCGTGAGGGCCTCCGCCCACGCGTTCGTGGGACGGACGCTCTGGTTCGCCGGGTTGTAGAGCCACTCGGCCAGCGGCTCGTCGTGGGCTGGCGCGGCGGCGCGGTCGACCACGGAGAACCGGGCGACCACCGCCCACAGGTGGTCCTCCCGCTGCCAGGAGTCCCACTCCAGGGAGGAGGGGTCCACCCCGAGGTCGGCGGCCCGGTGGGCGACGGCGCGGCCCAGGGTGAGGGGTTCGCCCTCGAAGACGGAGTGGTAGCCGCGGTGCGCGGAGCGGTCCTCGATCTCGACCTTCTGGGCCTCGGTGGCGATGTGGGCCCGCTCGGCGAGGATCGGCCACTCGTAGCGGCGGACCCGGGAGGCCTCCCACCCGCTCTCGGCCACGATCTCCTCGACCGTGGCCCCGGAGCGGAACCGGGCCTGGATCTCACGCGGCCCGAACTGGCCCGTTCCCCGCTGGCGGGCGCCCGGCAGCCGCCGGGCGCGCTGGACGGCCAGGCGCAGCTCCTGGTCGATCCGCAACAGGTGGCGGGTGCCTGCCTCGTCCTCGACGACCAGGTGCTCACCGTCGTCGTGCACACCTGCCAGGCGCAACTGCTCCATGCTGTCATTCCTCCGGGTGGTTCTCGGGTGCGCTCGGGGTCGTCGAGCGGGCGCTGCGGGGCGGGTCCGTCGGTCGCGGCCGACGTGCCGGCCCGGACCCGCCCCCAATCCTACTGGCCGTCGCGCGCCCCGGCCGGAGGTCGCTCGCGGACGGGCTCGGCCGCGTGTTCGCGGGCCCGGGACGGGGTTGGATTTTTGCCCTCGGATGGTGAACAATCTACGCGACACAGAGCCCGGAGGGCGGCGCACAGCCGTGCCGGAGCCCGCCCTCGGACCCCGCATTGGAGCGAAGACCGGACATGGCCACTGATTACGACGCGCCGCGCAAGCAGGAGGACGAGCTCAAGGAGGACTCGATCGAGGAGCTGCAGACGCGCCGCACCGATGCGCAGTCCGGCACCGTCGACGAGGACGAGGCGGCCGCGGCCGAGAGCTTCGAGCTGCCGGGCGCGGACCTCTCCAACGAGGAGCTGTCCGTCGTCGTGCTGCCGGCCCAGGAGGACGAGTTCACCTGCGGCTCGTGCTTCCTGGTGCGCCACCGCTCCCAGATCGCCGAGGAGCGGGGCGGGGTCAAGTACTGCGTCGAGTGCGTGGGCTGAGCCCCGCAGGGCCGAGCTCGTCCGGAGGACCGGAAGAACCCCGTCGCGACGGTCGTCGCGGCGGGGTTCTTCCGTGCGGTGGCGGCGGGCGCGCTCACGGACGCGCGGACAGCACCTCGACGATCCGCTCCGGGTGCCGGGTGGAGGTGAGCCAGTACGGCGTGGGGTCCACGGGGTCGGTGATCCGGATCCGCACCACCGGGCCCACGGACGCCCGGAAGTTCATGAAGGCCCGCCCGTCCAGCTCGGGGCCGCGGACCCGGCGGACGTCGTCGCCGCGGAAGGCCTCGGCCTCGCCCACGAACCGTCGCTCGATGCGGGCCCGGCCGACCTGCAGGGACTCGTCGGTGACGACGATGGTGGTGCTGGAGGCGACGAGGGCCACGGCCGTGCCGCCGCCGACCACGACGGCCGCCGCTCCGGCCACCCACGGGTCGATGGGGGCGAGCGCGACGAGGGCGACGACGCCGGCGAAGAGCACGAGCAGCCACATCCACCACGCGGGGGTGAGCTTCTCCTGGTAGAGGATCTCGGCGCCGGGCCGCTCGGAGGAGGACCGGCGGGGTTCGCGGGGGCCGTCGGCCGGGGACGCACTGGAGGACGCAGGACGGGACATGCCTCTAGCGTCTCACGACTGCGCCCGGGGTCCGGCGCGTTAGAGTGGGGCACTGTGAACGACCAGTCGACAGGCCACCGGCCGCCGTCGGGCAACGGGCGCCCGCTCAGCATCGCGCTGCAGGCCCTCGACCCGGACCTTCCCCTGCCCGTGTACGCGAAGCCCGGAGACGCGGGCGCCGACCTGCGCTCGCGCGAGGACGTGGTCCTCGGCCCCGGTCAGCGGGCCCTGGTGCCCACGGGGGTGGCGATCGCGCTGCCCGAGGGGTACGCCGGGTTCGTGCACCCCCGCTCGGGGCTGGCGGCCCGGCACGGGATCACGGTGGTCAACGCCCCGGGCACGGTGGACTCCGGCTACCGGGGCGAGATCATGGTCACCCTGCTCAACACGGACGGCGTCGAGCCCTTCACCGTCCGCCGCGGCGACCGCATCGCCCAGCTCGTCGTCCAGCGCGTCGAGCAGGCCGTCTTCGAGCTCGTCGACGTGCTGCCCGGCTCGGCGCGCGGCGGGACGGGGTTCGGCTCCAGCGGCACCGCCTGAATCCACGAGCAGACCCCCCACGAGCTCACGCCACGAGCCGGCACCGCGTGCCGGCGGAGGAGAACGACACCATGTTCGGTCGCAAGAAGAAGAAGGCCGCGGCGCAGGACGCCGCCCCGCAGCAGCCGGAGGCCGCGCCGAGCGCGGAGGACGCCGCGGCGGCGCGGCGGCGCGAGCCGCAGGGCCCGCTCGACGTCTCCCAGGTGGAGGACCGGGACGGCTACCTCGATCTCGGCGCCGTGCTCGTGCGTCCCCGCCCGGGGCTGGGGGTGCGGCTCGAGGTGGACGAGCGCACGCAGCGCCCCCGTGCCGTCGCCCTCGACCTCGACGGCGGCTCGGTCCAGGTCCAGGCGTTCGCCGCGCCCCGCTCCGAGGGGCTGTGGGACGAGGTCCGCCGCGAGCTGGTGCAGTCGCTGCGCTCGAGCAACGGCGAGCCGACGGTCGAGGAGGGCCCGTTCGGGCTCCAGGTCGTCACCCGGTTCCCCGCCACCGCCTCCGACGGGACCCGCGGCTTCCGCCTCGCCCGCTTCGTGGGCGTCGACGGGCCGCGCTGGTTCGTGCGGGCCGTGTTCACGGGCACCGCCGCGGTGACCGCGGAGTCGGCCGCGGCCCTCGACGAGGTCGTGCGCGAGCTCGTGGTGGTGCGCGGCGACCGGCCCATGCCCCCCCCGGGAGCTGCTGACGCTGGTCGTGCCCGAGGACGCGGTCCGTTCCCCCGCCCCGGACACGGAGCCGGAGCCGGCGCCGGAGCCCGTGCGGCCGCCGCGGCGCGGACCCGAGATCACCGAGATCGGCTGAGCCATGACGAGAACAGGCACCGGCGAGTTCCGGCCGACACCGGGAACCGGGTCCATCGACGTGGTCGCCGAGGCGCCCGTGTGCGCGGGCGACCTCGACCCCTCGACCGCCGCCGGGAGCCGGCGCCGGGTGATGGCAACCGGTCTCGTGGTGGAGGTGACCGTGCCCCCGGTGACCGGCGCGCAGAACTACACCGCCCTGCTCGCCCCGGACTGCCCGCAGGCGCCGGGGGACGAGAGCGTGGCCGCCCCCCGGCCGCTGCGCCTCGTGTGGCACGGCCAGCGCACCGTGCCGGGCGTCACCGCGGGGACGCGGCTGCGCTGCGTGGGCGTGGTGAGCTTCCGGGACGGGCGCCCCTCGATGTTCAACCCGCGCTACGAGATCATCGCGAAGCAGGTCAGCAGATGACGGATCCCCAGGAGCCCGGGAGCGCCGCGGACGGGCCGGGGCGCGGCCACGACGTGGAGCGCTCGATGGCCGCCTACGCCGCGCGCTCGGGCATGCGCCGCAAGGACAACGGTCAGCTCGACGTGCTGCACGCCGTCGGCGGCTGGCGCGGTCTGGCCGAGACGATCCTGCCGGGCTTCGTGTTCCTCGCCGTGCTGCTCGTCGGCAACACCCTCGGGGTCGCGCTCGCCGCGTCCCTGGGCACGGCCGCCCTGTTCACCGTGCTGCGCCTGGTCCAGCGCCAGAGCCTGGTCCAGGCCGTGTCCGGGTTCGTGGGCGTGGGCGTCTGCGCGCTGTTCGCGCGGGCCACCGGCGAGGCGCTGGACTACTACGTCCCCGGCTTCTGGATCAACGCGGCCTGGTTCGCGGGCCTGGGCGCGTCCCTGCTCCTGCGCTGGCCGCTGCTCGGCGTCTTCTACGGCTACATCCGCGGGGAGGGCGCGCAGTGGCGCGACGTCCCGGTGCGCCGCCGCGCCTACCAGGTGGCCACGGTCATGCTGATGGCGATGTTCGCGGCCCGCCTGCTCGTGCAGGTGCCCCTGTACTTCGCGGAGAACCTCACCGGCCTGGGCGTGGCGCGGCTGGTCATGGGCGTGCCGCTGTACGCGCTGACCCTGTGGCTCGCCTGGCTCGTCTCCCGGCCCCCGGAGCAGATCACCGCCCAGGAGCAGGACACCCCCTGAGGCCCCGGGCCGCGCTCAGCTCCGGTGCGGCTCGTGCCGGCCGGCCGTCGTGAACATCGCGCGCAGCTGCGCCTCGCCCTCCGTGGTGGAGACGAAGAACAGCTGGTCGGCGCCCTCCACCACGTCGTCCCCCGAGGGGGTGATGGGCACCCCGTCGCGCAGGATGGCCACGAGCGTCACGTCCGGCGGCCACGGCACCTGGGAGACCATCGTGGCGATGATGGGGTGCTCGTGCGGCACCGTGTAGGCGGAGAGGGTCGCCCCGCCCGTCTGCAGGGTCAGCAGCCGCACCACGTCGCCCACCTCGACCGCCTCCTCCACGAGCGCGGTCATCAGCCGCGGCGTGGACACGGCCACGTCCACCCCCCACGCGTCGTCGAAGAGCCACTCGTTCTTCGGGTTGTTGACCCGGCCCACCGTGCGGGGCACGCCGAACTCGCTGCGCGCCAGGAGGGAGACCACCAGGTTCGCCTTGTCGTCGCCCGTGGCGGCGACTACGACGTCGGTCTCCTCCAGCCCGCCCTCCCGCAGCGTGGAGAGCTCGCAGGCGTCACCGATGATCCACTGGGCCCCGCGCAGGTCCGAGCGGCCGATGACCTCGGGCTTCTCGTCGAAGATCACCACCTCGTGCTGGTGGGACAGCAGCTCCCGGGCGATCGAGGCGCCCACGGCGCCCGCGCCCACGATGACCACGCGCATCAGGATCCTCCCCGGGAGGTGTCGTCGGAGCCGGGCACGTCGTCGGACTCCCGGCGCAGGGAGTTGGCGAAGTCGAGCACGTCCGGGCCGGGCGGGCGGGACAGGACGCGGGACACGCCCTCGACGTCGTCGGTGCGCATCATGGCGTGCACCACGTCCCCCTGCTGGTAGCTCATGTCGGGACCCGGCAGCACGCCCTCCCCGAAGCGCGTCACGAACGCGATCCGCACCCCCGTGGCCTCCTGGATCGCGTCCAGGTGCAGCCCGGACCACGAGTCGTCCAGGGACAGCTCGCCCAGCTGCAGCCGTCCCGAGGCCTCGCGGAAGTCGGCCGTGATCGTCTGCTCGGGCAGGATCCGGCGCAGCGCCTGGTCGGCGCTCCAGCGCACGGCGGCGACGGTGGGGATCCCCAGCCGCTGGTAGAACTCCGCCCGGGAGGGGTCGTAGATGCGGGCCACCACGTGGCGGACCTTGAACGTCTCGCGCGCCACGCGCGCCGCGATGATGTTGGAGTTGTCCCCGCTCGAGACGGCCGCGAAGGCGTAGGCCTCCTCGATCCCGGCCCGGCGCAGCACCTCCTGGTCGAAGCCGAGGCCGGTGACCTTCTTGCCCTCGAAGGACTTGCGCAGCCGCCGGAAGGCGCGGTCGTCCTGGTCGATCACCGCCACGGTGTGCCCGGAGTCCTCGAGGGTGTGGGCGACCATCACGCCGACGCGCCCCACTCCCATGATCACGAAATGCGCCATGCCTCTCAGCCTAGGTCACCCCGGAGGGCGCGGCCCGCACGGGGTGCGGCGGACAATCGGTGCGGGACGGACTACCGTGGGGAGCCGTGCAGAGCATTCCCCGGGCGCTGAGGCGAGCCCTCGTCGGCAAGCCCATCCACAACGAGCGGTTCAGCGACGCCGTGCTGCCCAAGCGCACGGCGCTGCCGGTGTTCTCGGCGGACGCCCTCTCCTCGGTGGCCTACGCCCCCGACGAGATCATCCTGACCCTCGCGCTCGCGGGGACCACGGCCGTGGCGGTCTCCCCGTGGGTGGGCCTGGCCGTGCTCGTGGTGCTCACCGTGGTGATCACCGCCTACCGGCAGAACGTGCGCGCCTACCCCTCCGGCGGCGGCGACTACGAGATCGTCTCCAAGAACCTCGGCCGCACCGCGGGGGTGGGCGTGGGCGCGGCCCTGATGGCCGACTACGCCCTCGTCGTGGCGGTGTCCATGGCCACCGCCGCCCAGTACGTCACCGCGGCGCTGCCCGCGCTCGCCGGGCGGCGGGTGGAGCTGGCCGTGGCCGGGATCCTCTTCGTGGGGCTGCTCAACCTGCGCGGGCTGAAGTTCATGGGCCGGGCCGCGGCCGTGCCCACCTACTTCTTCCTCGCGGTCCTGACCGCGCTGCTGCTCGTGGGCCTGGGCCAGGACCTCACCGGCTCCCTGGGGGACGCCCCCAGCGCCGGCCGGGAGGTCCTGCCGGCCGCCGGCTTCGACGCGGGGCTGGCCGGTCTCGCGGGGGCCCTGCTGGTGCTGCGGGCCTTCTCCTCCGGGGCCGTGGCGCTGACCGGCGTGGAGACCATCACCAACTCGGTGCCCTACTTCCGCAAGCCCCGCGCCGCCAACGCCGCGGCCACCCTGGGCGTGCTCGGGGCGATCTCGGCGGCCCTGCTGGCCGGGGTGCTGTACCTCGCGGACCGCACGGACGTCGTGGTCGTCGGCGACCCGGAGGAGCAGCTGCTCGTCGACGGCCGGCTCCCCGGCCCCGACTTCTTCCAGGACCCCGTGCTGGGCCAGCTCGCGAAGACCGTCTTCGGCACCGACTCCCTGTGGTTCTTCGTGCTCGTGGCCGCGACGGTGGGCGTGCTGATCCTCGCCGCGAACACCGCCTTCTCCGGCTTCCCCACGCTGGCGTCCCGGCTGGCGCGGGACGCCTTCCTGCCCCGGCAGCTGCAGGCGCGCGGGGACCGCTTCGCGTTCACCAACGGCATCCTGCTGCTGCTGCTCGTCGCCGTGGTGCTCACCGTGGCGTTCGGGGCCAACGTCAACAGCCTCATCCAGCTCTACATCGTGGGCGTGTTCGTCTCCTTCACGCTCACGCAGGCCGGCATGGTCCGGCACTGGGCGCGCGTCCGGCGGATGCGCCCGCACCCCGGGGTCCGCCGCGAGCTGTTCGTGCGCCGGGCCGTGGCCCTGGTCGCCTTCGTGCTGTGCGCGGCGGTGCTCGTCGTCGTCCTCGTCACCAAGCTCACCCAGGGCGCGTGGATCACCATCGTGGCCATCGTGGTCCTCAGCGCGGTCATGGCGGGGGTCCGGCGGCACTACGACGCCGTGGACGCCGAGCTCGCGCTGCAGCCCGACTCCCCGGTCCGGGCCCTGCCCTCGCGGGTGCACGCCATCATCTACGTCTCCTCCGTCCGCAAGCCCCTCATGCGCGCCCTGGCCTACGCCCGGGCGTCCCGGCCCTCGACCCTCGAGGCCGTCGTCGTGGACACGAACGCCGCCGCCACCCGCCGGATCCTCGACGAGTGGCGCCGCCTCGAGATCCCGGTGCCCGTCACCGTGCTCCACGCGCCCTACCGGGACACCATCGGCCCGGTCCTCGACCACGTGCGCGGAGTGCGCCGCAAGTCGCCCCGGGACCTGGTCGTGGTGTACCTGCCCGAGTACGTCGTGCGGCACCGGTGGGAGCGGCTGCTGCACAACCAGGCCATCCGGCCGCTGCGGGCCCGCCTGCACCAGGAGCGCGGGGTCATGACGGCCTCCGTGCCCTGGCACCTGTCCTCCGCCTCCGGCCAGGACACGGGCCCCGAGTCCGCCCCCGAGCAGAGAGCGTCCCGCCCGTGACCCCGTCCCACCCCCCGGCCCCCGCCGAGCCCGCCGCCCCCGTCGAGCTCGAGCTGCGCCTGGGCCCCGTCGCCCACGGCGGCCACACCGTGGCCCGCACCGGCGAGGGGCGCGTGGTGTTCGTCCGCCACGGCCTGCCCGGCGAGCTCGTCCGCGTCCGCCTCACCGACAGCGGCCCCGAGGCCCGGTTCTGGCGCGGCGACGTCGTCGCCGTCCTCGAGGCGGACCCCCACCGCCGGACCGAGCACGTGTGGGCCCCGGCCGACCCCCTGCTGACCTGGCGGCGCGGCGAGCCGCCCGTCGGCGGCGCGGAGTTCGGCCACGCCGAGCTGGAGGCCCAGCGCGCCCTCAAGGCCGCGGTGGTCACCGAGCAGCTCACCCGACTGGCCGGGCTCGAGACCGAGATCGTCGTCGAGACCATGCCGGGGGAGGACCCGCAGGGCCGCGGCTGGCGCACCCGGGCCCACTTCGCGGTCGACCCCGCGGGGCGGATCGGGATGCACCCCCACCGCAGCGCGGCCGTCGTCCCGGTGGACGGCTTCCCGCTCGTGGTCCCCGCCATCGACGCCCTGCGGCTCGGGCGGCTCGACCTGCGCGGGGCGGAACGGGTCGACGTCGCGGCCCCCGCCGACGGCGGGACGCCGCTGGTGCACCTGAGCCTGGCCGCCGGGGCCGACCCGCACCGGCTGCGCCGCGAGCTGGCACGGCTCACCGCGGACCAGGACGTCTCCGTCACCGCCCGCGCCGAGGGGCAGCGCGAGCCCGAGACGTGGGCGGGCCGGCCGTCGGTCGCCGAACACGTGGGCCCGCACCGGTGGGAGGTCTCCGCCGAGGGGTTCTGGCAGATCCACCGCGCCGCCCCCGCCCTGCTGCACCGGGAGGTGCCCGCGGCCGCCGCGGCGCGCCCCGGGGAGCACGCCCTCGACCTCTACGCCGGCGCCGGACTGTTCACGGCCGCGCTCGCGGACGCCGTGGGGGAGACGGGCACGGTCCTGGCCGTCGAGGGCTCGCCGGTCACCAGCGCCGACGCCCGCCGCGCCTTCGCCGGCCGGCCGGGGGTCCGTGTCGAGCGCGGGAGCGTCGACAAGGTGCTCGCCCGGACCTGGCCGCAGGCGGCGCCGGCCCGTGGCCGCCGGCCGGCGCGGGGCGGCCGCCCGGCCCGGAGCGGCGCGGCCCGCCCCGACGTCGTGGTCCTGGACCCGCCCCGGGCGGGCGCCGGGCGGACCGTCGTGGACCAGCTCGTGGCGCTGGCCCCGCGCCGGATCGTCTACCTCGCGTGCGACCCGGCCACGCTGGCGCGGGACCTGGGCCGGTTCCGCCGCGCCGGGTGGCACGTGCGGTCGGTGCGCGCCTTCGACATGTACCCGAACACCCACCACGTCGAGACGCTGGCGGTCCTGGAGCCCTGACGGACGCCGCCGCCCGCTGCGTGACGGCGACCGCCGGGAGTCGTTCGGAGTCACCGGGCTCACACGGGCTACACTGGCGGATGACTGTTCACGGGAGAACCTCCGGCCCTTCGCCGGTGTCCTCCCGCGGGCGTTTCCAAGACGGTGGCGAGAGGAGTTCCACGCATATGAGCACAGTGGACAGCTTCGGGGCCAAGGGCGTACTCGACGTCAAAGGCACCGAATACGAGATTTTCCGACTGAACACGCTGGAGGGTGCGCAGAAGCTCCCGTACAGCCTGAAGGTTCTGCTCGAGAACCTGTTGCGCACCGAGGACGGCGCCAACATCACCTCCGAGCACATCGAGGCCCTGGCCAACTGGGACCCCACGGCCGAGCCCAGCATCGAGATCCAGTTCACCCCGGGTCGCGTGATCATGCAGGACTTCACGGGCGTGCCCTGCATCGTGGACCTCGCGACGATGCGCGAGGCCATCGCGGACCTCGGCGGCGACCCCGCCCGCGTGAACCCGCTCGCCCCGGCCGAGCTCGTGATCGACCACTCCGTGCAGATCGACTCCTTCGGGACCTCGGACTCGATCGGGATCAACATGGACATCGAGTACCAGCGCAACGGGGAGCGCTACCAGTTCCTGCGCTGGGGCCAGACGGCGTTCGACGACTTCAAGGTCGTCCCCCCGGGCATGGGCATCGTCCACCAGGTCAACATCGAGAACCTGGCGCGCGTCGTGATGACCCGCGAGGTCGACGGCGTGCTGCGCGCCTACCCGGACACCTGCGTGGGCACCGACTCGCACACCACCATGGAGAACGGCCTGGGCGTGCTCGGCTGGGGCGTGGGCGGCATCGAGGCCGAGGCCGCGATGCTCGGCCAGCCCATCTCCATGCTCATCCCGCGCGTGGTCGGCTTCAAGCTGACCGGCCAGATCCCGTCCGGGGCCACCGCCACCGACGTGGTGCTGACCATCACGGAGATGCTCCGCGAGCACGGCGTGGTCGGCAAGTTCGTCGAGTTCTACGGCGAGGGCGTCGGCGCCGTGCCCCTGGCCAACCGCGCCACCATCGGCAACATGAGCCCCGAGTTCGGCTCCACCGCCGCGATCTTCCCGATCGACGACGTCACCCTCGAGTACCTGCGCCTGACCGGCCGCTCCGACGAGCAGATCGACCTCGTCGAGGCGTACGTCAAGGAACAGGGCATGTGGCACGACCCGTCCGAGGAGATCACCTTCTCGGAGTACCTCGAGCTGGACCTCTCCACCGTGGTCCCCTCGATCTCCGGGCCGAAGCGGCCGCAGGACCGCATCTCGCTCACCGACGCGAAGGCGCAGTTCCACGAGGACATCAAGAACTACGCCACGCACGTCGACGACAACGCCTCCGGCGACACCGTGGACGACGTCGCGGCGCAGTCCTTCCCGGCCTCGGACGCCCCCGGCTACACCGCGGACGACCACCAGTCGGAGGCGGACCGCCCGCGCGAGCACCACGCCTTCGCCGAGGACGGCCGCCCGAGCAAGCAGGTCCCCGTGACCATGCCCGACGGCCGCGAGTTCGAGCTCGACCACGGCGCGGTCTCGATCGCGTCGATCACCTCGTGCACCAACACCTCGAACCCGTCGGTCATGATGGCCGCCGCGGTGCTGGCGCGCAACGCCGTCGAGAAGGGGCTCAAGGCCAAGCCCTGGGTCAAGACCTCGATCGCCCCGGGCTCGAAGGTCGTCACCGACTACTACGAGAAGTCCGGTCTGGTGCCGGCGCTCGAGGAGCTCGGCTTCTTCATCGTGGGCTACGGCTGCACCACCTGCATCGGCAACTCCGGTCCCCTCGAGGACGAGATCTCCCAGGCCATTCAGGACAACGACCTGGCCGTGACCTCGGTGCTCTCCGGCAACCGCAACTTCGAGGGCCGCATCAACCCGGACGTGAAGATGAACTACCTGGCGTCCCCGCCGCTGGTCATCGCCTACGCCCTGGCCGGCAACATGGACTTCGACTTCGAGAGCGAGTCCCTGGGCCAGGACGCCGACGGCAACGAGGTGTACCTCAAGGACATCTGGCCGGACCCGGCCGAGGTGCAGAAGATCATCGACGCGTCCATCGACACGGAGATGTTCACCCGCGAGTACGGCACCATCTTCGACGGCGACGAGCGCTGGCAGAACCTGGACACCCCCACCGGAAAGACGTTCGAGTGGAACCCCGAGTCCACCTACGTCCGCAAGCCCCCGTACTTCGAGGGCATGACGATGGAGACGACCCCGGTCGAGGACATCACGGGCGCCCGCGTGCTGCTGAAGCTGGGCGACTCGGTCACGACCGACCACATCTCCCCGGCGGGCTCGTTCAAGTCCGACACCCCGGCCGGCAAGTACCTCATCGAGAACGGGGTCCAGCGCAAGGACTTTAACTCGTACGGCTCCCGCCGCGGCAACCACGAGGTCATGATCCGCGGCACCTTCGCCAACATCCGGATCAAGAACCAGCTCCTGGACGGCGTGGAGGGCGGCTACACCCGCGACTTCACGCAGGAGGGCGGCCCGCAGGCCGCCGTCTACGACGCCTCGATCAACTACCAGGAGGCCGGCGTCCCGCTGGTCGTGCTGGGCGGCAAGGAGTACGGCTCCGGGTCCTCCCGCGACTGGGCCGCGAAGGGCACCTCCCTGCTGGGCGTCAAGGCCGTCATCGCCGAGAGCTACGAGCGCATCCACCGCTCGAACCTCATCGGCATGGGCGTGCTCCCGCTGCAGTACCCGGCCGGGGAGTCCGCGGACTCCCTCGGCCTGGAGGGCACGGAGACCTTCGACATCCAGGGCGTGACCGGGCTCAACGAGGGCACCACCCCGAAGACGCTCAAGGTCACCGCCACGAAGGAGGACGGCTCCACCGTCGAGTTCGACGCGGTCCTGCGCATCGACACGCCGGGCGAGGCGGACTACTACCGCAACGGCGGCATCCTGCAGTACGTGCTCAGGAACATCGCGAAGTCCTGATCCCAGGGCGTTCGCAGCACGCAGGGGCCCGGTCCGGGAACGGACCGGGCCCCTGCGCGTCGTCGGCCCTGTCGGGGCGAACGAGTAGGATCGGGGGAGCGCGCCGCCCCGGCCCCCCGGGACCGACGGCGCGAGCGACCACGACGCCGAGGACTGCGGGAGAAACCATGAGCGTGCTGGAGCGGGTGTCCGGGCCCGAGGACCTCGCGGGACTGAGCCGCGCGGAGCTGGGCCGGCTGGCCGAGGAGATCCGCGAGTTCCTCGTCACCCACGTCTCCGCGACGGGCGGCCACCTGGGACCCAACCTGGGCGTCGTCGAGCTGACCCTCGCGGTGCACCGGGTCTTCGACTCGCCCAAGGACTCCGTCGTCTTCGACACCGGGCACCAGTCCTACGTGCACAAGCTGCTCACCGGCCGCAAGAACTTCGAGACCCTGCGCCAGGAGGGCGGTCTCGCCGGCTACCCGGACCGGCGCGAGTCGGAGCACGACATCGTCGAGTCCTCCCACGCGTCCTCCTCCCTGTCCTGGGCCGACGGCATCTCGCGCGGCTACGCGATGACCGGTCAGCACGACCGGCACACGGTGGTGCTGGTGGGGGACGGGGCGCTCACCGGCGGGATGGCCTGGGAGGCCGTCAACAACATCGCCTCCGACCGCGACCGCAAGGTCGTCATCGTGGTCAACGACAACGGCCGCTCCTACGCCCCGACCGTCGGCGGCTTCGCCAACCACCTCGCGGAGCTCCAGGCCAGCGTGCAGCAGGGCGTGGACGCCGTGCGCACCGACCGCCGCTACGAGCAGACCCTCGAGACCGTGAAGGACCTGCTGAAGCACTCCGGCCCCGTCGGGGAGATGTTCTACCGCGGTCTGCACGGGATGAAGCAGGGCATCAAGGACGTCGTGGTGCCCCAGGGCATCTTCGAGGACCTCGGCATGAAGTACGTCGGCCCCGTCGACGGGCACGACCTCGAGGCCGTCGAGCAGGCCCTGGGCAACGCCAAGAACTACGGCGGACCGGTCATCGTGCACGCGATCACCGAGAAGGGCCACGGCTACGGGCCCGCCACCGCGAACGTGGACGACCAGTTCCACGCCGTGGGCGTCATCGACCCCGTCACCGGCCGCTCCACGGCCACGAGCTCCGAGCGCAGCTGGACGGCCGTGTTCCGCGACGAGATCGCCCGGATCGCCGACGAGCGCGAGGACGTCGTCGGCATCACCGGCGCCATGCTCATCCCCGTGGGGCTGCAGAAGATGCAGGCCGCCCACCCCGACCGGGTCGTGGACGTGGGCATCGCCGAGCAGCACGCCATCGCCATGGCCGCCGGCATGGCCTACGGCGGCCTCCACCCCGTGGTGGCCCTCTACGCGACGTTCCTCAACCGCGGCTTCGACCAGCTCCTCATGGACGTGGCGCTGCACCGGGCCGGCGTCACGGTCGTCCTCGACCGGGCCGGGGTCACAGGCCCGGACGGCCCCAGCCACCACGGCATGTGGGACCTCGCGCTGCTCCAGATCGTGCCCGGGCTGCACCTGGCCGCACCGCGCGACGAGCCCACCCTGACCGAGGAGCTGCGCGAGGCGGTGGCCGTCGACGACGCCCCCACCGTCATCCGGTACCCCAAGGGCGCCGTGGGCGCCCCCGTCCCGGCCGTCGAGCGGCTGGCGGACGGGGTGGACGTGCTCGCGCGCCGCGGCGGCGAGAGCGGGACCGAGGGCGCCCGCCGGGACGTCCTGCTCGTGTCCGTCGGCGCCATGAGCGCTCTGGCGCTGGACGTGGCCGACCGGCTCGAGGCCCACGGCGTCACCTCCACCGTGGTCGACCCCCGCTGGGTGCTGCCCGTGCCGGCCTCGGTCATCGAGCTCGCCGCCCAGCACCGGATCGTGGTGGTCGTCGAGGACGGCGTGCGCGCCGGCGGGATCGGCTCCCGGATCCGCCAGGAGATGCGGGCGGCGGGCGTCGACACCGCCCTCAACGAGGTGGGGCTGCCCACGGAGTTCCTCCTGCACGGCTCCCGCTCCCAGGTCCTCGCGCGGGTCGGCCTGACCGCCCAGCGCGTCGCCCAGGACACGCTGGCCTCCGTGCTCGGCACCCGGGTGCCCTACGCGCGCCCGGTGCAGGGCGCGGCCGCGGGCCAGGGTGCCGTGCCCGACACGGCCGAGGACGCCCGCGGGGCGTCGCTGCCGCGGTCGCACCGGGGCTGAGCCCCGCTCAGCCGAGCAGGATCCGCCCGTCCGCCACGCTCGCGGGGTACGGCTCCAGCCCGGACTCGGCGGGTCCGGCCAGGACCTCGCCGGTCGTGAGGTCGAACTGCGAGGAGTGGCACGGGCAGACGTAGAGCTCCTCCTGCGGGGCCACCATGCACCCCTGGTGCGGGCACACGGGAGAGAACGCGACGACCGTGTCCGGGTCCGGGCGGCTCACGACGGCCTGTACGTCGTCCCGGTCGAACTTCACCGCTGAGCCCACCGGCAGGTCCTCGAGGGCGCCCGCGTCCACGGGGCCGGACGCTGCGGGGGCGGGGCCGCCGCCCGTCGACGGCGGGGCGTCGGCGGCGCACGCGGTGAGCGCCGCGGTCGAGCCGGCCCCGGCCAGGCCGAGGACCGTGCGCCGGGACGGGGCGGACGGGGTGGTCGGGCGCTCGGGCATCGGGGTCCTCTCGACGGCGGGGTGCGGGTCCGCCGTCAGTCTAGGCGCCGGGCCCCACCCCCGGGTGCTGCCTGCCCGAGGGCGCCCCGTGCGGTGATCGCTGTGAGCGGAGCCGCACGGGGCCGGTGTCCGCCGCGCCGGTTCATCAGTAGGATGATGAAGACATCAGTCAGCGGGACGGTCCGTGCACGACCGGCTCGTCCTCGGGCCCGGCCGCCGCGCCGGGACGGACGGAAGGACAGCACCATGATCAAGCGACTCATCTTCGTCACCGGATTCGGGGTCGGCTTCGTGGTCGGCTCGGCCTCGGGCCGCAAGAGCTACGAGGCCCTCAAGCAGAACGCCGTGAAGACGTGGCACGACCCCAAGGTCCAGGAGAAGGTCTCCGAGGGCACCGACTGGGTGAAGTCCGAGGTGCCCGTGGTCGGCGGGAAGCTGGCCGACAGCGCCAAGAAGGCGGCGGACACCGTGGGCACCAAGGCCGCCGACGCCTCCTCGTCCGTCAAGGAGAAGGTCTCCGGGTCCTCGGCCGGCACGGGATCCTCCAGCGGTGCCGCCGCCACGGGGGCTTCGACCGCCGGGACCTCGACCACCGGTTACGCCGACCTGCAGGACGCGAAGCCGGTGACCCCGGAGAGCCCCCTGGACCCGGCCGAGCCGCACCCGGCCCCCGGCGACACGCAGCACTGACCCGCCGGCGCCCGCCCGCAGCACCGCTGCCGCAGGGCGCGGGCCGCGGGGCGAGCGGAGCCCGGCCCGCACAGGAGGAAGGGCCCCGGCCGTCGGCCGGGGCCCTTCCTCCGTCCCCGGAGGGAGCGGCTCACGCTGCGGGCTCGTCCTCGTCCCCGGCCGGCGGCTGGTCGCGCTCCACCTGGCGCGCCGCGCGCTTGCGGGCCCGCAGCTCCCGCCAGGCCGGGCCGAGGACCGGGGCCGTCAGCTCGACCTGCCACCGGCGCGCCCCGAGGTCCCGCAGGCGGTCCGCCACCGCCTGGTCGGTGGTGCTCTTCGGCGGCTGCCAGCAGAAGCGCCGCAGGTGCTCGGGGGTGAGCAGGTTCTCGGTCGGCAGCTCGTGCGCCTCGGCGAGCTCGGCCACGAGCGGCTTCAGGACCCGCAGCCGTGCTGCGGCCTCGGGGCGCTTGACCTCCCACGCCTTCACGGGCGGCAGGGCGTCGGACTTCACGGTGAAGGGGACGAGCTCCGTGGCCGTGCGGGCCTCGGCGATCGCCCGCAGCCACCGGGGCGCCTCCCGCGCCGCGAGCCGGCCGTGGAAGCCGGGGGTGTCGAGGAGCTGCGGCACGGTGCGCGGCATGGCGGCCGCGGCGGCGACCAGGGCGGCGTCGGGCAGCAGCCGGCCGGGGGCGACGTCCTTGTGCTGGGCGAGCCGCTCCCGCTCCTCCCACAGCCCGCGCAGCGCGGTGAGCTGGCGCCGGCCCTTCACCTTGTTGATCCCCGACGTCCGGCGCCACGGGTCCTGGCGCGGGGGAGCGGGCTCGGCGGTGCGCACGGCCTCGAACTCCTGGAGCGCCCAGTCCAGCTTGCCCTTCTCCCGCAGCAGCTCCTCCATGGCCCAGCGGAGCTGGATGAGCATCTCCACGTCGAGCGCGGCGTAGTTCAGCCAGTCCCTCGGCAGGGGCCGCTTCGACCAGTCCACGGCGGAGTGCTCCTTGGCCAGCGTGTAGCCCAGCAGCTCCTCCGTCTCCGCGGCCAGGCCCACGCGCCGGAGCCCGGCGATGCGCCCGCCCAGCTCGGTGTCGAAGAGCCGGTCCGGCTCCATGCCGAGGGCGCGCAGGGAGGGCAGGTCCTGGGTGGCAGCGTGCAGCACCCACTCGACGCCGGAGAGCGCCTCGCCCAGCACGGCCAGCGAACCGGTGGCCTCCGGGTCGATCAGCACGGTGCCCACGCCCTCGCGCCGCAGCTGCACGAGGAAGGCGCGCTGCCCGTAGCGGAAGCCCGACGCCCGCTCGGTGTCGATCGCCGCCGGGCCGGAGCCCGCGGCGACGGCGGCGGCGGCCCGCTCCAGTCCTGCCACGGTGTCGATGATGGGAGGGATCCCGTCGAACGGCGCCGCGAGGTGGACGCTGTCGGGGATCTCGAAGTCCTCGAAGCCGGCGACCACGGGGGTCGAGGGCTCGTCGGGCGCGGATCGGCGGTCGGCTGGGCTGGTCAAGGAGCGTCTTCGATTCTGTGTCGGCCCCGGCGGGGCGCGGTCGGTTCGGTGGTCAGCGGCGCGGGTGCAGCACGGTCACGCCCCGGGGGTACGGCGGCAGGCCCGCGAAGGTGCAGACCGTGTCGGCCCAGGCCGCCAGGTGCGGTGCCACGTCGGAACCGTCGGGCGTCCAGGAGGCCCGCAGCTCGACGTCGGCCCCCTCCTCCTGGTCGCCGAGCAGACCGAAGCCCTCGGCGAGGACCCGGGACGCGGTGCCGCCCTCCCGAGAATATCCGGCCCGGTGGCGTTCCAGGGCCTCGAGGAGCCAGGTCCACGCGTTCGCGCCCGCCGTGTCGTCGCAGCCGATCTCGCGGCTCGCGGCCGCGCGGGCCCAGGTGACGATGCGGAACGGTCCGCCCCACGCCGTCGGCTCGGACGGGTCGTGCAGGAGCACGAAGCGTCCCGTGGCGAGCTCGTCCTCCGGGGCGCCGGGCGCCCGGTCCGGGACGGCGGCCGCGCCGGCGTCCTGCGCCGCTGCCGGGCCGGCCGTGAGGGCCGGGGCGCGGGACGGTGCGGGCGGTCGCCGCACCTCGGCGCGCACCGCGGCCGCGAACGGCGCGAGGTGCGTCGGGGCCGGGATCGCCGTGAGCTCGACGCCCTCCCGGTGGCCGGTGCGGCGCAGCTGCTCGAGGGCGTCCTGGAAGTCCTGGTACACCTCGGTCAGGCCGTTCACCGCGCTCACACTGGAAGGGTAGGCCGTCGGGGCGTCCCGGCCCCTCGTGCCACGCCGCGAGCGCGCGATCGGCGTGGTCCCGGTCACCCCGGTCCCGTCCGGGCGGGACCGCTCAGGAGCCGGCGGGCACGAGGCGGACGGAGACGGAGTTGATGCAGTACCGGAGATCCGTGGGGGTCGGGAAGCCCTCGCCGCCGAAGACGTGGCCCATGTGCGAGTCGCAGGCGGCGCACCGGACCTCCACCCGCTCCATGCCCAGGGCGGTGTCCTTGATGTAGCGGACCCGGTCCTCGGCCAGCGGCGCGTAGAAGGAGGGCCAGCCGCAGTGCGCGTCGAACTTGGTGTCGGAGCGGAAGAGCTCCGCCCCGCACGCGCGGCACTCGTAGACGCCCTCGGCCTTCGTCTCCCAGTACTCGCCGGTGAAGGGCCGCTCCGTGCCCGCCTCGCGCAGCACGTGGTACTCCTCCGGGGACAGGATGGAGCGCCAGTCCTCCTCGGTCCGTCCGGTGGCGTCGGGGCGTTCGCCGTGCCTGGTGGTCTCGCTCATGGTGTGATCCTCCGGGATGTGGTCGGTGCTCCGGGCGGCGGTCCCCGCACGGGGCCCGCCCGGCGGTCCGCACGGGGCGGCGCGGGGCCTGCGGGGCGCGGACCGCCCGGCCAGCACAACGACGCGTCCCTCCCGGTTATGCCCGGGCTGCGTGGAAGACTGGGGGGCATGCCCCGTCGCCCCCTGCCGGTCCCCGCCGCCCCCGAGCCCCAGTCCGCGACGCAGTGGGCGCGCGGCGCCGTGGTGGGCGCGGCCGTCACGGTGGGGGCGGCGTCCCTGTCCTTCGGGCTCTCGAGCGCGGCGGCCGCCTACTTCGCGCGGCAGGTGGTGGTCCCGCCGAAGTACCGCTCCGAGGACCTGCAGATCCTCGGCGTCACCCGTACCGGCGAGGACGGCGACCCGTCCGCGACGACTCTCGTGCGGCTCCCCGCCACGGTGGACACCACCGTGGCGGGGACCTACAGCCTGCGCTTCGACGCGGGCCGCGGTCACGCCCGGATCGGCGCCATCCGCTCCTACTCCCCCCGGGAGGGCACCGTGACCCGGGTGGTCGAGGAGGTCTACTCGGGGGACCTCTCCCGGGCGACCCGCGGCTTCTGGTCCGGGACGGTCTACCCGGACCCCGGGGCGGCGGGCCTGCCGTTCGAGGAGGTGGAGATTCCGATCGAGGTCGGGCCGGCGCCCTGCTGGGTGGTCCCCGCGGAGGGCGGGCCGACCCCGGAGGGTGAGCGGCCCCGGGTGCTCCCGGGTCCGTGGGCGATCATGGTGCACGGGCGCGGCGCCAACCGGATGGAGACGGTCCGTGCCGTGCCGGTGGCGCGGGAGCTCGGGCTGACCTCCCTGCTGATCTCCTACCGCAACGACCGGGAGGCGCCGCCCACGCACGACTTCCGGTACGGGCTGGGCTTCACGGAGTGGAAGGACGTGCAGACGGCGATCAGCTACGCGAAATCCCGCGGCGCCACCCAGATCGTGCTCTTCGGCTGGTCCATGGGCGGGGCGATCTCGCTGCAGACGGCTGACCTGTCCTTCTACCGGGACGACATCGCGGCCCTCGTGCTCACCGGCCCGGTGGTCGACTGGTTCGAGCTGATCGCCCACCACTCCCGCTCCCGCCGGATCCCCTCGGGGATCGGCCGGCTGGCCACGAACCTGATCTCCCACCCGGCGGGGCGGATGCTGACCGGTCTCGCCGCTCCGGTGGACCTCCAGGCCCTCGACTGGCTCTCCCGGTCCGAGCACCTGCGCACGCCCACCCTGGTGCTGCACTCCGTGGACGACGAGTTCGTCCCGGCCGCCAGCTCCCGCCGGCTCGCGGAGCTCAACCGGCTCGTGGAGTTCGTGCCCTTCGCCCGCGCCCGGCACACCAAGGAGTGGAACGTGGACCCGCAGCGCTGGGAGGACGCCGTGCGGCGCTGGCTGCCCGCCCGGCTGGCCCAGGACGCCAGGACCCTCGGGCCCGTGCGCGCGCAGCGGAGCTGAGGTCCGGTCCGGACCGCGGCGCGGGTCAGGAGCGCAGCGCGGCGGTGCGCCCGCCCGTGAGCCGCAGCAGCTCGGCCGGGGGCAGCTCGACGTCGAGCCCGCGCCGCCCGCCGGAGACGAGGACCGTGGGCCATGCCTCCGCGGAGTCGTCGAGCAGGGTGGGGGAGGGTGTCTTCTGCCCGAGGGGCGAGATCCCGCCCACCACGTAGCCGGTGCGCCGCTCCGCGAGCCGGGGCTCGGCCAGGGCGGCCCGCTTCCAGCCCAGGGCGGCCGCGGCCGCGCGCAGGGACAGCCGCGCGGAGACGGGCAGCACCGCGACCGCCCAGTCCCGCTCGTGCACGACCAGCAGCGTCTTGAACACCTGGTCCGGGTCGCGCCCCAGCGCGGCGGCGGCCTCCAGCCCGTAGGACGCGGCCGCAGGGTCGTGGGCGTACTCGTGCACGGTGAAGGCCACGCGCTCCCGCGCCAGGAGCGCGACGGCTGCGGTGGGGCCCGCACCGCGGGACGCCTTCGCCATGCCGGTGCCCCGGGGCCTCAGGCGTCCTGGAGCTCGCGGACGCGCCGCTTGATCCGGGCCAGCATCGCGGACATCCCGCGCATCCGCAGGGGCGAGACCAGCTGGGTGAGCCCGAAGCGCTCCGGCAGGTCGTCGGGGACGTCCAGGACCTGCTGGGCCGGGAGCCCGTCGAGGCCCTCGTGCAGGATCGAGGCGAAGCCGCGGGTGGTCGGGGCCTCCGCCGGGGCGGAGAAGAACAGCCGCACCGGGGCGCCGGGGCCGGGGACGGCGCCCTCCTCCCACTCGACGGTCAGGAACAGCGGCGACTGGCACTCGACCACCTGCTCGAGCTCCTCCGGGTGCTCGCCCAGGCGGTCCGGCAGCGCCGGCAGGGAGCGGGAGAAGTCGAGCAGCAGCTCGAGCTTGTCCTCCTGCGGCACGGCCGTGAAGTCCGCGACGAGCTCCTCGAGCTGGGCGGGCAGGGCCCCGCTCATCGGGCCGACCCCGGGACCTCGCCGGGCTCCTCGCCGCGGACGATCGGCACGCGCACGGAGTTGCCCCACTCGGTCCAGGAGCCGTCGTAGTTGCGTACCCTGTCGTAGCCCAGCAGGTGCTTGAGCACGAACCACGTGTGGCTGGAGCGCTCGCCGATGCGGCAGTACGCGATGATGTCGTCGTCGGGGGAGAGTCCGACCTCGTCGCGGTAGATCGCCTCGAGCTCCTCGCGCGAGCGGAACGTGGCGTCCTCGGCGGCGGCCCGCGCCCACGGCACGGACGCCGCGGTCGGGATGTGCCCGCCGCGCAGCGTGCCCTCCTGGGGGTACTCGGGCATGTGCGTGCGCTCGCCCGTGTACTCCGGCAGGGACCGGACGTCGATCAGCGGCTGCTCGCCCAGGTGGGCCAGCACGTCCTCTTGGAAGGCGCGGATCGGGGCGTCGTCGCGCTCGACCACGGGGTAGTCGGCGCGCTCGGGCACGACCTTCTCCGTGGACAGCTCACGGCCCTCGGCGACCCACTTGTCCCGCCCGCCGTTCATGAGCCGCACGTCCGGGTGGCCGAACAGCTCGAACACCCACAGCGCGTAGGCGGCCCACCAGTTGGACTTGTCCCCGTAGACCACGATCGTGGTGTCGCGGGAGATGCCCTTGCGCGCCATGAGCTCGGCGAACTCCGCGGCGTCGACGTAGTCCCGGGTGTCGGGACGGTTCAGGTCGGTGTGCCAGTCGATCTTCACGGCGCCGGGCACGTGGCCGGTCTCGTAGAGCAGGACGTCCTCGTCCGACTCGACCACGACGACCCCGGGGTCGTCCCGGTGCTCGGCGACCCACTGGGTGGACACGAGTCGTTCGGGGTGCGCGTACTGCGCGAATTCTTCGTTGTTCTCCACGGCAACGCCCATGGGGACTCCTTCCGGGGTGGGGATCAGGGGAACGGGTCCTCGCGGACCGGCTTCCCCTCCAGGGTAGTGGTCCCGGCGGCGGACCGCCCCCGCCGGGGAGCCGCCGGGGCCCCGGCCCGGCCCTGCCGCGACCCCGTCGCGGCGGTGCCGCCGCCCTGATGACGCGGCGGGCGCGTCCCGGGCGACGGGGAGCCGGTAAAATCGCCGGAGCACGCGCGTGCGCCGCTCGGCGCGCCGAACCAGCGAACCGCCGGGCGCGGCGGACAGAGAGGTCTCCCAAGTGAGCATCCAGATCGAACACCTCACCGAGCGGCGCCCCCAGGTGTCGGCCGACGAACTGCTGTCGGCGTTCCGGCCCTCGGAGCGCTTCGGGGAGGTCTCGTTCGACACCTACCGCCCCGACCCGCAGCAGCCGTCCCAGGCGGAGGCGGTGCGGGAACTGCGGAAGTTCGCGGAGTCCGTCAACCGCTCGACCGGCTCCGGCGGCGGGTTCTTCACGAAGCTCTTCGGCGGGGGCCCCCGCAAGGACGAGGTCCGGACGGGGATCTACCTCGACGGCGGCTTCGGGGTGGGCAAGACCCACCTGCTCGCGTCCCTGTGGCACGCGGTCCCCGGTCCCAAGGCGTTCGGCACCTTCGTGGAGTACACCAACCTCGTGGGGGCCCTGACCTTCCGCAAGGCCGTCGACGCCCTGAGCGCCTACAGCCTCGTGTGCATCGACGAGTTCGAGCTCGACGACCCCGGGGACACGGTCCTCATGTCCCGGCTGATGCGCGAGCTCGCCGACTCCGGCGTGCGGATCGCGGCGACGTCCAACACCCTGCCCGGATCGCTCGGCGAGGGCCGCTTCGCCGCGCAGGACTTCCAGCGGGAGATCCAGGTGCTGGCCGACCAGTTCGAGGTGCTGCGCATCGACGGCGAGGACTTCCGCCACCGGGGCCTGCCGCAGGCCCCGGCGCCGCTGTCCGACGGCGAGCTCGACCGGGCCGTGGAGGAGCACTTCCCGGGCCGCGTCGTGGCCGCCGACCGGTTCGCCGACCTCGTGGAGCACCTCGCGAGCGTGCACCCCTCCCGGTACCGCAAGCTCCTCGAGGGGATCGACGCCGTGGTCTGGCGCGACGTGCACACCATCGAGCAGCAGGCCGTCGCCCTGCGCTTCGTGGTGCTGGCGGACCGGCTCTACGACAAGAACCTGCCGATCATCGCCTCCGGCCGGCCCTTCGACGAGGTCTTCACGGCCGAGATGATGGCCGGCGGCTACCAGAAGAAGTACTTCCGCGCCGTCTCCCGCCTCACGGCGCTGGCCCGCGAGGGCATCCTCGGGGACGTCTCCGCGGTCTGAGCGCCCGCACCCCCTCCGGGCGCCGCGGCGCCCGGAGGGACGGGCCCGCGCGTCGTCAGGGCGCACCGACGACGACAGAGGGCCCCGGCTGGAATTCCAGCCGGGGCCCTCTGTGCACTGCTCGTGCGCGATACTGGGTTCGAACCAGTGACCTCTTCGGTGTGAACGAAGCGCGCTACCACTGCGCCAATCGCGCTCACTGCTCGAAAACCATAACCCACATCCCGGCCGCGGGCCAATTCGGGGGCGGGCACGGGCCGCCGGCACCCACCGCGCCGCGGCTCCCCGGGGGATTTGGCGTTTCGGAAAAAGGTCCCGTAAAGTCTCCACCTGTCAGGAACACCGACGGGTTCCGGCGAACGGAGCGGCTGCGAGGCCGCCCGGAACAGCGATCCCGTCGAAATTTGCACGCCCCGGACCGGCGCGAACACCGCCGGAACGGTTGTGCTAGAGTTCCTGATCGGAAGATCGAGAGATCGACCGAAGCAAGACATGCGGACGTAGCTCAGCTGGTAGAGCACCACCTTGCCATGGTGGATGTCGCGGGTTCGACTCCCGTCGTCCGCTCGCAGTGATCGGCATGAACGATGTCGTGACCGACGGCCCTGTCCGCAAGGACCAGGTCCCGGTGGGGTGGCCGAGTGGTTAGGCAGCGGCCTGCAAAGCCGTCTACGCGGGTTCGAATCCCGTCTCCACCTCGGTGCACACCCACCACGCTTGACGGTCTCCCTCGGGAACCGCCGGTCGAGCGCGATTGGCGCAGCGGTAGCGCGCTTCCCTGACACGGAAGAGGTCACTGGTTCGATCCCAGTATCGCGCACCACCTGGAAGGCCCCGGCTCCACGAGCCGGGGCCTTCGTCGTGCCCGGACACGGCACCGCCCGCCGGGCCCCGTGTCCGAGGCGGTCGGTAGCCTGCGGGGCAGGACCCGGAGCACCGGGACCGCCCCGGGCCCCGGGGCGAGGCGAGGGAGAGGCGACGAGCAGCGTGACACAGCCCAGGCTGGCGGAACAGACCGAGTACGGGCGGATGTACGCGAGGTCCGTGGCGGACCAGGCGACCGTCCCCTCCATCACCACGGTCCTCTCCCGGGCCGCCACGGACCTGGACGGGTGGTACGGCTACTCCGCCGCGCAGGCCGCCGTGCGGGACGACCGGCTGCGCGCGGCCCTGGGCTCGCCGGCCCAGCTGCGCGCCGTGGTGCGCGACGCGGCCAAGGCCGCCGAGCGGCACCGCGACGAGGCCGCCGCGCGCGGGGACCGCGTGCACACCTACGCCGAGCAGATCGCCCTGCGGGCCCTCGGCCGGCCCCACCGGGCCGCGGAGGCGCGGGCCGCGCTGGCCGAGCACGGCGAGGAGCGCTTCGCCTCGCGCTTCGACGAGTGGTGGGACCTCTACGCCCCGGAGCCGCTGGCGGTGGAGGTCACGGTGTGGAACTCCACCGTGGGCTACGCGGGGACCCTCGACCTCGTGGCCCGGATCGCGGGCAAGGTGTGCCTGATCGACTACAAGACGAAGGGCACGGACCGGGACGGGCGCGTGAAGTCCCTGGACCCCAAGGTCGTGACCCAGCTCGTGGCCGGGCTCAAGGCGGAGGAGTCCCTCGTGGACGCGGACGCCGGCACCTGGGAGCCGTGGGCGTACGGCGGCGCGGACCTGCTGCTGGGCGTGGCGGTCGGCGAGACGGAGGTCGTGCCCGTGCAGGCCGTCCCGGCGGTGCTCGAGCAGCACTGGTACAAGTTCTGCGCCCTGCACCGGCTGTGGACCCAGGAGACGGCCCTCGCCGCGGCCGGCCCCGCCCTGCGCCCCGTGCCGCCCCCGCCGCTGCGCGAGCAGGCGTAGGCCGGGAGCGCCCCGCGTGCCCGCGGGGGGATGGGCGGCCCGTAGACTTGCCGGGTCGAGAGCGAGGTCCCGCCATGTCCGTCCTGCCCATCCGCACCATCGGTGATCCCGTCCTGCGCACGCGCGCGGAGGAGGTCACGGCCTTCGACGACGCCCTGCGCCGGCTCGTCGCCGACATGCACGAGACGATGCTGGACGTCGGCGGCGTCGGCCTCGCCGCGCCCCAGGTGGGCGTCAGCGTGCGGCTGTTCACCTGGGCGGTCGAGGGCGGCGCGGGACACGTGGTCAACCCGGTCCTGGAGGTGGGCGAGGAGCCCCAGGAGGGCGGCGAGGGCTGTCTCTCCGTCCCGGGCCTGGCCTACGACACCCCGCGCCGGAACTGGGCCCGGGTCACCGGCCTCGACCAGCACGGCGCCCCCGTGACCGTCGAGGGCACCGGCCTGCTGGCGCGCTGCCTGCAGCACGAGACCGACCACCTGGACGGGCGGCTCTACGTCGACCGGCTGACCGGCGCCGAGAAGCGGGACGCGATGCGGGCCATCCGCGCCGCCGGCTACGACGGCGTGGTGCGCGGCGTGGCCGGGCAGCGCGCCGCGCACGTGGGCACCTCCTTCGGCGCCGGCTCCTTCGGCGCCGGCCCGGCCTGAATCCCACCCCCCCCGTCCCCACCCGTCAGGAGAGCCGTGAAGATCCTCTACGCCGGCACGCCGTCCGTCGCCGTGCCGCCCCTGGTCCACCTGGCCGAGCGGCCCGACGTCGAGATCGTGGCCGTCCTCACACGCACCGACGCCCCCGTGGGGCGCAAGAAGGTGCTCACCCCCTCGCCCGTGGCCGAGGAGGCCGGGCGGCGGGGCCTGCCCGTGCTCAAGGCCAACCGGGTGGACGCCGAGCTGGCCGAGCGGATCCGGGACCTGGGCGCGGACGTTGCCGCCGTCGTCGCCTACGGGGCCCTGGTCCCGCAGGCGGCCCTGGACGCCGTGCCGCACGGCTGGATCAACCTGCACTTCTCCCTGCTGCCGCAGTGGCGCGGCGCCGCCCCCGTCCAGCGGGCCCTGATGGCCGGGGACACGGTGGTCGGGGCCAGCACCTTCCTGCTGGAGGCCGGCCTGGACACCGGGCCCGTCCTCGGCACGATGACCGACGAGGTCCGTCCCGACGACACGGCCGGGACGGTCCTGGAGCGCCTGTCCCGCACCGCGGCGCCGCTGCTGGCGGACTCCCTGCGCGCCGTGGTCGACGGCTCCGCCCGCCCGGCCCCGCAGCAGGGCGACGTGACCCACGCCCCGAAGCTCACCGCCGAGGACGGGCGGGTCCGCTGGTCGGACCCCGCCGTGGCCGTGGCCCACCGGGTGCGTGGGGCGACCCCCGAGCCCGGGGCGTGGACCCGGCTCGACGAGCGCCGGCTCAAGCTCGACCTCGTGCTGCCCCGGCCCGACGTCCGGGATCTCGCCCCGGGCCGGTGCGTCCTGCGCGGGGACGCCGTGCTCGTGGGCACGGGCTCGTACGCCGTCCAGCTCACCCGGGTGCAGCCGGCGGGGAAGAAGACCATGGAGGCCACCGCCTGGGCGCGGGGCCGCAGCACGGAAGAGGAAGTGGTGTTCCAGTGAGCGGGCACGAGGACAGGCAGGGCGGAGACCGGCGGGGCGACCGCGACCGGCGACCGGGAGGCCCGCGGCGCAGCGCGAGGGGCCACGAGCGCAACCGGCGGGCGCAGTCCGACCGCGCCTTCTCCTCGTCGGCGCCCGCGGGGCGCACGCGGCGGGCCGATCCGGCCCGGCTGGCGGCGTTCGAGACCCTGCGCGCGGTGTCCGAGGAGGGCGCCTACGGCAACCTCGTGCTCCCCAAGCTGGTCCGGGCCCACCGCCTGGACCGGCGGGACGCGGGCTTCGCCACGGAGCTGGCCTACGGGGCGCTGCGCTGGCAGGGCACCTGGGACGCCGTGCTGGCCCGGTGCGTCGACCGGCCCCTGGGCGAGCTCGACGGGGCGGTGCTGGACGCCCTGCGCCTGGGCACCCACCAGCTGCTCGCGATGCGGGTGCCCGACCACGCGGCCCTCGACCAGACGGTGGGCCTCGTCCGGGCCGTCATCGGCGCGGGCCCCGGCGGGCTCGTCAACGCGGTGCTGCGCAAGGTCGCGGCCCGGGACCTGCCCGCGTGGATCGCGGAGCTGACCGCCGAGGCCGTCGACGAGACCGCCCGCCTGGGCCTGGCCCACGCCCACCCGGCGTGGGTGGTCCGGGCCCTGCGCCAGGCGCTCACCGCCCACGGGCGGGACGCCGCCGAGCTCGAGGCGCTGCTCGAGGCGGACAACGCCGCCCCCGTGGTCAACCTCGTGGCCCTGCCCGGTCTCGGCGACCTCGACGAGGCCCTCGCCGCCGGCGCGGAGCAGGGGACGCTCGTCCCGGGCTCGGCGCTGAGCAGCGGCGGCGACCTGCACCGGCTCGCCTCCGTCCGGGAGGGCGGGGTCCGCGTCCAGGACGCCGGGTCCCAGCTCGTCGCCCGCGCCCTGCTCGCCGCCGGCCAGGACGCCGACGGCGGCGCCGGGGGCGGGCGCTGGCTGGACATGTGCGCCGGCCCGGGCGGGAAGGCGGCCCTGCTGGCGGCGCTCGCCGACCGGCAGGGGGCGCACCTGACGGCCAACGAGGTGGCCCCGCACCGGGCCGAGCTCGTGCGCCGGGCCCTGCGGCCGGTCCCGGAGCGCGCCTGGACGGTGCGCACGGGGGACGGGCGCGCCGCCGACGAGCTGCTCGGAGGCCGCCCCGTCGAGGAGGCCGGCTTCGACCGGGTCCTCGTCGACGCCCCGTGCACCGGCCTCGGGGCGCTGCGCCGCCGCCCGGAGTCGCGCTGGCGGCGCACCCCTCGCGACCTGGCGGAGCTCGGGCCGCTGCAGCGGGAGCTGCTGCACGCCGCCCTGGACGTCGCCCGCCCCGGCGGCCTGGTCGCCTACGCGACCTGCTCCCCGCACGCGGCCGAGACCCTCGCCGTGGTCCAGGACGTGCTGGCCCGCCGCGAGGACGCCGAGCTGGTCGACGCCCTGGCGCCGGTCCGGGCCGCGGCCCTGCCCGGCAGCCTCGACGGGGACCGCGACCCGTCCCGCCCGTGGGCGGGGGAGTCCGGCCCCGCGACCGTCCAGCTGTGGCCGCACGTCCACGGCACGGATGCCATGTTCCTGGCCCTGCTGCGCAAGCGCTGAGCCCCCGACCGCCCGACCACCAGGAGTCCCCGTGCCCCGCACCTGCATCCACCCCTCGATCCTCTCCGCCGACTTCGTCAACCTCGAGACCGAGCTGGGCCGGATCGCCGCCGCCGACGCCGTGCACGTGGACGTCATGGACAACCACTTCGTCCCGAACCTGACGCTGGGCATGCCCCTCGTGGAACGGATCCTCGCCGTCAGCCCCCTCCCGCTGGACGTGCACCTGATGATCGAGGACGCGGACCGCTGGGCCGCGGGCTACGCCGAGCTCGGCTGCGAGTCGGTCACCTTCCACGCCGAGGCCGCGCGCGCCCCGCTGAAGCTGGCCCGCGAGCTGCGCGCCCACGGCGCCCGCGCCGGGATGGCCCTGCGTCCCGCGACCCCCGTGGAGCCGTACCTCGACCTGCTGCCCGAGCTGGACATGCTCCTGGTCATGACGGTGGAGCCCGGCTTCGGCGGCCAGGCCTTCCTCGACGTCACGCTGCCGAAGATCCGCCGGGCCGCCGAGGCGATCCGGGCCGGCGGGGGACGGGTGGCGCTGCAGGTGGACGGCGGGATCACGGAGGAGACCATCGTGCGGGCCGCGGAGGCCGGGGCGGACACGTTCGTGGCGGGCTCCGCCGTCTACGGCGCGGAGGACCCCGGGGCCGCGATCACGGCCCTGCGCGGGGCGGCCCGCTCCGCGCAGTCCTGAGCCGGCCGGCCGCGGGCCGCCGCGGGCACGGCCTGTGACATAATCGGGGCACGAACAACGTGTTCCGGGGTCGGTGGAAGTCCGAACCGGCGGTCACAGTCCGCGAACCGGACGACCACGTCCCTGCGGGCGCCCAGCGCCCGCACCGACGGGTCGCCCGGCCGAACCGGTGGAACTCCGGTACCGACAGTCACAGTCTGGATGGAAGGCAACACGTTCAACGGCCCTCGTGGCGTGCCGTCGACGGCACCCGCCACGGCGCCGTCCGGACCCGTGGGTCCCGACGGCGGCACCGTTGTCCTGCGCCCCGGTTCCGCCCCGGGAAAGGACGACGTGATGGACCCGCAGCACCGGACCGGCGACGACGCCGAGCGCTCGGTCATGCGGACCGCCCTGCACGCGGCGGCGCGCGGCCCGCGCGGGGCCAACCCTCTCGTCGGAGCCGTCCTCGTCGACGCCGAGGGGCGGATCCTGCACGTCGGCCACCACCGCGGGGCGGGCACCGTCCACGCCGAGGTCGACGTCCTGGAGCGCGCCGGGTCCGCCGGCACCGACCTCCGGGGCACCACCATGTACGTCACCCTCGAGCCGTGCAACCACTGGGGCCGCACCGGCCCGTGCGCCGAGGCGATCGTGGAGGCCGGTGTGCCCCGCGTGGTCTACGGCGCCCCCGACCGCACCGCCGCCGCCGCCGGCGGAGCCGCCACCCTGCGCGCCGCGGGCCTCGAGGTCCGCTCGGGGCTGCTGGCCGAGGAGGCCGAGCGGCTCAACGACCGCTGGGGCGAGACCGTGCGCGCCCAGCGCCCGTTCGTGACCCTGAAGGTCGCCCAGAGCCTCGACGCCCGGATCGCCGCCGCGGACGGGACCAGCCGGTGGATCACGTCGTCGTCGGCCCGCGAGCACGGGCACGATTTGCGCGCCCGCGCCGACGCGGTCCTCGTGGGCAGCGGCACGGTCCTGGCCGACGACCCCCGGCTCACCGCCCGTACCGGCGACGGCGGCGTGGTCCCGCGGCAGCCCCTGCGCGTGGCCATGGGCCTGCGCCCCGTGCCCCGGGACGCCGCGATCCGCGGGACCGACGGTCGGTTCCGGCACGTCGCCACCCACGACCCCCACTCCGCCCTGGCCGAGCTCTACGACGCCGGCGTGCGCCACGTGCTGATCGAGGGCGGGGCCACCGTCGCCGCCGGCTTCCTGCGCGCGGGGCTCGTCGACGAGCTCAGCCTCTACCAGGCGCCCCTCGTGCTCGGGGCGGGACGGCCCGCCTTCGAGGAGCTGGGCATCGGCACCCTCGCGGACGCCTCCCGGTGGCGGCTCGACCCCGCCGGCGGCGGGCCCGTGCAGCAGCTCGGCCCCGACCTGTGGATCCACCTGCGGCCCGTCCCGCCGGACTGAGCGGGCCGCCGGCCCCGAAGACCGACCGACAGACAGACAGACAGACAGAGTCAGAGACCAGGACAGAGACAGAGGTAGCACCGCATGTTCACAGGAATCGTCGCCGGCCAGGGCACCGTGCGCTCGGTCGACCCCCGCCCCGACGGCACGAGCGCCCGCCTCCTCGTGGACGCCGGCCCGCTCGTGGCCGACCTGCCGCACGGCGGCTCCCTCGCCGTCAACGGGGTCTGTCTCACGGCCACGCGCACCGAGGAGATCGGCCCCGGGCAGTTCCTGGCCGACGTCATCGGCGAGACGCTCGTGCGCACCAACCTCGGGGCGCTGGCCGCCGGGGACACCGTGAACCTGGAGCGCTGCGTGCCCGCCGGCGGGCGGCTGGACGGGCACGTGGTCCAGGGCCACGTCGACGGCACGGGCACGGTCACGGTCCGCGAGGACCTGGGGGAGTGGGAGCGGGTCCGGGTCGCCGTGCCCGCCGAGCTCGCCCCGTTCCTCGCCGAGAAGGGGTCGGTCGCCGTGGACGGCGTGTCCCTCACGGTGACGGCGGTCAGCGCCCCCGGTGCCGGGGAGCACTGGTTCGAGGTCGGGCTCATCCCGGCCACCCTCGCCGAGACCACCCTCGGACGCCGCCCCGTCGGCGCGTCCGTCAACCTCGAGGTCGACGTCCTCGCGAAGTACGCCCAGCGCCTGCTGGCCTTCGCCCGGACCGACAGCACCCCGGCGCCGGAGACGGCCCGGACCACGGCAGGAGAAGGAGCATGATGCGGACCAGCAGCACCCACGAGGGGACCGGCCGCGGGGGCGACGGGGCGACCGGGGAGATCCGGCTCGACCCCGTGGGGGCGGCCGTCGAGGCCATGGCCCAGGGACGGCCCGTCGTCGTCGTGGACGACGCCGACCGGGAGAACGAGGGCGACATCGTCTTCGCGGCCGAGCACGCCACGCCCGCGCTGATGGGCTTCACCATCCGGCACAGCTCCGGGGTCGTCTGCGTGCCCATGACCGGGGCGCGGGCCGACGCGATGCGGCTGCCCCCGATGGTCGACGTCAACGAGGACTCGAAGGGCACCGCCTACACCGTCACGTGCGACGCCCGCCTCGGGGTGAGCACTGGCATCAGCGCCGCCGACCGCGCGCTCACCGCCCGGGTGCTGGCCGACCCCGCGGCCGGGCCCGGGGACATCACCCGGCCCGGGCACGTGCTGCCCCTCCGGGCCGCCGAGGGCGGGGTCGCCGTGCGCCGCGGGCACACCGAGGCCGCCGTCGAGCTGTGCTCCCTCGCCGGGCTCGAGCCGGTCGGCGTGATCGCCGAGCTCGTCCACGACGAGGGCGAGATGATGCGGCTGCCCGCCCTGCGCGCCTTCGCCGACCGGCACGGCATCCCGCTCGTGAGCATCGAGGACCTGGCGGCGCAGCTGCAGGAGGACCGCCGATGAGGCCGGACGCCCCCTTGGTCAGCTCCGAGCCCGTGGTGGTGCCCACGCCCGAGGGCCGGTTCGAGGTCATCGGCTGGCAGCTGCCGGGCGGGCCCGGGGACGCGGTCGCCGAGCACCTCAGCCTCACCGCGCCCTCCTCGGACCGCGTGCCCGTGGGCCGGCCCCCGCTCGTGCGGCTGCACTCCGAGTGCCTCACGGGGGACGTCTTCGGCTCCTACCGGTGCGACTGCGGGCCCCAGCTGCACCTGGCGCTGCGCCGGATCTCCGACGACGGCGGCACCCTCATCTACCTGCGCAACCACGAGGGCCGGGGGATCGGGCTGGTGAACAAGCTGCGCGCCTACAAGCTCCAGGACGGCGGGGCGGACACGGTCGAGGCGAACGAGCTGCTCGGCCTGCCCGCCGACGCCCGGGACTACACCGCCGCGGCGGCCATCCTGCACCGGCTCGGGCTGACCCGGATCCGGCTGCTGAGCAACAACCCCGCCAAGGCCGAGCGCCTGGCCGACCTGGGGATCGAGGTGGTCGCCATGGTGCCCAACGAGGTGCCGGCCCGCCCGGAGAACCACGACTACCTCGTCACCAAGCGGGACCGCATGCGGCACCGCCTGCGCCACGTCGACGACCCCACCGCCCACCGCGGCCCCGCGGCGGAGCCCGCCAGCCGGACCGACCGCACCACCGACCGCACGACCGACCGTACGTACGACAGCACCACCGACAGCACCACCGACAGCACCACCGACAGCACCACCGACAGCACCACCAACGGCACAGGAGACCACACCCCATGAGCGGACACGGCGCCCCCGACATCGACCTCAGCACCGACGACGCGAGCGGCCTGCGCGTCGCCGTCGTCGCCTCCAGCTGGCACACCGAGATCATGGACGGGCTGGTCGACGGCGCCCGCCGTGCGCTCGCCGACGCCGGCGTGCGGGACGCGCCGGTCGTGCGCGTGCCCGGCAGCTTCGAGCTGCCCGTCGCTGCGGCCCGCCTCGCCCCGGGCCTCGACGCCGTGGTGGCCCTCGGCGTGGTCGTGCGCGGCGGCACCCCGCACTTCGACTACGTGTGCTCGGCGGCCACGCAGGGCCTCACGGACGTGTCGGTGCGCACCGGCGTGCCCGTGGGCTTCGGCGTGCTCACGTGCGACACCGAGCAGCAGGGCCTGGACCGCGCCGGGCTCGAGGGCTCCCACGAGGACAAGGGCTACGAGGCCACGGCCGCCGCGGTGCGCACCGCGCTGCTGCTGCGCTCCCTCGGGGTCTGAGCCCCGTCCCGCGGGGCGTGCGGGCCCGCGCCGGTCCGGAGGCCGTCGCGGACCCATTACCCTGGTAGTCGTGAAAACCTTCGAGACCCTCTTCGCCGAGATCAGCGACAAAGCCGTGACCCGACCGGAGGGCTCCGGCACGGTCCGGGAGCTCGACACCGGCGTGCACGGCATCGGCAAGAAGGTCGTCGAGGAGGCCGCCGAGGTCTGGATGGCCTGCGAGTACGAGACCTCGGAGCAGGCCGCGGAGGAGATCTCGCAGCTGCTCTACCACGTGCAGGTGATGATGGTCGCGAAGGGTCTGCGGCTCGAGGACGTCTACCGCCACCTCTGAGCCCCCCGCCGCACCGTCCGTCCCCGCCCCACCGAACTCCCTGAGCCGAGAAGGAACCCCATGCTGCGTGTCGCAGTGCCCAACAAGGGCGCCCTGTCCGAGTCCTCCGTCACCATGCTCAAGGAGGCCGGCTACCGGCAGCGGCGGGACTCCCGCGAGCTGGTGCTCGTGGACCCCGAGAACAACGTCGAGTTCTTCTACCTGCGCCCCCGGGACATCGCGGTGTACGTGGGCGGGGGCATCCTCGACGTCGGGATCACCGGCCGGGACCTGCTCCTGGACTCCGGGGCCCACGCCGACGAGGACCTCGGGCTGGACTTCGCCCGCTCCACGTTCCGGTTCGCGGGCCCGGCGGGCGAGTTCTCCTCGATCACCGAGCTGGCGGGCCGGCGGATCGCCACGAGCTACGACGGCCTGCTGCGCGACTACCTCGCCGAGCAGGGCGTGGAGGCCTCCGTGGTCCGCCTCGACGGCGCCGTGGAGTCCTCCATCCGGCTGGGCGTGGCGGACGCGATCGCCGACGTCGTGGAGACCGGCAACACCCTGCGCGCCGCGGGCCTGCAGGTCTTCGGCGACCCCATCATGACCTCCGAGGCGCTGCTCATCCGCAGCCGTGCGGCCGGGGAGCCCGAGGGCCTGGCCGTGCTCCGGCGGCGCCTGCAGGGCGTGCTCGTGGCCCGGCAGTACGTGCTGATGGACTACGACGTTGCCGAGGAGTACGTCGAGGCCGCCACCCGGATCACCCCCGGCATGGAGGGGCCCACCATCTCCCGGCTCGGCCGCGGCAACGCCTGGGCCGTGCGCGCCATGGTCCCCAAGTCCGAGACCAACAAGGTCATGGACGCCCTCTACGACGTCGGGGCCCGCGCCATCCTGGTCTCCCCGATCCAGGCCGCCCGGATCTGACCCCCTTCCCGCCCCATCCCCGCAGCCGAGGAGGTGCCGCCCGTGGGCGTTGCCGTACGTGTCATCCCCTGCCTGGACGTCGACGCCGGTCGAGTCGTCAAGGGAGTGAACTTCGAGAACCTGCGCGACGCCGGTGACCCGGTGGAGCTCGCCAAGCGCTACAACGAGGCCGGTGCGGACGAGCTGACGTTCCTCGACGTCACGGCGTCCTCGGCCGCCCGGGCCACGACCTTCGACGTGGTCTCCCGCACGGCCGAGCAGGTCTTCATCCCGCTCACGGTGGGCGGCGGCGTCCGCGCGGTCGCCGACGTCGACCGGCTGCTGCGCTGCGGCGCGGACAAGGCGTCCATCAACACCGCCGCGGTCGCCCGGCCCGGCGTGATCGACGAGATCACCGGGCACTTCGGCAGCCAGGTGCTCGTCCTCTCCCTCGACGCCCGCCGCACGGGCAACACGCCCTCTGGCTTCGAGGTCACGACCCACGGGGGGCGCACGCTGACCGGTCTCGACGCCCTGGACTGGGCGCAGGAGGCCGAGGACCGCGGCGTGGGGGAGATCCTGCTCAACTCCATGGACGCGGACGGCACCCGGGCGGGCTTCGACCTGGAGATGATCCGCGCCGTGCGCGCCCGGGTGCACGTGCCCCTGATCGCCTCCGGCGGCGCGGGCGCCCCCGAGCACTTCCCGCCGGCGGTGGACGCGGGCGCGGACGCCGTGCTCGCCGCCTCGATCTTCCACTTCGGTCCCGTGCACGCGATCGCCGAGGTCAAGGACGCGCTGCGCGCGGCCGGCCACGAGGTCCGCTGAACGGCCCCGTGGTCCGGGACGGCCACCGGGCGTAGAGTCGACAGTGAGCTGACGACAGTCGCTCGACAGGCCGACCCGAAGGAGAGTCCACCGTGGGACTGAACAGCATCATCAGGAGCTTCACCGGACGTGCCGGGGGGACCGCCGGCCGCCCCGCCGGCGGACGCCGGGGCACCCGCGGAATGAACGCCGCCGGACAGGCGGGCGCGGGCAGGAGCGGCCGCGGTCTGGGCGGCATGCTGCGCGGCCTCCTCAACCGCCGATAGCGCACCGCACGCGGGGCGGCCCCGGAACGGGGCCGCCCTGCACATGCCGAGGACATCCATGACCACGACCGAGCCGTCCGCCCCGGGCGAGAACTCCGGCCCCGCGGCGGACCCGGTCCGCCGGACGTCGTTCGCCACGAACGACGCCGACCGGGGCATCGCCGCCATGTCCGAGCTCTACACGGGTCTCGGCATGCGCCCGCCCACCGACGGCTCGTTCGAGTTGCGCATGGCGGCGGCCTCGACGGGCCCGCTCCTGGCGCACCGGTTCCGGCTGTCCACCTCGGAGTCCTCCGGCACGGGCGACGTCTCGGGCACGTACTCGGTCGTGCACGTGCTGACCGGGCGGCTGACGGTCAGCTCCGGGAAGGAGCGCATCGGCACGACCCTGCCGTTCCTGCTGCCCCAGGGTCTGTACGGCGGCCGGTGGGACGGGCTGCTGGAGCTGAGCACCGTGGTCCTGGACGCCCGCTCGGTCGAGGCGATCGCGCGCAACCTGCTCGGCCGGCCGGACTTCGCGCTGCGCGGACACGGGCAGCACGCCCGTGTCCGCGCAGATGACGCGGTACTGGCTGGCCCAGGTCCGGCACTTCCACCGGGACCTGCTGCCCAACGCGGAGGCGCTGCGCACGCCCCTGGTGCGGGCCGAGGCGTTCCGGTCGCTGGCCGGTGCCCTGCTGCACTGCTTCCCGAACACCTTCCTGGCGCAGCCGGCGCCGTCGGAGAGCGCACGGGCGCTGCCGGCGCAGGTGCGCCGGGCGGTCGCCTTCGTCGACGAGCACCTGCACGAGGACGTCGGTCTCGCCGAGATCGCCGCGGCGGCACGGATGAGCCCCCGGGGGCTGCAGGCCGCGTTCCGCCGGGAGCTCGGGCGCACCCCCGTCGGCTACCTGCGGGAGGCCCGCCTGGACGCCGCCCGGCAGGAGCTGCTCCGGGCCGACCCGGCCGGGGGCGTGACGGTCGCGGCCGTCGCCGCCCGCTGGGGCTTCGGCCATCCCGGGCGCTTCGCGACCGCCTACCGGGCCCGGTTCGGGGAGCCGCCCGCCGCCACGCTGCGCCGCTGAGACCTCAGGCTCGGTCGCCGTCCCGGCAGGTCCCCTCCAACCAGTCCCGCACCGGGACGAGCGCCTCGTCGAGCGCCTGCCCGTCGAACCGCGCCGAGGGGTCCTCCGCCAGGTCCTCCCCGTAGGAGTCGACCAGCAGCTGCACCCGCGCGTAGTCCGCGGCCAGCGCCGGAGGAGCGGCCCCGCGCACGGCCTCGACCTCGTCCTCGACGTCCTGCACCTCCGCCACGGTCGGGCCCGCCGAGAGGCCGGCCGGCAGCAGCGCGAGCACCAGGATGTCGTCGGCGACCGCCGCGCACGCCTCCCGGCGGTCCGGATAGGCGCCCCACGTGACGTCCGTGGCGGGAGCGGTCGACGCAGCGGGGGAGGCCGGGGGCGCCGCGGCCGTGGGGGAGCCGGTCGGCGGGCCCGGGGCGCCGGGGCTCCCGCATCCGCACAGCACCGCGACGACGAGCGCGGCCACCGCCGTGCCGGGGGCGGCGCGCCGCCCCGTCGCCGCCCTGGGATGCATCGTCTCGGTCCCGCCCGCCGTCGCCGCTCTGGTCCTGCTCCCACCATAGGCGCCGCCGGCCCGACCCGGCAGGGCCACGGGCGGGCGGGCACGGCCTGCGGGTGCCGGAACTCCTATCCTGGAGCCCAGAGGGCCGGGAGGAGGACGAACGTGCGTGTCGTCGTCGCCGCCGCCCGGGCCTGCGCCCTGGCCGTCGCGGTCTGGGCCCTGGTCTCGCGGGCGGACTGCGCCTTCGTGACGCGCACCTGCCTGGGGTCGAACCTGTTCAGCTACTTCACGGTCCACAGCGCCGTGCTGCTGATCCTGGCCGTGCTGCTGGCGCTCCTGCACACCGCCGCCGGGGCGCAGGAGCCGGGCTGGCTGACCGGGCTCCGGGCGATGGCCACCACCTACACCGTGGTCTCCGGGGCGGTGTTCGGGGTGCTGCTGGCCAACGCGGAGCTGTTCGGCCACCTCTTCCTCGTCCCGCTGTCCTCGCAGGTGCTGCACTTCGTGCTGCCGGTCTACGCCGTGGCCGACTTCCTGCTGTGCCCGGGCCGCCGGCGGCTGCGCTGGGCCGCCACCTGGGCGTCCACCGTGTTCCCGGCGCTGTGGGCCGTGTACACGCTGGTGCGGGGGCAGCTGATGGGCTGGTACCCGTACTTCTTCCTCGACCCCGCCCTGGTGGGCGGCTATCGCGCGGTGGGCACCTACGCCCTCGGGCTGTCCGTGCTGATCCTCGCGGTGTCCTTCCTGACCGTCGCCGCCACCCGTCTGCCCACCGTCCCGGTAGGGTCGGCCCATGGACGACTCCTCTCCCGCCGGCCCGGTCCCTGATCCGGACGACGCCCAGCTCCTGCGCTCGGTCCGGCGCCTGGTGGACCGCCTCGCCGCCCTGCCGCCCGAGCGCGGGGACGAGCCCACGCCGCTCGGGCGGCACCTGTCCGCGGTGCTCGGCGCGGACGTGCGCACCCTGCCGGTGGTCCAGGAGGACTTCGCCCCGCACCGCCTGGCGGACGTCGACATCGCCCTCGCCGAGCTGGCGGGGGACGGGCCGGGCTCCCTCCTCGGCGTCAGCGGCGGCCGGAGCCGCGACGACCTCGGCCTCGCCGAGCTGCTCACGGCCCCGTACTCCGGGGCCGACATCGGCCCCGTCGACTACGCGACCCGGGCCACGGGCCCGGCCACCGAGCGGCAGGTCGTCGCGTTCGGCATCCGGTGCCTCACCGTGGACGGGGTGCCGGTGGCCGTGCTCCAGCGCATGCCCCGGCCCGAGTACGGCCGGTCGCAGGTGGTCCTGGAGGTGCTCGCCGCGGACCCCGCCGTCTGCGGCACGTTCCTCGCCCGGCTGCGGGCGCTGATGCTCGAGCGCAGCGTGCTGCGCGGCCAGGTGCTCTCGTTCGCCGCCACCGAGTACGGCAGCGAGGCCGGGGCCACGTTCCTGCCGCGCCCGCACGTGCCCGCCGACGAGATCGTGCTGGCCCCGGGCCTGCTGGAGCAGGTCGTGGGGCACGTCGTGGGCATCGGGGAGCACCGCGACGCGCTCCGGGCCGCGGGCCAGCACCTCAAGCGCGGGATCCTGCTCCACGGCCCGCCGGGGACCGGCAAGACCCTCACGGTCCGGCACCTGCTCTCCGTCACCCCGGGGACCACGGCGATCCTGCTGACCGGGTCGGGCCTGCACCTCATCGGGGCCGCCGCCGAGGTGGCCCGCACCTTCCAGCCGTCGATCGTGGTGCTCGAGGACGTCGACCTCGTGGCGATGGACCGGGACCTCGGGCCCGGGCCCCAGCCGATGCTCTTCGAGGTGCTCGACGCCCTGGACGGGCTCGACGGCGACGCCGACGTCGCGTTCGTCCTCACGACGAACCGCGTGGCCGTGCTGGAGCGGGCGCTCGCCGAGCGCCCCGGGCGCGTGGACCTCGCGGTCGAGGTGCCGCTGCCGGACGCGGACGCCCGGTCCCGGCTGTTCCGGCGGTACGCGGGGGAGCAGCGGTTCTCCGCCGCCGCCCTCGACGCCGCGGCGGTGCGCGCGGAGGGGACCACCGGCTCCTTCCCGAAGGAGCTGGTCCGCCGGGCCGTCCTCGCGGCGGCGGTCCGGGGCGAGGACGCGGCGGACGCGGACCTGTCCGCCGCCCTCGACGAGCTCCTCTCCGGTCGGGAGGCGCTGACCCGCCGGCTGCTCGGCCACGCGGACACCGGGGGGTCCCCCGACGAGTACGAGGACACGGGCGAAGACACGGGCGAGGACACGGACGGGCTCCGGTGGTGTGCCCGGCCGGAGGCCCCCTGACGGCTCCGGCGGTCCCCGGCGAACGCCGGGGGACGCCGGGGGCCGGGCCGCCCGGACAGGTCGATAGGATGGGTGGCGATGAGCGAGCAGACCCCCGACACTGGAACCGACGTCCTCGACCCCGCCGTGGCCCGGCGGCTCAAGCGCGACCCCTCGGGCCTCGTGGCCGCCGTGGTGCAGCAGCACGACACCCTCGAGGTGCTCATGCTGGGCTGGATGGACGACGAGGCCCTGCGCCGCACCCTCACGGAGGGCCGCGTGACGTTCTGGTCCCGCTCCCGCCAGGAGTACTGGCGCAAGGGCGACACGTCCGGGCACGTCCAGGCCGTGCACAGCGTGAGCCTCGACTGCGACGGCGACGCCCTCCTCGTCCGGGTCGACCAGACCGGGGCGGCCTGCCACACCGGCACCCGCAGCTGCTTCGACGGCCGCGACCTCGGCGCCGTCGCCGCCGTCTGAGCCCCGCCACCCTCCTCCCTCCCGTCCGCCACCAGGAAGTCAGGTCGACACCCATGCAGGACCTGGGCAGCATCAGCCCCACGCTCGAGGAGTTCCGCGCGCTCGCCGCGGAGCGCCGCGTCATCCCCGTCCGCGTCAAGATCCTCGCGGACGCCATGACCCCGATCGGTCTCTACCGGGCCCTCGCCCTCGAGGACGGGGCGGCCCGGGCGGGCACGTTCCTCCTCGAGTCCGCCGCCGAGGGCGGCGTCTGGTCCCGCTACTCCTTCATCGGCGCCAACTCGCGGGCCACGCTCACCGCCCGGGACGGCGAGGCGCACTGGATCGGGCAGGCCCCGGCCGGCGCCCCCACCGGCGGCAATCCCGTCGAGGCGCTGCGGGACACCATGGCGCTGCTGCACACGGAGCGCTTCGAGGACGTCCCCCCGCTGACCTCCGGGCTCGTGGGCTTCGTCGGCTGGGAGGCCGTGCGCCGCTGGGAGAAGCTCCCGCACCCGCCGGAGGACGACCTGCGCATCCCCGAGCTGGCCATGAACCTGGTCTCGGACATCGCTATCCACGACAACACGGACGGCACCGTGATGCTCGTGGCCAACGCGATCAACTTCGACGACACCGACGAGCGCGTCGACGAGGCCTGGGCCGACGCCGTGGACCGGGTGCACGCGATGCTCGAGCGGCTCGCCCGGCCCCTCGGCCACGGCACGGCCTCGACGCTCACCGGCAGCGACGAGATCCGGGGGGACCTCGAGTCCAAGGTCGACCAGAGCTGGGACCGCACCCTGTTCATGAACTCCATCGTGGAGGGCAAGAAGGCCATCGTGGACGGGGACATCTTCCAGGTGGTCGTCTCCCGGCGCTTCGAGACCGAGTGCACGGCCGACTCCCTCGACGTCTACCGCATGCTGCGCGCCATCAACCCCAGCCCGTACATGTACCTGTACAGCTTCGAGGACGCCGGCGGCCGTCCCTTCTCGATCGTCGGCTCCTCCCCGGAGGCGCTCGTGACCGTCACGGGGGACCAGGCGGTGACCCACCCCATCGCCGGGTCCCGCCCGCGCGGGCGCACGGTCGAGGAGGACCTGGCGCTGGAGCGGGACCTGCTCCAGGACGAGAAGGAGCGCTCCGAGCACCTCATGCTCGTGGACCTCGCGCGCAACGACATCTCCAAGATCGCCGTCCCGGGCTCGGTGGAGGTCACGGAGTTCATGGAGGTGGAGCGCTTCAGCCACATCATGCACCTGTGCTCCAACGTCGTCGGCCGGATGCGCCCGGACGCCACCGCCTACGACGTGCTCGCCGCGACGTTCCCCGCCGGCACCCTCTCCGGGGCGCCCAAGCCCCGGGCCCTGCGCCTGCTCGACGAGTACGAGCCCCTGCGCCGCGCCGTCTACGGCGGCGTGGTCGGCTACCTCGACTTCGCGGGGGACATGGACATGGCCATCGCCATCCGCACGGCCCTGCTCGTCGACGGCAAGGCCTACGTCCAGGCCGGCGGCGGGATCGTCGCCGACTCCGACCCCGAGACCGAGGCCCTCGAGTCCCTCAACAAGGCCACCGCACCGCTGCGGGCGGTGCTGCTCGCCGAGCGGCTGCACGCCCTGGACCTCGACCGGGTGGCCGTGCCGGAGACGGGCGCCGGGCGTGCCTGAGGCCCGCGGCTCCCGGCGGGCGGCGCTGTCCCGGCGGTCCACGGTGGTGCTCGCCACCCTGGTCGCCGCCCTGGCCGTGTTCGCCTGCTCGGCCGCCACCTGGGTCTCCGCCACGGTGCAGACCACGCTCGAGCCCGTGACCGTGGACGTCGCCGGGTCCGACGCCGCGCCGGCCGTCACCGCCCTCGGGCTCGTCGCGGCCGCCGGTGCCCTCACCACGGCGATCTCCGGCCGGGTGCTGCGCACCGTGGTGTCCGTGGTGGTCGTGCTCGCCGGCCTCGGCGCACTGGCCGCGTCCGTGGCCGTGCTGGCCGATCCGGCCGGGGCCGCGCAGACCGCCGTGGGCGAGGCCACCGGCATGATCAACGCCGGCGGCGACTTCGCCGTCACCGCCTGGCCCCCGCTCGCGGCGGCCGCCTCGGCGCTCGTGGCGCTGTGCGGCGCCTGGGCCCTCGTGGCCGGCCGCACCTGGACCGCGGCCCGGCGCTACGAGCGCTCCGGGGCGGACGGGCCCCCGGCCGCGACGGCCCGCTCCGGCGACGAGATCGACTCGTGGGACGCCCTCACCGAGGGCCACGACCCCACCGCCTGAGCACCCTGCCCGCCCCGGGGCCCGGGCCCGCCGCGGCGGGGCAGCGGGCGCCCCGGGGCCCCGTGGGGCGTGCGCGGGCGCGGGCCGAGGGGTGGCACAATGGGACGGGACAGACTGTCAGCAACCGCCGCGCCCCGCCGGGGCCGTGCGCGCGGAGCCGGCCGGCTCCGGCAGGGAAATCGGGAGTGCAACAACATGGCAAACGGAAACGAGATCGTCCTCGACCACACCGGCTTCGTGGGGCACGGCAACACGCTGGCCGCGTGGGTGACCGTCGGCATCATGTCGGTGGGCGTCATCGTCGGCGTGGTGGGCTTCACGGTGGGCAGCACCGCCCTGTTGATCGCGGGCATCGTGCTGGTCGTCGTCGGGCTCGTCGCCGGCGCCGTGCTGAGCAGGATGGGCCACGGCAGCGGCTCCGAGCAGCGCAAGCACGAGGCCCGCCAGCACCAGGGCTGAGACCGGGCCGGCCCCGGGAGCGCGGCACGCGCACGGGCCGACCGGCCCCCGGAAGGGACCGGTCGCCGTCCCCGCCCGGTCCGGGCGCGGCCCACGAACGCACCAGCGCGGCCAGCGCCGCCGAGAGGACAGGAAACCATGTCGCAACAGAGCACCGGGACGGTCCTGGACGCCATCATCGAGGGCGTCCGGGCGGATCTCGCGGAGCGCCGTGAGCGCGTCGGCCTCGACGAGCTCCGCCGGGCCGCCGCGCAGCGGCCGCCGGCCCTGGACGCCGAGTCGGCGCTCCGGGGACCCAGCACGGACGCCGTGCAGGTCATCGCCGAGGTCAAGCGCTCGAGCCCCTCCAAGGGCGCGCTGGCCCCGATCGAGGACCCGGCGCGCCTGGCCGCGGCCTACGAGCACGGCGGGGCCTCGGTGATCTCCGTGCTGACGGAGCAGCGACGCTTCAACGGCTCCCTGGCGGACCTCGACGCCGTGCGCGCGGCGGTGGGGGTGCCCGTGCTGCGCAAGGACTTCACGGTCGACGAGTACCAGATCTGGGAGGCGCGCGCCCACGGGGCCGACCTCGTCCTGCTGATCGTCGCCGCCCTCTCCGACGACGAGCTGCGCCGCTTCCTCGCGCTGACCCACGAGCTGGGCATGCACGCCCTGGTGGAGACGCACACGCCCGAGGAGATCGAGCGGGCGGTCGCCGTGGGCGCCCGCATCGTGGGCGTCAACGTCCGCAACCTCAAGACCCTCGACACCGACGTCGAGACCTTCGGCCGGCTCGCCGGCCTCCTGCCCCAGGACGCGGTGATCGTGGCCGAGTCCGGCGTCGAGGGCGAGGAGCAGATCGCCCTCTACGCCTCGCACGGTGCCAAGGCCGTCCTGGTCGGCGAGGCCCTCGTGCGCAGCGCCGAGCCCGCGTCCACCATCGCGGCCTTCCGCGCGGCCGGTGCCGCCGCGCGCGCCCGGCGGCACGTCCCCGAGGCCGAGGCGGAGGCCGTCGCCGCGGAGGCCGCCTCCCTGCGCGAGGCCCCCGGGCCGTACTTCGGGGACTTCGGGGGCCGGTGGATGCCCGAGTCCCTCATCGCCGCGCTCGACGAGCTCACGGACGTGTTCGAGAAGGCGAAGGCCGACCCGGAGTTCACTGCGGAGTTCCAGCGGCTCTCCCGCGACTACTCGAACCGGCCCTCCCTGCTCACCGAGGCCCAGCGCTTCGCCGCCGAGGCCGGGTGCCGGATCTTCCTCAAGCGGGAGGACCTCAACCACACCGGCTCGCACAAGATCAACAACGTGCTCGGCCAGGCCCTGCTGGCGCGCCGGATGGGCAAGACCCGGCTGATCGCCGAGACCGGCGCCGGCCAGCACGGCGTGGCCTCGGCCACCGCCGCCGCCCTGTTCGGCATGGAGTGCGTGGTCTACATGGGCGAGGAGGACACCCGGCGCCAGGCCCTCAACGTCGCGCGCATGGAGCTGCTGGGAGCCACCGTGGTGCCCGTGACCAACGGCTCCCGCACGCTGAAGGACGCGATCAACGAGGCCCTGCGGGACTGGGTCGCCTCCGTCGAGCACACCCACTACCTGCTGGGCACCGCGGCGGGGCCGTACCCGTTCCCCGCGATGGTCCGCTACTTCCACGAGCAGATCGGCGAGGAGACCCGCGAGCAGATCCTGGCCCAGGCCGGGCGCCTCCCGGACGCCGTCGCGGCCTGCGTGGGCGGCGGGTCCAACGCGATCGGCATCTTCCACGGCTTCCTGGACGACCCCTCGGTGGAGCTCTACGGCCTCGAGGCCGGCGGGGACGGCGTGGAGTCCGGACGCCACGCCGCCACGATCTCGCTGGGCCGCCCCGGGGTGCTGCACGGCGCCCGGACCTACCTCATGCAGGACGAGGACGGGCAGACGCTCGAGTCCCACTCGATCTCCGCGGGCCTGGACTACCCGGCCGTGGGCCCCGAGCACTCCTACCTGCACGACATCGGGCGGGCGCGCTACGAGGCGATCACCGACGTGGAGGCGATGGAGTCCTTCCGGCTCCTGTGCCGCACCGAGGGCATCATCCCCGCCATCGAGACCTCCCACGCCCTGGCCGGCGCGCTGAAGATCGGCCGGCGCTGGGTGGAGGAGCTCGGGCCGGAGGCGGCCGCGGAGAAGATCATCGTGGTCTCCCTCTCCGGGCGCGGCGACAAGGACGTGGCGACCGCCGCGGAATGGTTCGGGATGCTCCCGGACGACAGCGCCGAGGCCGAGCTCGGTGAGAAGGGCGAGCGACTGTGAGCACCACCCGACACGAGACCCCCGGGGCGGACCTCGCCTCCCGCCTCCTGCCGCCGGGCCTGAGCGCCGACCCCGGCTCGAGGCTCGCCGCGCGCATCGCCGAGTGCCGGGACCAGGGCCGGCCGGCCCTCGTCGGCTACCTCCCCGCCGGCTTCCCGACCGTCGACGAGTCCATCGAGGCGGCCGTGGCCCTGGGCACCAACGGCGCCGACGTCATCGAGATCGGCATCCCGTACTCGGACCCCGTCATGGACGGGCCGGTGATCCAGCACGCGACCACCACGGCCCTCGCCAACGGGTTCCGGGTGGCCGACGTGTTCCGCGTGGTCCGTGCCGTGGCCGAGCGCACCGACGCGGTGCCCGTGGTGATGACCTACTGGAACCCCGTCCTGCAGATGGGCGTCGACACGTTCGCCCGCCGGCTCGCCGAGGCCGGGGGAGCGGGGATGATCACCCCCGACCTGATCCCCGACGAGGCCCGGGAGTGGTTCGCCGCGTCCCAGGCCCACGGCCTGGACCGGATCTTCCTGGTGGCGCCCTCCTCCTCGCGGGAGCGGCTCGACCTGGTGGTCAAGGCCGCGAGCGGCTTCGTCTACGCGGTCTCCGTGATGGGTGTCACCGGCGCCCGGGACGCCGTCTCCGACGTCGCCGAGAAGCTCGTGGCGGACACCCGCGCCGCCGGGGCCCAGCACGTGTGCGTGGGCCTGGGCGTCTCCCGCCGGGAGCACGTCGAGGAGATCGGGGCCTACGCGGACGGCGTCATCGTGGGCACCGCCCTCGTGCAGGCGCTGGCCGACGGCGGCCCCGAGGCCGTGGGCGCGCTGGCCCGGGAACTGGCCGGGCGCGCCTGATAGCGTGACGTGGCGCCCCGCCCTCCTCCGGGCGGGGCCGCCCGTCCCGACGACCCCACGAGCCGAGGCCCCACCGCATGCTGCTGAGCGCCGTTCCCCCCGTGCCCGCCCTGATGAGCGCCCCGCTCCGGCAGGGCATCCCCTCCCCGGACTGGTCCGGCTTCTCGCTCGGCCCGCTGACCGTGCACGCCTACGCGCTGTGCATCCTCGCGGGCATCGCGGCGGCGCTGTGGCTGACCACGCGCCGCTGGGCGGCCCGGGGGCTGGACCCGGAGATCGTGTGGGACATCGTGATGTGGGCCGTTCCCGCCGGGATCGTGGGCGCCCGCGCCTACCACGTGCTCATCACCGACCCGGCCGGCTACTTCGGCCCGGGCGCCGACCCCGTCGACGCGCTGCGGATCTGGGAGGGAGGCCTCGGGATCATGGGGGCCGTGGCCTTCGGCGCGGCGGCCGCGTGGTGGGTGTGCCGCCGCAACAACGTCTCCCTGGCCGTCTTCGCCGACGCCGCGGCACCCGGCCTGCTCCTCGCGCAGGCGATCGGGCGCTGGGGCAACTGGTTCAACCAGGAGCTCTTCGGCCGGCCCACCACCCTGCCGTGGGGCCTCGAGATCGACCCCGGCAGCCCGAACTTCCCGGCCGGGCTGCCGGCCGACACGCTCTTCCACCCCACGTTCCTCTACGAGTCCCTGTGGAACCTGCTCGGCGTGGTGCTCCTGCTGGCCCTGGACCGGCGGTTCCGCCTGGACGGCGGCCGCCTCTTCGCGCTCTACCTGGTCCACTACGGCCTGGGCCGGATGCTCATCGAGCTGTTCCTGCGGATCGACCCGTCCCTCATGGTGCTGGGCCTGCGCGTGCACGTGTGGACCGCCCTGGGGCTCGTGCTGCTCGGGCTGGCCCTCTTCGCGGCGGCGGTGCTCCGCCGCCGCAGGGCCCGCGGCGCCGCGGTGGAGCCCTCGCGCGCCTGATACCGCACCGGGGGCCGCACCGGGGCTCCTGGCCGGAGAGTTTTCAGAGCTGTAACATCTGAGTGCTAGATTTTTCCAGCGCCTGACGGGCGGACGGGTGAACCACGTCCACCGCTCCGGTGCACGCCACGATCGTCCATCGTCGGACATTCCTGGAACGGGGCCCTTCCGCCGCCCGGCACCTCTTCGACCACTGCTCGAGGACGTCGGCGGCAGCTCACGATCCGGCGGCACCTCCCGACCGGAGCTCTGCCGCGGGGGCCGCTCCTGTTGACCGCATCCCATGGTGAGGAGACGTCAGTCATGACCTCTACCCCGGCCGGCACCCCCGGTGACACTTCCGCCCAGGGCGGCACGGACCCGCGTCCGGCCGATCCCGCCGAGACCGCGCAGGAGCAGCCGGAGTCCCCGTTCGAGCAGTTCTCCAACGCGCCCGAGGAGCAGGGCCTCTACCACCCGGACGAGGAGAAGGACGCGTGCGGCCTCGCCGTGGTCGCGACCCTCAACGGCGCCCCGAGCCACGAGATCGTCGACGCGGCGCTGACGGCACTGCGCAACCTGGAGCACCGCGGCGCCGTGGGCGGCGACGAGGGCACCGGTGACGGCGCCGGGCTGCTGACCCAGCTGCCGGACGCGTTCTTCCGCGCCGTGCTGGACTTCGAGCTGCCGCCCCTGGGCGGCTACGCCGTGGGCACCGCGTTCCTCCCGCACGGCGGGGAGAACGCGGAGCGGATCCAGGGCGCCCTCGAGGATCTCGCGCGCTCCGAGGAGCTGCAGGTCCTCGGCTGGCGGCCCGTCCCGATCGCCGAGTCCGTGGTGGGCCGGTCCGCGCGGGAGGTCATGCCCTACTTCGTGCAGCTCTTCGTGGCCGAGACCACGCCGGCCCCCGAGGACGAGGCCGCCCGGCGGCGCCTGGACCAGAAGGCGTTCCGGCTGCGCAAGCGCGCCCAGAACCGGTCCGGCGTCTACTTCCCCTCGCTGTCCTCGCGCACGATCGTCTACAAGGGCATGCTGACCACCCAGCAGCTCGAGCCCTTCTACCCGGACCTGTCCGACGAGCGGTTCACCACCGAGCTCGCGATCGTGCACTCCCGGTTCTCCACCAACACCTTCCCCTCGTGGCCGCTGGCCCAGCCCATGCGCACGCTCGCGCACAACGGCGAGATCAACACCGTCAAGGGCAACCGGAACTGGATGCGCGCCCGCCAGTCGCAGCTGAAGTCCCCGCTGCTGGGCCGCAACCCCGAGGAGCTGTTCCCGATCTGCTCGGAGGGCGCCTCCGACTCGCAGTCCCTGGACGAGGTCGCCGAGCTGCTCGTGCTCTCCGGCCGCCCGGTCACCCAGGCCATGATGATGATGATCCCGGAGGCCTGGGAGAACCACGAGACCATGGACCCCGCCCGCAAGGCGTTCTACCGCTACCACGCCTCCTTCATGGAGCCGTGGGACGGGCCCGCCGCGGTGGCCTTCACCGACGGCGTGCAGGTCGGGTCCCTGCTGGACCGCAACGGGCTGCGCCCCGGCCGGTTCTGGGTCACGGACGACGGCCTGGTCGTCTTCGCCTCGGAGGTCGGCGTCGTCGACGTCGGGGACCGCAAGATCGTGCGCAAGGGCCGCGTGTCCCCGGGCACGATGTTCCTCGTGGACACCGCGCAGGGCCGGATCGTCGAGGACGCCGAGATCAAGGCCCAGATCGCCTCCGCCGCCCCGTGGGAGGAGTGGGCCGACAGCAACATCGTCGACATCACGGACCTCCCCGAGCGCGAGCACATGATCCACCCGCGCTCCTCCATCACCCTGCGCCAGAAGACCTTCGGGTACACGCAGGAGGAGCTGAAGATGATCGTCGGGCCCATGGCGGCCAAGGGCGCCGAGCCCATCTACGCGATGGGCACCGACACCCCGATCGCCGTGCTCTCCGAGAAGTCCCGCACCCTGTTCGACTACTTCGTGCAGTCCTTCGCCCAGGTCACCAACCCCCCGCTGGACGCCATCCGCGAGGAGCTCGTCACGAGCCTGCGCGGCTCCGTGGGCCCCTCCGGCAACCTGCTGACCACCGAGCGGGTCCGCACCCGCCAGGTCGCGGTGGACTTCCCGGTCATCGACAACGACCAGCTCGACCAGTTCCTGCACCTCGAGGGCGAGGACGGGATGCCCGCGGCCCTCAAGGTGCGGGGCCTGTACCGCCCCGACGGCGGCGCGGAGTCCCTGCGCGCCCGGATCGCGGAGATCTGCGAGAAGGTCTCCGCGGCGGTGGCCCGCGGCGTCGAGTACGTGATCGTCTCCGACCGCGACTCCAACGGCGCGTGGGCCCCGATCCCGTCGCTGCTGCTCACCTCGGCCGTGCACCACCACCTCCTGCGCTCCGCGACCCGCACCAAGGTGGCGCTGGTCGTGGAGGCGGGTGACGTGCGCGAGGTCCACCACGTGGCACTGCTCATCGGCTACGGCGCGTCCGCGGTGAACCCCTACCTGGCGATGGAGTCCGCGGAGGAGCTGGTCCGCTCGGGCGACCTCACCGGGATCACCACCGAGCACGCGGTGCACAACCTGATCAAGGCCCTGGGCAAGGGCGTGCAGAAGATCATGTCCAAGATGGGCATCTCCACGGTCTCCTCCTACTGCGGCGCCCAGGTCTTCGAGGCCCTCGGCCTGTCGCGCGAGCTCGTGGACGACTACTTCACCGGCACCCACACCCAGATCGGCGGCATCGGCCTCGACGTGATCGCGGAGGAGACGGCCTCCCGCCACCGCCGGGCGTACCCGGCGGACGGCGTGACCGAGCCCCACCGGGACCTCGAGACCGGCGGCGAGTACGACTGGCGCCGGGACGGCCCGCCGCACCTGTTCAACCCCCAGACCGTCTTCCGGCTGCAGCACGCCACCCGCACCGGCCGCTACGACATCTTCAAGTCCTACACGAAGCTCGTGGACGACCAGACGAAGAAGCTGCTGACCCTGCGCGGGCTGCTCGGCTTCACCGCGGACCGCAAGCCGGTGCCGCTCGAGGAGGTCGAGCCCGTCAGCTCGATCGTCAAGCGCTTCCAGACCGGGGCGATGAGCTACGGCTCCATCTCCCAGGAGGCGCACGAGACCCTGGCGATCGCGATGAACCGGCTCGGCGCGAAGTCCAACACCGGTGAGGGCGGCGAGGACGTCGACCGGCTGCTCGACCCGCAGCGGCGCTCGGCGATCAAGCAGGTGGCCTCCGGCCGGTTCGGCGTCACGAGCCTGTACCTGACCAACGCCGACGACATCCAGATCAAGATGGCCCAGGGCGCGAAGCCCGGCGAGGGCGGCCAGCTCATGGCCCAGAAGCTGTACCCGTGGATCGCCCGCACGCGCCACTCCACCCCGGGCGTGTCCCTGATCTCGCCGCCGCCGCACCACGACATCTACTCGATCGAGGACCTGGCGCAGCTGATCTACGACCTCAAGCGCTCCAACCCGCAGGCCCGGGTGCACGTCAAGCTGGTCTCCGAGATCGGCATCGGCACCGTGGCCTCGGGCGTCACCAAGGCCAAGGCGGACGTGGTGCTCGTCTCCGGGCACGACGGCGGCACGGGCGCGGCCCCGCTGAACTCCCTCAAGCACGCCGGCGCCCCCTGGGAACTCGGCCTCGCCGAGACCCAGCAGACGCTGATGCTCAACGGGCTGCGGGACCGCGTGGTCGTCCAGGCGGACGGGCAGATGAAGACCGGCCGGGACGTGATCGTCGCCGCGCTGCTCGGCGCGGAGGAGTTCGGCTTCGCCACGGCGCCGCTGATCGTCGAGGGCTGCATCATGATGCGCAAGTGCCACCTGGACACCTGCCCGGTGGGCGTGGCCACCCAGAACCCGGAGCTGCGCAAGCGGTTCACGGGGCGGGCCGAGCACGTGGTGAACTTCTTCGAGTTCATCGCCGAGGAGGTCCGGGAGTACCTGGCCCAGCTCGGGTTCCGCTCGATCGAGGAGGCCGTCGGGCACGCCGAGGTCCTCGAGACCAAGGACGCCATCGACCACTGGAAGGCGCACGGGCTGGACCTCTCGCCGATCCTGCACTCCACGGTGCTCGAGCACCGGGGCGCGGCGGTGCGCAACATGCGCGGCCAGGACCACGAGCTGGAGAAGCACTTCGACAACGAGCTGATCCGGCTCTCCCGGGCCGCCCTGGAGAAGCGCGAGCCCGTGCGGATCCAGCAGCACATCATCAACACGGACCGCGCGGTCGGCACGATGCTCGGCCACGTGGTGACGCGGACGTTCGGCACGGACGTCCTCGCCCACGACACCATCGACGTGACGCTCACGGGCCAGGCCGGCCAGTCCCTCGGCGCGTTCCTCCCGCAGGGCATCACCCTGCGGCTCGAGGGCGACGCCAACGACTACAGCGGCAAGGGCCTGTCCGGGGGGCGGATCATCGTGCGCCCCGAGCGGGACGCGGTGTTCGAGGCCTCCGAGAACGTCATCGCGGGCAACGTGATCGGCTACGGCGCCACGAGCGGGGAGATCTTCCTGCGCGGCACCGTGGGCGAGCGGTTCCTGGTGCGCAACTCGGGCGCCACGGCGGTGGTCGAGGGCATCGGCGACCACGGCTGCGAGTACATGACCGGCGGCACCGCCCTGGTGCTCGGCCGCACGGGGCGCAACTTCGGCGCCGGCATGTCCGGCGGCGTGGCCTACGTCATCGACCTCGCCGAGACCTCGGTCAACAAGCAGGCGCGCGACGGCGGCGAGCTGCAGCTGCTGCCCCTGGACGAGGCGGACGCCGAAGTCGTGCTGGCGCTCATCACGAAGCACGCCGAGGAGACGGGCTCCGAGCTCGCGGACCGGCTCCTGGCCGACCCCGTGGCCACGCTCGGGCGTTTCACCAAGGTCCTGCCGCGGGAGTACGCCGCCGTGCAGGGCATCCGCGAAGAGGCCCGGACCCAGGGGCAGGACCCCGACGGCGACGAGGCCTGGCACAAGATCCTGGAGGTGACGACCCGTGGCTGATCCGCGCGGTTTCATGAAGGTGACCGAGCGCGTCGACCGCCCCAAGCGGCCGGTGCCCGTCCGGATCATGGACTGGAAGGAGGTCCAGGAGGCCCAGGACCGGGGGGTCCTGCAGAAGCAGGCCGGCCGGTGCATGGACTGCGGGATCCCCTTCTGCCACGAGGGCTGCCCCCTCGGCAACCTGATCCCCGAGTGGAACGACCTCGTGTGGCGGGGCCTCGACGCCGAGGCGGTCGAGCGCATGCACGCCACCAACAACTTCCCGGAGTTCACCGGGCGGGTCTGCCCGGCCCCGTGCGAGTCCTCGTGCGTGCTCGGCATCAACCAGCCGGCGGTGACCATCAAGCAGATCGAGTACTCGATCGGGGAAATGGGCTTCGACGAGGGCATCGTCAAGCCGTACGTGCCCCAGCGCCTGGTCGGCAAGACCGTGGCGGTCGTGGGCTCCGGGCCCGGCGGCCTCGCGGTCGCCCAGCAGCTGACCCAGGCCGGGTTCACGGTGGCGGTCTACGAGCGCGACGACCGCATCGGCGGGCTGCTGCGCTACGGCATCCCCGACTTCAAGATGGAGAAGGAGGTCCTCGACCGGCGCCTCGACGTGATGCGCGCCGAGGGCACCCGCTTCCGCCCCGGGGTGGAGATCGGCAAGGACATCACCTGGGACCAGCTCAAGCGCCGCTACGACGCCGTGGTGGTCGCCACCGGCGCCACCCGGCCGCGGGACCTCGAGATCCCGGGCCGGGACCTGGACGGCGTCCACTTCGCGATGGACTACCTGGTGCAGGGCAACCGCGTGGTGGCCGGGGACGAGGTCGAGGACCAGATCTCCGCGGCGGGCAAGCACGTCATCGTCCTGGGCGGCGGCGACACCGGCTCGGACTGCATCGGCACCGCCAACCGCCAGGGCGCGGCGTCGATCACGTCCCTGGCGATCGGGCGCAAGCCCGCCGCGGACCGCTCCGACGCCGACCCGTGGCCCATGATGCCCAAGGTCTTCGAGGTCTCGACCTCCCACGAGGAGGGCGGCGACCGCACCTACATGGCCTCCACCGTGGAGTTCGTGGGGGAGGGCGGCAGGCTCACCGGCCTGAAGGTCGCCGAGACCGAGTACCTGCCCGACGGCCGGCGCGCCCCCAAGGGCGGCACCGAGCGGGTGATCCCGGCGGACCTCGTCTTCCTGGCCCTGGGCTTCACCGGCAACGAGTCCGAGGACATCACCGAGCAGATCGGCGCCGAGCTGGACGGCCGGACCAACCTGGCCCGGGACGACCGGTACATGACCAGCGTGGACGGCGTCTTCGCGTGCGGCGACGCCGGCCGCGGCCAGTCCCTCGTCGTCTGGGCGATCGCCGAGGGCCGCGCCTGCGCGGCCGCCGTCGAACGGTTCCTCATGGGCTCGACCCGTCTGCCCGAGCCCGTGGCCCCGACCGACCGGGCCATCGACCTCACCCTGTAGGACGGCACCGGGCCCCACGGTCCCGCGGCGCGGGCCGCCCCCTTCCGAGAGGGAGGGGGCGGCCCGCGCCGTCGCACGTCCGGGGCGGGCCGACGGGCCGGGCGCCTCGACACCGGCGGCGGCGTTGGTAGGCTGGGAACGACCTCCCGCCCCAGGGCGGACATCCAGGCAGTGCGGCCGGGAGCTGCGTCGTGTCCTGCGCGACGGAGCCCCCGGCCGCAGTGCTGTGCGCGTCCTCCCCGGTGGCATCCCTCGACCCAAGGCGGCACACATGCGACGAGCAAAGATCGTGGCCACGATCGGCCCGGCCATCTCCTCGTACGAGAACCTCTCCCAGGCGATCCGGTCCGGCATGAACGTGGCCCGGCTCAACATGAGCCACGGCGACCACTCCGTGCACGACGCGTCCTACGAGAACCTGCGGCGCGCCTCGGCGGACGCCGGGCAGACGGTCGCGATCCTCGCGGACCTGCAGGGACCGAAGATCCGGCTCGGCCGCTTCGCGGACGGCCCGCACGAGCTGCTCCCCGGCGACGTGTTCTCCATCACCGTCGAGGACGTCGAGGGCACCGCGAGCCTGTGCTCCACCACGCACAAGGCCCTGCCGGGCGACGTCAACGTGGGCGACCCGCTGCTCATCGACGACGGCCGGGTCGCCCTGCGCGCCACCGCCGTCTCCGACACCACCGTCACCACCGAGGTGGTCGTGGGCGGGGCGGTGTCCAACAACAAGGGCATCAACCTTCCCGGCGTGGCCGTGAACGTCCCGGCCCTGTCGGAGAAGGACGAGGACGACCTGCGCTGGGCCCTGCGCCGCGGCGTGGACCTGATCGCCCTGTCCTTCGTGCGCGACGCCAAGGACATCGTGCGGGTGCACGAGATCATGGACGAGGAGGGCCGGCGGCTGCCGGTGATCGCCAAGATCGAGAAGCCGCAGGCGGTGGACGCCCTGCACGAGATCATCGACGCGTTCGACGGCATCATGGTGGCCCGCGGTGACCTGGGCGTGGAGCTGCCGCTGGAGCAGGTCCCGATCGTGCAGAAGCGCGCCATCGAGCTCGCCCGGCGCTGGGCCAAGCCCGTGATCGTCGCGACCCAGGTGCTCGAGTCGATGATCGACAGCCCGCGCCCCACCCGGGCCGAGGCCTCCGACTGCGCCAACGCCGTGCTCGACGGCGCCGACGCGGTCATGCTCTCCGGGGAGACCTCGGTGGGCAAGTACCCGATCGAGACGATCGAGACGATGGCCCGCATCATCGAGGCCATCGAGTCCCAGGCCCTCGAGCGCGTCCCGGCGCTGGGCACGGAGCCCCGAACCCGCGGTGGCGCGGTGACGCGGGCGGCGGTGACCATCGCCCGGCAGCTCGACGTCAGCTACCTCTGCACGTTCACCCAGTCCGGGGACTCCGCCCGCCGGCTCTCCCGGCTGCGCCCGGCCCACCCGATCCTGGCGTTCACCCCGGAGCCCCTCGTCACCGCACTCATGTCCCTGCTGTGGGGCGTGCAGCCGATCCAGGTCGCGAAGGTCGACCACACCGACGAGATGACCCGGCAGGTCGACCTGCACCTCCAGGAGCAGGGCCTCGCGGGCAAGGACGACCTCGTGGTGATCTGCGCCGGCTCGCCCCCCGGGGTCGCCGGCACCACGAACCTCGTCAAGGTGCACCGCGTGGGCGACGTCGCCGACGCCGGGGAGCTGCTGGGCAGCGGTCAGCGGCGCGAGCGCGTGGGACCGTGGCGGGAGGGGTGAGCAGCCCCCCGGCCATGACCCCCGAGGAGCACTCCCGGGACCTGCGCGAGCACGGGGTCCCCGAGGAGCTGCACGCAGCCTTCCCCGGGCACGGGATGGGCGGTCTCGCCCGGGCGATGGGCATCCGGTTCACGGAGCTCACGCCCGGGCGGGCGGTCGCCACGATGCCGGTCGAGCCGAACACGCAGCCGGGCGGGATCCTGCACGGGGGAGCGCACTGCGTCCTCGCCGAGACGCTCGCCTCGACCGCGGCCAGCGTGCACGCCGGTCCGGGGCGGTACGCGGTGGGTGTCGACGTCAACGCGACGCACCAGCGCGGCGTGGCCTCCGGGACGGTCACCGGCACGTGCACGGCGCTGCACCTGGGCGCCACGCTCACCGTCCACGAGGTCGTGATGACCGACGAGCGGGGGCGGCGGCTGTCCACCGCCCGGGTCACCAACCTGGTGCGGGAGCGGGGCGCCGCGGGCTGACGGCACGGGGGTGGGACGAGAAGACCCCGGACCGAGAGGTCCGGGGTGCTGGTGCCCAAGGTGGGACTCGAACCCACACTCCAGGGGAACCGCATTTTGAGTGCGGCGCGTCTGCCAATTCCGCCACTTGGGCCTGCGGTCGCAGTCCGCGCCGCCTCGGGAGGGCGGCTCCTGCGCTCGACCACTCTACAACAGTTATAGGCTGGGGCTGATCGGACGGAATGCGCGGCGCCGGGCAGTCTGGCGCCGCCGGCCCCGCCGCCCGCGCGGCGCGGGCAACGACGCACCAGCAGCCAAGGAGTCAGCGTGACGGAGCAGCCGAACCCCTCCCCGGCGGAGGAGCCCGAGACCCGCGACGACCTGTCCGGCGAGGCGGCGGAGAACGACCTGCGCCCGGCCCGCCGGGTGGTGGTCGCCGAGGACGAGACCCTGATCCGCCTGGACATCGTGGAGATGCTCCAGGATGCGGGCTACGAGGTGGTCGCGGAGGCCGACAACGGCCAGCGCGCCGTGGAGCTCGCCCGCGAGCACCGCCCCGACCTCGTGCTCATGGACGTGAAGATGCCCGTCCTCGACGGGATCACCGCGGCGGAGCAGATCGCCTCGGACCGGATCGCCCCGGTGGTCCTGCTGACGGCCTTCAGCCAGCGGGAGCTCGTGGAGCGGGCCCGCGAGGCGGGGGCCATGGCCTACGTGGTCAAGCCGTTCACGGTGGACGACCTCGTGCCCGCGATCGAGATCGCGATCTCCCGCGCCGAGGAGATCGCCGCGCTCGAGCGCGAGGTCTCGGACATGAAGGAGCAGTTCGCCACCCGCAAGCTCGTGGAGCGCGCGAAGTCGCTGCTGACCACCAAGATGGGCCTCACCGAGCCCGAGGCGTTCCGCTGGATCCAGAAGACCTCCATGGACCGCCGGCTGTCCATGCGGGAGGTCGCCGAGGCCATCATCAACCAGGTCGCCTGAGCGCGCCGTCCGGCCGCGCGGGCTGACCCGCCGGGCCCCGGCGGACCGCCGGTCCCGGCTCCCGCCCGGCCCTAGGATGGGTCCGTGGAGAAAACGACGCAGCACACGCAGACCGACCCGAGCCCCGAGACCGCTGTCCGCACGGTGACCGTCGGGACCGACACCGACCACCCCGTCGACGTCGAGATCCCCTACCCGGTCTCCCGGCCCGAGCGGAAGCTGCTGCTGGTCGACGGCCACTCCCTGGCCTTCCGCGCGTTCTTCGCGCTGTCCCGCGCCGCGGAGTACGGCGGCGGGCCCGCCTTCGTGACCTCCGACGGCCGGCACACCGAGGCCGTCTACGGCTTCGTGAACACGCTCGTGAAGCTGATCCGCGAGCAGAGGCCCACCCACCTGGTGGTCTCCTTCGACCTCGACGGCCCCACCCTGCGCTCCCAGGAGTACGAGGAGTACAAGGGCGGACGGGACGAGACGCCCGAGGAGTTCCACGGGCAGGTCCCGCAGATCCGCCGGATCCTCGACGCCCTGGGCGTGCCCGTGGTCACCGCCGAGGGCCACGAGGCCGACGACGTCCTCGCCACCCTCGCCCGCCGCGGCGCCGAGCAGGACTACGAGGTGCTGGTCTTCTCCGGGGACCGGGACGCCTTCCAGATGATCGACGAGCACGTCACGGTGGTCTACCCCGGGCGCACCCCGTCCGACCTCAAGCACATGGACGCCGCCGCCGTGGTGGAGAAGTACAAGGTGCCGCCCCAGCACTACCCGGACCTCGCGGCCCTGACCGGGGAGCAGGCCGACAACCTCCCCGGGATCCCCGGCGTGGGCGCGGGGTTCGCGGCCAAGTGGATCCTCGCCTACGGCGGCGTCGACGCGATCCTCGCGCACGCGGACCGCGTCAAGGGCAAGAAGGGCGAGGCGCTGCGCGAGCACCGCGCCGACGTCGAGCGCAACCGCCGGCTCAACCGCCTGATCACCGATCTCGCGCTGGACGTCGACCTCGCCGACGCCGGCCTGCCCGAGCCCGACGCCCAGGCGGTGGGGGAGGTCTTCGACGACCTCGAGTTCGGCGACGGCCTGCGCAACCGGCTCTTCGACGCCTTCGGGCGCCCCGCCGAGGAGGCGGCCCCGCCGGCCGACCTCGGCCTGGGCGAGGTGGAGCGCCCCGGCACCGCCGAGGACCTCGAGCAGTGGCTGGCCGGCGGGGAGGGCCCCGTGGTGCTGCACGCCCTGCACCGCGACGACGACCCCGTGCTGCCGGGCGCCCGCGAGCTCTCCGGAGTGGTCCTCGCCCGCGGCGGCCACCAGCCGTCCGCGCTGTTCCTGGACCTCGCGGCCGCCGACTCCGACCTCGAGTCCGCACTGGCCCGCTGGCTGGCCGACGCGGACCGGCCCAAGATCGTGGACGGGCTCAAGGACGTCTGGAAGTCCCTCGCGGTGCGCGGCCTGCCGCTGGCCGGGGTCGTGGACGACCCCCAGCTCTCGGCCTACCTGCTGCAGCCGGCGCGGCGCAGCTACGAGCTCCCCGCGCTGCTCGAGGACCGGCTGGGCCTGGCGGTGGCCCCCGCCGCGGACGGCCCCGCCGCCGAGGGGCAGCAGCAGCTCGCCCTGGACGCCGAGCCCTGGCCCGCCCCGGCGGTGCTCCGGCGGGAGGCGGAGCTGGCGGTCGCCACCGTCCAGCTCTCCGAGCACCTGTTGGAGAAGCTGGCCGAGACCCACCAGACCGCCCTCCTCACGGACCTCGAGCTGCCCCTGGCCGTGGTGCTGGGCCGGATGGAGCTCGCCGGGATCGCCGTGGACCCCGAGGGGGTGCAGGTCCTGCTCGACGACTTCGCCCGGGTGATCGAGCAGGCGCAGCAGGAGGCGCACGCCCAGATCGCGGAGCCCGTGAACCTCGGCTCCACCAAGCAGCTGCAGCAGGTGATGTTCGAGGAGCTGGGGCTGCCGAAGACCAAGAAGATCAAGTCCGGCTTCACCACCGATGCCGACGCCGTGGCGGAGCTGCTCACCCGCACCGACCCGGACTCCAAGGGGCACCGCTTCCTCGCCGGCCTGCTGGCCTACCGGGACGCCAACAAGCTCCGCCAGACCGTCGAGGGCCTGCAGAAGGCCATCGCCGAGGACGGCCGCGTGCACACCACCTACATGCAGAACGTCGCCGCCACCGGCCGGCTGTCCTCCACCAACCCCAACCTGCAGAACATCCCCGTGCGCACCGAGGAGGGCCGCCGCATCCGCGGGCTGTTCGTGGTCGGGCGCCCGGAGGACGGGCGGGCCTACGAGCAGCTGCTCACCGCCGACTACTCCCAGATCGAGATGCGCATCATGGCGCACCTGTCCGGGGACGAGGCGCTGATCGAGGCGTTCCGCAGCGGCGAGGACCTGCACCGCTTCGTCGGCTCGAAGATCTTCGGGGTGGCCCCGGAGGAGGTCACCGCGCCCATGCGCTCCAAGGTCAAGGCCATGAGCTACGGGCTGGTCTACGGGCTGAGCTCCTTCGGGCTCTCCAAGCAGCTGCGGATCCCCGTCGACGAGGCCCGCACCCTGATGAGCGACTACTTCACCCGGTTCGGGGCGGTGCGCGACTACCTGCGCGGCGTCGTGGAGCAGGCCCGCGAGGACGGCTACACGGCCACCATCGACGGACGCCGCCGGTACCTCCCGGACCTCTCCAGCGACAACCGGCAGCTGCGCTCCATGGCCGAGCGCGCCGCCCTCAACGCCCCCATCCAGGGCTCGGCCGCCGACATCATCAAGAAGGCGATGCTCGGGGTGGACCGGCGCTTCACCGACGAGGGCCTCGGCTCCCGGATGCTCCTGCAGGTCCACGACGAGCTCGTGGTGGAGGTCGTGCGCGGGGAGCGCGAGACCGTGGAGCGGGTGCTGCGCGAGGAGATGGGCGGCGCCGCCGAGCTGTCCGTGCCGCTGGAGGTCAACGTCGGCGCGGGCCGCTCCTGGCACGAGGCGGCCCACTGACCGGCCGGACCGGCGCCCCGGCCGGCCCGCTCCCCGACCCCACCGCGAACGAGGAACCCACCATGGACCCCCAGCACGACGCTCCGACGACACCGTCCACCCCCGGCACCGTGACCGAGTCCTACTCGGCCGGCGGGCACGACTACACCTTCGCGGAGTTCGGCGTGGGCCCCGGCGGCGTCGCGGCCAACCCGGCCGCCGTGGAGTGGGTACGGGCCATCCGGCAGGGCTTCCACCAGGCGGAGCCGACCGACGAGACCCTCGAGCGCACTCTGTCCTGGATGCACGCCGAGCGGGTGCGGCTGCGGGCGGCGTACCCGCACGCCGTGCCGGAGGCGGCACTCCCCACCCGGCGGCCCGTGGCGACCTTCACCTCCTGGGAGGGCTCGCTCAACGCGGGCCGCGGCCGGCTGCTGCGGGCCCGGCTCATCTCCGAGGTCACCGTGCGGCCCACGCACAGCCGCCGCGGGCTGCTGCGCCGGCTCATGACGGGAGAGCTCGACCGCGCCCGGCGGGACGGCTACCCCGTGGCGCTGCTGACCGCGACCGAGGCCACCATCTACGGCCGGTTCGGCTTCGGCGCGGCCACGTTCAACCGCGAGGTCACCGTGGACGCCACGACCCGCCTGCAGCTCAAAGCCCCGACCGTGGGCAGCGTGGAGATGGCCGACGGCGAGGCGGTGCGCCAGCTCGCCCCCGTGCTCTTCCAGCGCTTCCACGAGAGCTCCCACGGGTCGGTGAGCCGGGTGGCCTACCACTGGCCCGAGTACACGGGGGAGTACGCCATCACCCCGCAGAAGGCGGACCCCGAGGTGCGCTGCGCCGTGCACTACGACGACGCGATGCGCCCGGACGGCTACGTGACCTACCGGTTCGAGCCCAACACCTCCTACCCGCTGACCCTGACGGTGCTCGACCTCGTGGGCGCCTCCCCGGACGTGTCGATCGCCCTGTGGGAGTTCGTGACCTCCCTGGACCTCGTGGACCAGGTCCGCTTCGGCCGCGCCCCCGTGGAGGACCCGCTGGTGTGGGCGATGGCGGACCGGGCCAAGTACCGCGTCACCGCGGAGTCCGACAAGGTGTGGGTGCGGGTCCTGGACCCCGCCGCCGCGCTGGAGGCCCGCCCGTACACCTACCGCGGGCGGATCGTGATCTCCCTCGTGGACTCGATGGGCTACGCCGACGGCGTCTGGGCGCTGGACACCAGCAGCGGCAAGCCCGTGGTCGAGCGGCTGGGCGACCGGCCCCGCACCGCCGACGACGACGCCGGGCGCTCGGTCCCCGCGGTGGAGCTGCCCGACGGGGCCGACGTGGCGATGCGGGTGGACGTGCTCGGGTCCCTGTACCTCGGGGCGGTGAAGGCGAGCACCCTCGCGCAGGCGGGGCTGATCGTGGCCCGGGACGAGGACGCGCTGCGGGACCTGCAGGACTTCATGGAGACCCCGACCGCCCCGTACGGCGTCACACAGTTCTGAGCCCGCGCGGCGCGGCGGGTCGCGTGTTGCGCCCCTTTTCCTCCGTCCGTAGACTGATCCGGTGCGTGCTCTGCACGTGCCCTGTCCAGCAATCCTTCGGAACGGCCGCGGTCCGGCCGGACAATCTCCGTTCCGACTGATCACAAACTATCCCCATCGGAGCCCCTACTACATGACCACCACCACCCCGCAGGTTGCCGTCAACGACATCGGGTCCGCCGAGGACTTCCTCGCCGCTGTCGACGCGACCATCAAGTACTTCAACGACGGCGACCTCGTCGAGGGCACCGTCGTCAAGGTCGACCGCGACGAGGTCCTTCTCGACATCGGCTACAAGACCGAGGGCGTCATCCCGTCCCGCGAGCTGTCCATCAAGCACGATGTCGACCCGGACGAGGTCGTGACCGTGGGTGATGAGGTCGAGGCTCTGGTCCTCACCAAGGAGGACAAGGAAGGCCGCCTGATCCTGTCCAAGAAGCGGGCTCAGTACGAGCGCGCCTGGGGCGACATCGAGAAGATCAAGGAGGACGACGGCGTCGTCACCGGCACCGTCATCGAGGTCGTCAAGGGTGGCCTCATCCTCGACATCGGCCTGCGCGGCTTCCTCCCCGCCTCCCTCGTCGAGATGCGCCGCGTGCGCGACCTCGCGCCGTACATCGGCCAGCAGATCGAGGCGAAGATCATCGAGCTGGACAAGAACCGCAACAACGTGGTCCTGTCCCGCCGTGCCTGGCTCGAGCAGACCCAGTCCGAGGTCCGCTCCAACTTCCTGCACAAGCTCGAGAAGGGCCAGGTCCGCACGGGCACGGTCTCCTCGATCGTCAACTTCGGTGCCTTCGTGGACCTGGGCGGCGTCGACGGCCTCGTGCACGTCTCCGAGCTGTCCTGGAAGCACATCGACCACCCCTCCGAGGTCGTCGAGGTCGGCCAGGAGGTCACCGTCGAGGTCCTGGACGTCGACATGGACCGCGAGCGCGTCTCCCTGTCGCTGAAGGCGACCCAGGAGGACCCGTGGCAGCTGTTCGCCCGCACCCACGCCCTCGGGCAGGTCGTGCCGGGCAAGGTCACCAAGCTCGTCCCCTTCGGCGCGTTCGTGCGCGTCGAGGACGGCATCGAGGGCCTGGTGCACATCTCCGAGCTGGCCCAGCGCCACGTGGACATGGCCGAGCAGGTCGTCTCCGTGGGCGACGAGCTGTTCGTCAAGGTCATCGACATCGACCTGGACCGCCGCCGCATCTCGCTGTCGCTCAAGCAGGCCAACGAGGGCGTGGACCCGGACTCCACCGAGTTCGACCCGGCCCAGTACGGCATGGCCGCCGAGTACGACGACCAGGGCAACTACAAGTACCCCGAGGGCTTCGATCCCGAGACCAACGAGTGGATCGAGGGCTACGAGACCCAGCGCGCCGCCTGGGAGCAGCAGTACGCCGACGCCCAGTCGCGCTGGGAGGCGCACAAGGAGCAGGTCCGGAAGTCGATCGCCGAGGACGCCGAGGCCGCCGCCGGCGGCACGACGAGCTCCTCGTCCTCGTCCTCCTCGTCCTCCTCCTCGTCCGCGCCGGCCCCGACCAGCTACTCCTCCGAGGCCCCGGCCGCCGACTCCGGCACCCTGGCCTCCGACGAGGCCCTGGCCGCTCTGCGCGAGAAGCTGACCGGAGCCTGATCCGACAGGCACCGCCAGGCCGTTCCGCACGGCGCTGACCACGACGGCCCCCACCCTTCGCAGGGCGGGGGCCGTCGTGCTGTCCCCGGGGCCGCCGGACCGGCCGGGCGCCGCTCAGGGCCGGCTGCCGGTGGGGGTGTCCACCCAGTCCGTGCCGACGGGCCGCAGGACACCGGCGCCGGCGGTCAGCGAGGCCACGCGGGAGTGCAGCGCGGCGACGGCCGCGTCGTCGTCGGGCAGGGCGAGGCCCAGCTCCGCGCCGGCCGCCCCGTAGGCGGTGTCCAGGACCGTGGTCCCGGCCGCGCGCAGCTCGTTCTCGATCCGGCCCGCGTCCGCGTGGGAGGCGGGGAGCCGGTAGAGCCGCTGCCGCCGGCGGACCACCAGGGACGCGCCGTCGAGGGCCTGGGACACGGCCTCGGAGTAGGCCCGGACCAGCCCGCCGGCGCCGAGCAGGGTGCCGCCGAACCAGCGGACCACCACGGCGCTCACGTCCGAGAGGTCGGTGACGTCCCGGCCGGCGGCGTCCGTGGCGGTGCGCCGCAGCACGAGGGCCTCGAGCATCGGCAGGCCCGCGGTGCCGGCGGGCTCGCCGTCGTCGGAGGAGCGCTGCACGTCCCGGTCCGGGCCCAGGACGAACGCCGAGCAGTGGTGGCGGGCGTCGTGGAATCCGCGCCGCAGCTCCTCGGCCAGGGCCCGGGCCTCGGCCTCCGTGGGCGCCCGGCGCAGCACTGCCAGGAAGCGGGAGCGCTTGATCTCCAGCTCGGCCACCGCCTCCGTGCCCGCGGCGAGCGTCGTGTACCGGGTCGCGCGGCTGAGCAGGGGGTCCGGGTCCATGCTCCCCACTCTAGGCCGGGCCCCGCGCGCCCTCGACGGGACCGGGACGGGGTGCTAGACAGGGGAGCAGCCGCGACCGAGGGAGCAGACATGCGCATCGCCGACACCTCCGACCTCTGGTGGAAGCAGGCGGTCGTGTACTGCGTGGACGTCGAGCGGTTCCTGGACACGGACGGCAACGGCGTCGGCGACATCGCCGGGCTGGCCGAGAGGGTGGACTACCTGGCGGAGCTCGGCGTCACCTGCCTGTGGCTCATGCCGTTCTACCCTTCGCCCAACCGGGACGACGGCTACGACATCACCGACTTCTACGGCGTCGACCAGCGGCTGGGCAGCTTCGGCGACCTCGTGGAGCTCGTCCGCACCGCCCAGGACCGCGGTCTGCGGGTCATCGCCGACCTCGTGGTCAACCACACCTCCGACCAGCACCCGTGGTTCCAGGCCGCCCGCTCGAGCACGGACAGCCCGTACCGCGACTACTACGTGTGGCGGGCCGACGAGCCGCCGGACACCTCCGGGAAGGCCGTGTTCCCCGACCAGGAGGGCGGCATCTGGACCCGGGACGAGATCACCGGGCACTGGTATCTGCACCGCTTCTACCGCCACCAGCCGGACCTCAACCTCTCCCACCCCAAGGTGCGGGACGAGATCGCGAAGATCGTCGGGTTCTGGCTGCACCTGGGCCTCGACGGCTTCCGCGTGGACGGGATCCCCCAGCTGCTCACGCTGGCGCAGGGCGACGACTTCGAGAACCAGGGCGGGTTCACGGACCCGCACGGGTTCCTGCGCGCGCTGCGCAGGTTCGCCAACCGCCGCAACGGCCGGGCCGCCCTGCTGGGCGAGGTCAACCTGCCCTACCAGCAGCAGCTCGAGCTGTTCGGCACGGAGGACGCGGGGGAGCTGACCATGATCTTCGACTTCGTGGCCATGCAGAACCTCTACCTCTCGTTGGCCCGCCGGGACGCCGGGCCGCTGGCGACCGCCCTGAAGAACCGGCCCCGCATCCCGCAGGACGCCCAGTGGGCCAACTTCGTGCGCAACCACGACGAGCTCACCCTCGATCAGCTCTCCGCGTCCGAGCGGGAGGAGGTCTTCGCCGCCTTCGGGCCCGAGGAGCGCATGCAGATCTACGGCCGGGGCCTCACCCGGCGGCTGCCGCCCATGCTGGACGGGGACCGGCAGCGCATCCGGATGGTCTACTCGCTGCTCTTCTCCCTGCCGGGCACCCCGGTGCTGTACTACGGCGAGGAGATCGGCATGGGCGAGAATCTCGCCGCCGAGGGCCGCATGGCCGTCCGCACGCCCATGCAGTGGACCTCCGGGCGCAACGGGGGGTTCTCCTCCGCCGGCGCCGAGGACCTCTCCGGTCCCGTCGTCGAGGGAGAGTTCGGCCCCGCGGCCGTGAACGTGGCCGACGCCAAGCGGGACCCGGACTCCCTGCTGAACTTCGTCACCGCCCTGGCCCGCCGCTACCGCGAGTGCACCGAGCTGGCCTGGGGGCCCGCCGAGGTCCTGGACCAGCCGCGGCGGGAGGTCCTCGCCCACCGGTGCTCGTGGGAGGGCTCCGGCATCGTGGCGCTGCACAACTTCTCCGCCGAGCCCACCACGGTGCCGCTGCGGCTGCCGGACGAGGAGGAGGGCACCGAGCTGCTGGACCTGCTGGGCAGCGGGACGTGCACCCTCGACGCCGACTCCTCGGCCGAGCTGGCCCTGGAGGGCTACGGGTACCGCTGGCTGCGGGTGCAGCGGGCGCACGGGCCCGGCACGCTGCCGGACGTCATGACCACCGTGGCCGGGGCCGGGGAGGCCTGAGCGCCCGGCGGGGCGCGGCCGGGACCGACCGATAGCATGGTCCCATGCTGACCATCGGACTCACCGGCGGGATCGCCTCGGGCAAGTCCACGGTCTCCCGGCGGCTCATGGAGCTCGGGGCCACCGTGGTCGACGCCGACGCGATCGCCCGCGCCCTGCAGGAGCCGGGCCGGCCCGGCCTCGAGGGGATCGTGGAGGAGTTCGGACCCTCCGTGCTGACCCCGGACGGCCGCCTGGACCGGGCCGCGCTCGGCGCCCGCGTGTTCGCGGACCCGGAGGCGCGCGCCCGGCTCAACGCGATCATCCACCCCCTCGTCCGGGCGGAGGCCGAACGGCTCGCGGCCGCGGCCGGGGAGGACGCCGTCCTGGTCGAGGACATCCCGCTGCTCGTGGAGACCGGCCAGCACGGGCGCTTCGACCTCGTCCTCACGGTCCAGGCCCCGGCGGAGGAGCGCGTGCGGCGGATGGTCGAGGACCGCGGCATGACGGAGGCCGACGCCCGCGCCCGGATCGCCGCCCAGGCCACCGACGAGGAGCGGGCAGCCGTCTCCAGCACCGTGCTGGTCAACGACGGCACCGTGCAGCGCCTGCGCGACCGCGTGGACGCGTGGTGGGAGTGGCACGTGGAGCCGCGCCTGGCGTCCACGCCGTCCCCGGAGTGAGCCTCCGCCTCAGGACGACCACGCGGTAGGGTCGTAGCAACCAGAACGCACCACCGATCCACACGACCGACGCACACAACCGAGACACGGCGGCCGTCCGCTCGTCCGAGGCCGAGGGCAGCCGGGGAAGCACGGCGATGCTGAACAGACTGCACGACTCCCTGCGACTGCGGACCAGTCCCACCATCTTCTTCGGCTCCGCGCTGGTGATCGCCGCGTTCGTGGTCCTGACGCTGGTGTTCACGGAGTTCATGGACGCTGTCTTCGCGGACGGCTCGACCTGGGTGATCGAACAGCTCGGCTGGTTCTACATCCTGGGTGTGACCGTCTTCCTGCTGTTCCTGATCTACCTCATGGTCAGCCGCTTCGGTCAGGTCCGGCTCGGGGCCGACGACGAACGGCCCCAGCACACCAACTTGTCCTGGTTCTCGATGCTCTTCGCCGCGGGCATCGGCACGATCCTGATGTTCTGGGCCGTCGCCGAACCGGTGAACCACTTCGCGAACCCGCCCCGGCAGGGCGTCGAGCCGGCCTCCATGGAGGCCGCCACCGAGGCGATGGGCTTCACGCTCTACCACTTCGGGCTGCACACCTGGACGATCTTCACCCTCCCGGCACTGGCCTTCGGCTACTTCATGTACAAGCGCAACCTCCCGCCGCGGGTGAGCTCCATGTTCCAGCCGCTGCTGGGGGAGCGCATCCACGGGCCGGTCGGGCGGCTCATCGACATCCTGGCCATCGTCGGCACCCTCTTCGGCGTGGCCGTCTCGATCGGGCTCGGCACCATGCAGATCAACAGCGGCCTGGCACGGCTCTTCGGCATCTCCGAGTCGGCGCTGTCGCAGATCCTCATCATCGCCGCCGTCAGCCTCGTCGCCTCGGTCTCCGTGGCCCTCGGCCTCGACCGGGGCATCAAGCGGCTGTCCAACACCAACATCCTCATCGCGATCGCCCTGCTGGTCTTCATCCTCGTCTCCGGGCCCACCGTGCTGATGCTCAAGGGCATGGTCGAGTCCGCCGGCACGTACCTGTCGATGCTCCCGGCGCTCGCCTTCTGGAACGACTCGCTCGCGGACACCGGGTGGCAGAGCGGCTGGACCGTCTTCTACTGGGCGTGGACCATCACGTGGTCCCCGTTCGTGGGCATCTTCATCGCCCGCATCTCCCGCGGCCGCACCATCCGCCAGTTCGTCTCCGGGGTGCTCGCCTTCCCCACGCTGTTCTCCGTCATCTGGTTCGGGATCTTCGGCATGGGCGTGTTCGACATCGAGCTCAACGGCGGGGGCGGGCTCGTGGAGGCCGTCGTCGACGAGGGCGACATCCCCGGCGCGATGTTCGTCTTCCTCGAGAACTTCCCGTTCTCCACCGTCACCTCCGCCGTGGGCGTGCTCATCGTGGTGCTGTTCTTCATCACCTCGATCGACTCGGCCGCCCTGGTCATGGACACCATGGGCAGCGGCCACGAGGAGGAGTCCCCGGTGCACCAGCGCGTGTTCTGGGTCGTCGCCATCGGCCTCATCGCCGCGATCCTGCTGACCGCCACCGGCGCCACCGGGCTCGCCGCGCTGCAGAACGTGGCGATCCTCATCGGCCTGCCGTTCTTCATGCTCGGGTACGTGATGATCTACTCGCTGCTCCGGGCCCTGCGCGAGGACGCCGGGGAGGTGGGCGTCCTGCCCACCCGCCAGTGGCGCCGGGTGCTGCCGCCCGAGGAGTTCCGCCGCCGCACCTCCACCGGCGCCGAGGTGGACGAGGAGATCGTCGTGGCCCCGGACTACGTGCACGGCTCGGAGCCGGCCAACGCCCCGGCCATCGAGCACCCGGAGCAGCCCGACTACGTGCGGGAGTACCGCACGAGCACCGGCTCCCTCAAGCAGATCCGCGACGTCGAGTAGCCGCCCGGACACCAGGGACCGTACGGGCCCACCGGCGTCACACCCGCCGGTGGGCCCGGTCCTTGCCGGCACCCGGGCGCTAGACTGGTGATCACCATCACAGTCGGCAACGGGGGACGTCATGGCGCGGAACAGGCAGAACACCAACCGGGACGGCGAGCAGCAGCACCGCATCCTCGACCGGCTCAACGCCATCGCGATGCGCGTCTACGGGCCGGGGGACCGGCTGGCCCAGGCGCAGGAGGGCGAGAGGATGAGCGAGGCCGCCCAGACCTGGTACCAGGAGGTCCAGGAACACTTCTACGTGGAGAAGGACGAGCACGGCAACGAGTACCTCTACCACCGGGACGACTCCGGCGAGGGCACGAACACCGGCAGCTCGCGCAACTAGAACTCTCGCGAAGGGCGGGGAGCCTCCGGAGGCTCCCCGCCCTTCTGCGTGCGCTCTCCGGACGGGCGGAGGCGACGGGACGGCGCCGTGTCGGGTCAGCGCCCCGAGCCCTGGTCCCCGATAGGCTCCGAGAGCGCCGGAACACCCCTGCCCGGGACGCACCCGCCCCTGCACCGAGAGCGAGCACCTGTCGTGACACCGGATCCCCACCCCGTCTCCCGGACCGCCGTGACCGGAAGTCCGGTCGTCCACGTCCAGAGCGAGCAGCGGGAGGACCTGTTCTGGCGCGGCGCTGCGGTGGTCGGCCTGTTCTTCGTCGCGGCCATCGTCGCGCTCTTCATCGGCGTCCCCGTCTGGCTGATGATCGCGTTCTGGAACCCGTGGCTGCTGTTCACTCTGGTCTTCGTGGCGGCCGGGGTCCTGCTCCTGGTCAGGACGGTGGACCTGGTGCGCAGGGGAGCCTGGCACGCCCGCCACCGCTCGACCTATACCCTGCGCGAGACCGGCATCGAGACGACCGAGTGGAACACCTTCGGCGCCGACGCACCGGTCCGCCGGGCCATCCCGTGGGAGGCCGTGGCCTCCGTCGTGGCCTCCTACCGGATCCTGCGCCGCACGATCCTCGTCGAGAACGGCGGCGGAACACTGACCGAGACGGCCCCCGTCCTGCACATCCTGTTCGACCAGGACGGGAGCCGCCGGATCACGAGCGTCCCCTTCTCCTCGCACAAGGACCCCGCGGTCGACGTCTGGATCGCGGCGCTGCGGAAGCACGGCGTGGAACTGGGCTACACCGCCCGGCCGCTCTCGTGGAAGGGCGAGGCCTACCTCGGCCCCGAGGCCCAGCTCGAGCACCTCGCGACCACCGAAGAGGTCATCCCGTTCCCCGCCACCGGCGGGTGGCTGGACAACACGATCCGGCTGGAGAACCGCTGGCATCAGAACGCCGCGCAGGTCCAGGAGCAGGCGGAGCGCCGGGACCCCGCGCTGCGGGAGGCGCGTCAGCGGCCCACCGGCCGGCACTGGATCCTCGGTGCATGGTTCGCCGGCATGTACGCCCTGAGCGCCGGCTTCCTGCTGCCCTACCTGGTGCAGCACGGGTGGTTGCCCGCCGCCGTCTGGCCGCTGGAGCTCCTCGTGGTCCTGCCGGCGGCCGCGCTCTTCTTCCTGCCGCTGCGCCGTGGCCTGCGCTGGTTCCACGGGCTGGTGTGCTGGCTTCTGCTGGTGGTCATCTCCTTCTCGGTGCTGGTGGGCAGCGTGGAGATGGGGCCGGCTGCCGAGCGGACCGCGATGGTCGGCTTCGGGCTGACCGTCCTCTCCGCGGCCCTGCTGTGGGCCCCGTACCTGCTCGTGCAGCGCAGCGTGCCCCGGCACGACCTCGTCGGGGGCCCCGTGTAGTCCGTTCATCGGGGGACAGGCGGGGTTCCTGATCGGTGCGGAAGGGCCCCGTCCCGCAAGTGCCGCCTGCCCGGTCCTGGGCCGGAGTGGCGAGGGAGCCGCCTCAGGGGGCAGCGGGGACGGGTGCGGTGCTGGTGCGGGTGACCAGCTGGGCGGGGAGCACCACGTGCTCGCCGGTCACCGCGGTGTTCTCAGCCGTCGCATCCAAGCGGCGCAGCGCCAGGTCCACGGCGGTGTGCGCGAGCAGGCAGGGGTCCTGGGCCAGGGTGGTGAGGTCGAGGTAGGGCAGGGACGCCTGCTCGGAGTCGTCGAAGCCGACCACCGACAGGTCCTCGGGCACGCACCGGCCCAGGACGCGGGCCTGGCTGATCACCCCGACGGCGCAGCGGTCGTTGAAGGCGATGACAGCGGTCGGCGCGGGGTCCTGGGCCAGGAGCCCGGTGATGGCGGTGGCGCCGCCGGCCTCCGAGGCGCCGCCGCGCACGATCAGCATCTCGTCGACCAGGCCCGCGGCGGCCATGGTGTCCTGGTAGCCGGCCCGGCGCCTCGCCCCGCCGGCCTCGCGGTCGGCGTCGATGTAGGCGATCCGCCGGTGCCCCAGGTCGAGGAGGTGCTCCACGGCCAGCACCGCGCCGCGGTGGTCGTCGGTGGCCACGCTGTCGAAGGCCGCCGCGTCGAAAGCCCGGGTGACGGAGACGACCGGCAGGGTCGCACTGATCTGCTCGAGGCGGGTCCGTGGCAGGGCGCTGCCCAGCAGGACCAGGGCCTCGCACCGGTCGCGCAGCAGGGCCTCCACCGCGGCGTCCTCCGCCCGGTGCGGTGTGACGGCCGAGAGCACGACGTCGTAGCCCCGCTGCTGGGCGGCGGTGTGGATACCGTCGAGGATCTCTCCGTGGAAGGGCTGCACGGGCTCGAAGGCCACCCCCAGCAGCCGGGAGCGGCCCTGGCGCAGCAGCCGGGCACGTTCGTCGCGGCGGTAGCCCAGCTCGGCGGCGACCCGCAGGACGTGGGCCCGGGTCTCCTCGCTGGCGCCGGGGGCGTCGCGGAAGACGATGGAGACCAGGGGCTGGGAGACCCCGGCCGCCCGGGCGACGTCGCGCATGGTGACGCGGCGCCCGGACGGGTGGCCGGGGGCTTCCCGCCCCGGGGCGTCCGGGCTCACGGGCGGGGAACGGTGAAGGCGTCCCGGAATCGTCTCAGCGCCAGCTCGGGGTCGGCGGCGGCAAAGGCCTCCATCGCAATCACTCCTTCGTATCCGGCCTCGGCCAGGGCGGTGGCCACCCGGGGGAAGTGGATCTCCCCGGTGCCCGGCTCGCACCGCCCGGGGACGTCGGCCACCTGGATCTCCCCCACGTACGGGAGGGCCCTCCGGCACAGTTCTACCAGGTTCCCCTCCCCGATCTGGGCGTGGTAGAGGTCCAGGTTCAGCCGCAGGTGCGGACTGTCCACCGCCGCGACCAGCGCCAGGGTGTCCTCGGCCGCCCCGAAGGGCACCCCCGGGTGGTCGACGGCGCGGTTGAGGTTCTCCAGGGTGAAGACCCGCCCGTGGCGCTCGCCCAGGACGGCCAGCCGCTCCAGCGTGCGGGCCGCTGCCAGCCAGTCCGCCCCGGTGACCACCTCGTGTGGCACCACGGGGAGCCCCTGGGGGTCCAGGCCGGTGCCGTGGACGTTGAGCCGGGGGCAGTCGAGGACCTCGGCGGCGGCCAGCGAGTCCTCTGCGGTGCGCAGCAGTTCCGCCGCCCCGTCCGGGTCCACGAGGGCCCCGCGCACGTAGCCGGTCATCGACCCGAACCGGGCCCCGGTGGCGGCCAGGGCGGGCAGGTCCTTGGTGGTCCAGTCCCAGATCTCCACCTCGAACCCGGCCTCGTGCAGCCGGCGCACCCGCTGCTCGAACGGCAGGTCGACGAAGACCATCTCCGCGCTCGCCGCCAGGGTGAAGCCGCTCATCGGGTGGCTCCCACCGGGTCCAGGCTCACCGGGGCGCCGGTGCGGCAGGACTCGATGCAGCCCAGGGCGATCCGCAGCGCGTCCCGGGCCGCCTCCACGCCCGGACCCGGCGAGAGGTGTCCGAGGGCGGTGTCGGTGAAGGCCTGCAGCTCCGCGGTGTAGGCGCCGCGCATCGACTGGGTGTCGGCGCGGACGGTCTCGGCGGCGATGCCCTCCGGGCCGTAGTAGCGCATGCTCGAGGCCGCCAGGTCCCCGGCGGTGACCATGCCGGCGGAGCCGAAGGCCTCCGCCCGGGTGTCGTAGCCGTAGGCGGCCGAGAAGCTGGCCTCGGCGGTGGCGATCGCCCCGTTGTCGTAGCGGATGGTGACCACGGCGGTGTCCAGCAGCCCGGCGTCCTTGAAGTCCGGGGCCACGAGGGCGTCGGCCACCGAGTGGACCTGTACCGCCCGGGCGGCGGGGTTGAGGAAGTTCAGGGTGTCGAAGTCGTGGATCAGGGTCTCCAGGAAGATCGTCCACGGGGCCACCGCGCCGGGGTTCGCCAGTCCCGGGTCGCGGGTGGTCGAGCGCAGCAGCTGCGGGGAGCCGATCCGCCCGGCCTCGATGGCCGCCCGGGCCTGCGGGAATCCGTCGGCGAAGCGGCGGTTGAACCCGATCCGGAACAGCATTCCGTGGGTTTCGACGGCCTGGTGGACCCGGTCGATCTCCTCCAGCGTCATCCCGGCCGGCTTCTCGCAGAAGATCGCCTTGCCGGCCGCGGCGACCTGCTCCACCAGCTCGGTGTGGAACCGGGCCGGTGCGGTGATCACCACCGCCTCCACCTCCGGGTCGGCCAGCAGCTCTGCGATGTCGGTGTAGGCCGCAGGCACGTACAACGCCTCCGCCAGGCGTGCCGCGGCGCCCTCGACGGGATCGGCGATCGCGACCAGTCGGGCGTTGGGCACGGTGCGGGTGATCAGCTCGGCATGGCTGGAACCGATCCGGCCGGCGCCGATCAGGCCGATGTTCAGGGTACGGGGCTCGGACACGGGATTCTCCTTCAGGTCAGGGTTGGAGCGCGGAAGGGGATGCCCGGGAACGGTGTCCTCAATATGTCCTGACAAACCCTTGGCAGAAACACTAGTACGTATTAGTGTGATCGCCAACACCTCTGCCGAACAAGTTTCCGGCAGCGCGTCGAAGGGCCGAGGCCCGGCCAGAAGAGGAGACCTTTCATGACCGCAACGCTGTTCCTGCCGATCGACAGGAACTCCCCGGTGCCCCTCTACCACCAACTCGCTCTCCTCCTGGAAGGGGTAATCCACAGCGGGGATCTGGCGCCGGGCACCAAGCTGGACAACGAGCTCGAGCTCGCGTCCCGACTGCGCATTGCCCGGGTCACCGTGCGCAGCGCTCTGCAGCATCTGGTCGAGGCCGGCCTGGTGGTACGCACCCCCGGATCCGGCACGCACGTCACCCCGCCCCACCGGTGGGCGCGCCCTCCGGCGCACTCCACGTCGCAGCAGTCGCTGTAGACGTTTCGCGACCGTCGCACCGGATGTCGGGTGCGGCAACCGACCGGAGAAGCCGCGAGCCCGTCCGGGCGGCGAAGCGCATTCCGCCGGCACGCCCGCCGGCCTTCAGCGGCGTCCTGCCTTCTCGGCCGATCCCCGATCCACCCGCACGAACAACCCACCATCCGACCGGTGCCGCACACGGTTCGACCGTGCTTCACGAGGTCATCACCCAAGGAGTTCCCATGTCCCACCATTCTCCGAGCGACAGCCGGGTCGCCCTCCCGCCGTTGACCCAGGGGCCGCACCGGAAACGGCTCGGACTGATCTCGGTCGTCGCTTGCCTGGGCGGGCTGCTGTTCGGCTACGACACCGGCGTGACGAACGGCGCCGAGGGGCCGATGGCCCAGGACCTGGGACTGAACCTGCTCCAGCTGGGCGTGGTGATCAGCTCCCTCATCTTCGCCGCCGCCGTCGGCGCCCTGGTCTGGGGTCGGGTCTCGGACGCCTGGGGCCGGCGCAGGACGATCATCCTGCTGGCCGTGCTGTTCTTCGCCGGCACCGCCCTGGTGGTCCTCACCCCCACACCTGCTGAGGAGGGAACGTTCTCCCTGACCGGGTACACGGTCCTGGTCTGCGGCCGGATCCTGATCGGCCTCGCCGTCGGCGGAGCCTCCACGGTCGTGCCGGTGTACCTGGCCGAGCTCGCCCCCTACGAGATCCGCGGGTCGATCACCGGCCGCAACGAACTGGCGATCGTGTTCGGACAGCTCTCCGCCTTCGTGATGAACGCGGTCATCGCCGTCACCCTCGGCGACGTCGTGGAGGGCATCTGGCGGATCATGTTCGCCGTCTCCGCGCTGCCGGCGATCGGACTGTTCATCGGGATGCTGCGCATGCCCGAGTCCCCGCGCTGGCTCACCGAGAAGGGCCGGTACGACGAGGCCCTGGCGGTGCTGGAGACGGTCCGCCCGGCCGACCGGGCCAAGGCCGAGCTGCAGGAGATCGAGCGCATCGCCGCCATCGAGGTCCAGGCCCACCAGATCGGGCTGAAAGCGGTCCTGACGAACAAGTGGCTGCTGCGGATCATCCTGGTCGGCATCGGGGTGTCCATGACCCAGCAGCTGACCGGCATCAACTCCGTCATGTACTACGGCACTCGTATTCTGGAGGAGTCCGGGATGACAGCGCAGCAGGCCGTGCTGGCCAACATCGCCTTCGGTGTCGTGGCGGTGATCGGTGGCATCATCGCCCTGTACAACATGGACCGGCTCGACCGGCGCAAGACCTTCATCATCGGTTTGAGCCTCACCACGACCTGCCACCTGCTGATCGGGATCGCCGGCAACCTGCTGCCCGAAGGCAACCCGGCCCGCCCGATCGTGATCCTCATCCTCGTGGTCGCCTTCGTGCTCTCGATGCAGACGTTCCTCAACGTCGCCGTCTGGGTGTGGCTGGCAGAGATCTTCCCGCTGCACATGCGCGGGTTGGGCATCGGCATCTCGGTGTTCTTCGGCTGGACCATGAACGGTTTCCTGGCCCTGTTCTTCCCCTCCCTCGTTGCCGCGGTCGGGATCTCGGGCACGTTCTTCCTCTTCGCCGGCATCGGCGTCCTCGCCCTGATCTTCGTGGCCACCCAGGTCCCCGAGACCCGCAACCGCTCCCTGGAGGACCTCGAGGAGGACGTCTCCACCGGGGCGATCTACCAGGTCGCCAAGCCCGCCGACGCCCACCAGTCCTGAGCCCCACAGCGTGACCCCTCGCACGCCGGGGACAGGTGTCCGAGACAGGACAGGTCGCCGTTCTGCTCCCCGTGCAGGAACACCAGCGGGGTCCTGGTGCCGGTGCGGTGCATGCCGGCGATCTCCAGGCGGGGTCCGCACCGTCGATGATCGGTCCAGCGGTCCCGCGCTGGGGGCAGCCGTTCCGCCGTCGGTGCTCGACCGGGCCCGCGACCTCGTGGACGGGGCGCTGCCGTGCGGCATCTTCGCGAGGTGCCACAGGGATCGGGAGCCATTTTCCGCATGACGCCTGGTCTGCCGGAGATGCTTGTGGTTAGGGCGAGGTGTGGTCGAGCAGCCGGCCCGCAGTGCGCTGCTGTCGATGGAGGAAGCTCCTGTGGACCACACCCTGCTCGTGCCGGCCCAGGCCGCCCGCCGCGATGATGCCTCTGCTGAGGCGACTCCGGGCCGCCTCCGCAGGAACACCCCTGTTCCCGGCATCTTGGCCGATGCGCGGTATGTCCTGCCGCTGAAGTGGTCCGACGACACCGGCCTGGACGAACTCGCCCACTACCTGGCCGAGGTCGTCACGTGGATGCCCGTCACCGTCGTCGACGGTTCCGCCGAGAAGCTCTTCGCAGCTCATCGCACGGCGCTGCCGGAGACGGTCGAGCACGTGCGCCCCGATCGGTGGCAGGGGGCCAACGGCAAGGTGGCGGGGGTGATGACCGGTGTCCGCCGGGCGGCCGAGGAACGGATCGTGGTGGCCGACGACGACGTGCGCCACACCCGGGGCACCCTGGAGCGCATCGTGGGGCTGCTGGGGGAGGCCGAGGTGGTCCGCCCGCAGAACTACTATCTGCAACTTCCCTGGCAGGCCCGCTGGGACACCGGACGGACCCTGCTCAACCGGGCTCTGGGCGGGGACTGGCCCGGCACCCTGGGCGTGCGCCGGTCGGCCCTGCTGGACGCGGGAGGCTACGACGGCTACGTCCTGTTCGAGAACCTCGAGCTCGTGCGCATCGTGCGGGCGGCCGGTGGGAGAGAGATCGTGGCCCTGGACGTGCTGGTGGGGAGGATGCCGCCCACCGTGTCCCACTTCCTCGGCCAGCGCGTCCGTCAGGCCTACGACGACTTCGCCCAACCCGCCCGTCTGCTCGCCGAGCTGTCGCTGCTGCCCCTGCTGGGCTGGGCGGTGCGGCGACCGGGGCGGTGCGCGGCCGGAGCCCTGGCCGTGTGCGGGGTGGCCGAGTTCGGCCGACGCCGGCACGGGGGAGCAGCGGTCTACCCGGGGGGCACGGTGCTGTGGGTTCCGCTGTGGGTGCTGGAGCGGTCGGTGTGCGTGTGGGCGGCCGTGGTCGTCCGGGCGCGCGGCGGGGTGTCCTACGCGGGGTCCCGGCTGCGCACCGCCGGGCACTCCCGGACCGCCCTGCACCGGCGCCTGTGCGGCCAGTATGAGGACTCGCTGCTGGTCGACGCCGGCCCCGGACGGCTGCGGGGGCGACGGTGAGCGTGGGGACGGGGGCGGCGGGTGCGTGCCCGGTCATCGAGATCGCCGAGGACGACCTGTACGGGCTGATCGCGACCCTCACCCACAACGACTGGCAGCCCACGGGCGGGAGCCTGCGGATCAACGTGGTCTACCGCGGCCACGCGGTGGCCGACCGGGACCTGGACACCAGTCTCTTCCGGCTCCAGGGCGCCTCGAGTGGGCAGATCGAGCCCCACATCCTGCGGAACTTCCGCAAGTACGCCGCCCGGGACACCTCCCCGGGGGACTCGGACTGGAACTGGCTGTCCGTGGCCCAGCACCACGGGCTGCCCACAAGACTGCTGGACCGGTCGAACTCTCCCTATGTGGCGCTGCACTTCGCCACCGCGGACCCGCGCTGCTACGACCTCCCCGGAGCGGTGTGGTGCGTGGCCTACTCGGCGGTGCACGATCTGCTGCCGGCACCGCTGCGCGAGGAGATCACCGCGCACGCGGCGGGCCTGTTCACCACCGACATGCTGGGGCGGGTCGCGTACAGCATGGCCGACTTCGACCGGTTCCGGGACCAGCACGGGCGGGCGGTGCCGCTGTTCTTCGAACCTCCGTCGCTGGACGAGCGGATCGTGAACCAGGCCGCGGTGTTCTCCGCCATGTCCGCGGCCACGGCGTCCTTGCACGAATGGCTGGGCGAGCACCCCGAGCTCTGCCGGAAGGTCGTCATCCCGGCGGGTCTGAAGTGGCGGATCCGCGACCACCTCGACCAGGCGAACATGACCGAGCGCGTCCTCTTCCCCGGCCTCGACGGACTGTCCCGCTGGCTGACCCGCTACTACGGGCCGCGCCGGGAGCAGGGCGCCAGGGCAGAGGCCGGCCTCACCGGCGATGGGCGACGAGCCGGAGCCGCTCCCGGGCTCTGCCCCGGCCGGCTGAGGGTGGACTTCTCGACCGGACCCTGGGGTGGGGTCCCGTCGCCGGACCGGTGAGAAGCGGCTCCCCGCCCGTGGTGGGGAGCCGCTTCTCGTTGTTCCGTGGGAACGAACGGTGTCCGTCGGTGGGCCTCAGATGCGGACCCAGCCGGCGGCTATTCCTTCTTGAGCTTGTCCTGGATGCTGCCAGCGGCCTTCTCCATGATGTTGGGCTGTTCGGTGGTGCCGTAGAACCGGGCGTCCGGGTGGGTGGGAGGCGGCATCGGCACCCCCGCCATGGGCTGGTCCTGGTAGCCGAACTGCCCGTTGCCGTCCGGCGTCGGCCCGGAGGCCCAGGACCCCTCCGCGGCGGCCGCGCCGTCGGAGAAGTTGTAGTAGTCGTAGGAGAACTCGGTGGCCTCCTTGGCCTGCGGGAAGTTCGAGGGCACCGGCATCTGCTCCAGCCCGTCGGCCTGCAGCTCCTTGACCGCGGCCATCCACTGGTTCTGGTGCATGGTGTCCCGCGCCAGCAGGAACGACAGCATGTCCCGGATCCCCTTGTCCTCGGTCATGTGGTAGAGCCGGGCGACCTGGGTGCGGCCCTGCATCTCGGCGTTGACGTTGGCAGTCATGTCCGCCAGCAGGTTCCCCGAGGCGGTGACGTAGGACCCGGACCACGGGTTGCCCATCGAGTCCACCGGCCGTGCCCCGGCCCCGGCCACGATCGCGTGCTGCAGGTCGGTGCCGCCGATCACCGCCGCAACCGCCGGGTCGCCCTGCACGGCGTCCTCGGTGATGCCCAGCGGGGCCTTCTCCAACAGCTGGGCGACCATCGTGGCGAGCATCTCGATGTGACCGAACTCTTCGGCGGCGGTTCCGAAGAGCAGGTCCCGGTACTTGCCCGGGATGTGGGCGTTCCAGGCCTGGAAGCTGTACTGCATGGCCACGGTGATCTCCCCGTACTGCCCGCCGATCACCTCCTGGAGCTTGCGCGCGTAGACCGCGTCCGGGGCCTCGGGGGTGGACTTGTACTGGAGCTTCTGCTGGTGCAAGAACATGCTGACCTCCGTCATCGGCTGCTGCGGCCGGCGGTGGCGCGGCACACCGCGCCCGTGATTCCCGGCTCTGATCTCCACGCTAGTGATCCGGCCCCCAAAAGGGAAGCCTGCTTATTGAATGGAGGGGGGTATCAGATGAGCTGAGGCCGGGCACCCTGGGTCGTTCCGCCCCGGGGTCTGCGGGCGGTGCAAGGTGGGAGTGGGGCAGGCCCGTGGGCGCGCAATCCGTTGGGGGTCAGCAGTTCGACCGGGCTGAGGGGTCTCGGGGACCCGGGTCGTCCCTGCTGGTCGTCGTGCCCGGCCTGCGGCGCGGGACGGAGCACGACAACTCCGTCACGAGCATCTAAAGTGGACAGTGTGCTGATCATCGGGGCAGCCCGGTGAGCAGCGCGCGCACCGTCCGGACCACTCGACCACGGAAGGACCACGCCATGAGCTAGCCAGAGCAGCAGCAGGAGGTCCCCGGCATCCAGGCCGCGATGACCCCCGTCCCGGACTGCGGCGAGCACAGCTACCGCGGCTCCGGCAAGCTCGCGGGCAAGGCGGCCATCATCACCGGCGGGGACAGCGGCATCGGCCGTGCCGCCGCGATCGCCTACGCCCGCGAGGGCGCCGACGTCCTGATCGCCTACCTCGAGGAGGACGACGACGCCCAGGACACCGCCCGCTGGATCGAGGAGGCCGGGCGTCGCGCCGTCCTGGTCCGCGGAGACCTCTCGGACCCGGCCCACTGCCGGGCTGTCGTCGACAGGGCCGTGCAGGAGTTCGGTCGGATCGACGTGCTGGTCTCCAATGCCGCCTACCAGATGAGCCGCGACAGCCTCGACGAGATCAGCGACGAGGAGTGGGACTACACGTTCCGGCTCAACATCGGCGCCATGTTCCACCTCACCAAGGCCGCCGTGCCCCACATGCCTCCGGGCTCGGCGATCATCGGCAGCTCCTCGGTGCAGTCCGACCAGCCGTCCCCGCAGCTGGCGCCCTACGCGGCCACCAAGGCGGCGGTCGCGAACTTCTCCGCCGGGCTTGCGCAGATGCTGGGCGAGAAGGGCATCCGGGTCAACAGCGTGGCCCCGGGTCCGATCTGGACGCCGCTGATCCCGGCGACCATGCCCGCGGAGAAGGTGGGAGCCTTCGGCGACGACGTACCCCTGGGCCGTGCCGGCCAGCCCGCCGAGCTCGCGCCCGTCTACGTCCTGCTGGCCTCGGACGACGGCAGCTACATCTCCGGCTCGCGGGTCGCCGTCACCGGCGGCAAGCCGATCCTCTGAGCCCGGGTCCACCGCGGAGCGGACGGCCGTGCCGACGGGATCCACCGGGACCTCGCCCACGACCGAACGGCACACGGGGGTGGGCCCGCCGGCCGGGAACCGGAATCCGCAACGCGGGGCATCCGAACGGGCTCCGGCTCTGAAGTCGACGGACGTCGTGTCGGGGAGCCGCCCCGACGGGTAAGCCGGATGTCGTGCCCGGCGGGAGAGTTCTTCGCCAGCACCGAACCGACCCGACCCGCCCGGGGGCGCTACTGCTGGGTGTCCGGGCGGGGGGAGCGTTCGCGCTCCTCCACCGCGGAGCGCACCTCCGGGTCGTCGGTGTCGTCGACCCAGGGCTCGGTCTGGCGGTGCTCCTCCACGTGGTCGGGTTGGATGCCGGCCACCTCGCCGGCGACCTCGTGCTTCATCTGGTCGTCCAGTTCCGCGCTGTGCTTGGTGTTGCCTCGCTCGGCCATGTCGATCTCCTTGCAGGGATGGGACGGCGTACTTCGGTGGGACGGCCCGTCAGGCGTTCCCGTCCTCCTCGAGCAGACCCCGCTGGGCGCGGTCGGCTGCTTCGGAGGCGTCTTCCGGCAGCGGGTCGGTGGCCGGTGGGACCTGCCCGGGCGCGTAGTCGGTCAGCCCGGCGGCCACCCGCTCCTGTTCGGTGGCTGCGGCCAGTGCCTCGTCGTCGAGATGCTCGGGCATCCCGGCGTGGCCCTGGTAGATGGGGTCGGGCAGGGCGTCGCCCTCGGGCTCGAGGACGTCGTCGAGGTCCGGCGCGTCGTCGTTGTTCGGGGTGGTCATGGAGAACCTCCTGTGCTGAGCCGTGCCTCCCACCTTAGTGACCTGACTCACGGAGCGGAACCACCCTGGGACCTGGGAAAGGGGCCTGTGGAGGTCCCGCACGTGCTCCTCCCGGGCCGCGTTGAGCAGTCGACCGTAGGCTGTTCGTGCGCATCGCCTGCGTGTTCCGAGTCCGCAGGCGCCGATGCGTTCCCCGACATGAGGACTGCCTGATGACTGACGTCGCTCCGGACCGACCGGCGATGCTGCACCCCGTACCAGTCCAGCGTTCGATCGTCGTGATTCCGAGGGTGCACGACGGCTCCGGCGCCCGGACCCGCTACGGGCTGGTGCAGGCCGAACTGCACCCGGGCGGGCAGATGCTGATCTTTCCGCAGGGCCCGGTGGTCGACCCCGACGAACTGCGCGCCGGGGCGGCGGTGCTGCTGGAGGAGGAGTTCGGGCAGGGCATGTCCGCGGCGGTGATCGCTCCGCTGGGGATCCTCTACGCCGATCAGCGCAAGGAGGAGCGGATCGACGTGCTGCTCGCAGTGGCGCGCCGGACCGATGCCGAGTACGGAGAGGCGCTGGAGCCGGCCGGCATCCCCGGGGTGGAGTGGGCCGATGAACAGCAGCTGCTCCAGCACCTGTGCTCCGGGCGGATCACGGACACCACCACCGCCTCGGCCCTGGCACTGCTGCAGGCCTGTGGTGAGTTCACCCGCTGACCGGCTCACCGACCCCGAGCCGCTCCGATGTGGCCAGGGCGCAGCCGGTCCGCCGCCGCAGCGGGTGCACGGACAGCGCCCCGATTCCCGTCCCGTCCCGGCCCGCGGCGCGTTCGTCGTCCATCGGCCATGCCGGGGCCGCACGCGAAGGCAGCGGCCCGTCGGTCCCCCGCTCCCGCAGCGGGACACCACCGTCCTCGACGGTTCTGCGGGTGCGTCCGTTCGACGGTGTCCCTCGTCCGCGGCATCCCGACCGGTGAGGCCTATAGTGTGCAATGGAAAACTTTGGATGACCGTGGAAGGGTCCCCGTGCGGAACAGTGTGTGCTCATCCCTGACAGCCGTCTGCGTCGTGGTGCTTCTGGCAGGGTGCGCCGTCGGGGACGCGGGGAAACCGGGGGAGACCGCCACGCCGTCCACGACCGCGTCCTCGGCCGGCAGGGCGGAGACCGGGTCGGGGTCTGTGGAGCACGGGCTGGCCGCGGTGTCCTTCGAGGACGCCCCGCGGGAACTCACCGCCCTGGAGCGGTCCCTGCTCGTCGAACCCGGACCGCACGCCGAGGACGGGACCGACGATGAGGTGCTGGCCGCCGCCCGCGAGCGTGATCCGCGCACCGCCGGGGAGTGGAGCGCGGCGATCCTCGCGCAGATCCACGGCGACTACGCCGAGGACGTCAAGACGGTGGTGCGCTTCGACCCGGGCACCGGGGAGCGCGGCGCGGAGCCCACCGACGCCGTGACCGGACCGGTGGGCGACCGGAGCGTGGGCACGAACCACTTCGCGCTCGTCCTGGACGCCAGTGACTCGATGGCCGGGGACTCCGGCGACGGCTTGCGGATGGACGCGGCGCGCACGGCGCTGACCGGGTTCGTCGAGGAGCTGCCGGAGGGCAGCACGGTGAGCCTGCGGCTCTACGGGAACGCGGGGGACACTTCTGCGCCGGGGAAGAAGGAGTCGTGCACGACCACCGAGGTCGCCTACTCAGGTGACGCCGACGCCGCGGAGCTCGCGGACGTCCTCGCCGGAGTGCGGCCCACCGGCTACACCCCACTGGCCCGGGCCATCGAGGAGGCCGCCGCCGACTTTCCCGACGACGCGACCGACGGCATCGTCTACGTGGTGACCGACGGCGTGGAGACCTGCGGCGGCGACCCCGTGGCGGCTGCCGAGCGGCTGAGCGGGTCCGGTGTCGAGCCGGTGATCAACGTCATCGGCTTCCAGGCCGGTGACACCGACCAGCGGGCACTGGCCGACATCGCCGCCGCCGGGGGCGGCGAGTACACCCGCGCCGGCTCCCGGGCGGAGCTCGAGACCTACTGGCGGGAGCAGAACACGGCGATGGCCCGGGCCTGGAACGAGTGGCGCAACACCGAACTGCGGGAGATCAACGAGGCGGGCAACGCCAACAAGCGGCTCGCCAATGAGGTCGGCAACCGCATCAAGCGGACCGCCAACGAGGAGGCCAACCAGGGCAAGCGCGTGGCCAACCTGCTCGGCGCCGACGTGGACGAACAGGTGCGCCGCGAGGTCTGGGACTTCTTCGACGAGCGGGGCGCGACGGTCTGGGACTGGGGCGACCGGACCCACCAGGCCAACTGGGGCGCCGCCGACGACCGGCACCAGCAGGACTGGCGGGCCGTCTACGACCGCGGTGAGGCCAAGTGGAGCGAGTACTACGAGCGCCTGCAGAAGGACTGACCCGCCGCGCGGACGGGTCCGGCCGGAGCCGGCCGCGACGGCGTAGGGCGAGAGCGCCGGAGGCGGCCCGGAGCGGCGACGGGCTCAGCTTGCGCCGAGGGCCGCGCACGCGGCCTCGATGGACTCCGGGGACAGGACGTGGTCGATGGCCAGCACCGCCGCCCCCATGACGCCGGCGCGCTCGCCGGCGACCGAGGGCGCCACACTCAGGTGCTCCGTGGCCAGGGGCAGGGACCGCCGGTAGACGACCTCCCGGATGCCGGCCAGCAGGTGCTCCCCGGCCTGGGCGAGGCTGCCGCCGATCACGATCACGGACGGGTTGATGAGGTTCACGCAGGTAGCCAGGACGTCGCCGATGTCCCGCCCCGCCTGGCGGATCGCCTGCACGGCCAGCGGGTCCCCGGAGCGGACGAGGTCGATCACGTCCTGGCTGGTGGACAGCGTGCCGGCGGTCTGCTCGTTGAGCGTCCGCACGAGGGCGGGAGCGCCGGCGAGCGCCTCGAGGCATCCGGTGTTGCCGCAGCGGCAGAGCAGCTCGTCGCCGCGCGGCACCCGGACGTGGCCGAGGTCCCCCGCGGTGCCCTGGGCGCCGCGCTGGAGCGCGCCGCCGGAGATGATCCCCGCGCCGATGCCCGTGGCCACCTTGACGAACATCAGCTCGGTGGTTGCGGGCCAGAAGAGGCTGCGCTCGCCCAGGGCCATGATGTTGACGTCGTTGTCCACCAGCACGGGCACCTCGTAGTGGGCCTGCACGAGGGCGGGGACGTCGACGCGGTCCCACCCCGGCATGATGGGCGGGTTGATCGGCCGGCCCGTCTCGTGCTCCACGGGACCGGGCAGCCCGATGCCGATGGCGGCGAGGTCCGCGGCGGGGCGGTCCGCGCGCTCGAGCAGCGCGGCGACCGTGCGCACGAGCCAGCCCAGGACCGCCTCGGGGCCCTCGCCGATCGCGAGCGCCTGGCGCTCCTCGGCGAGCTCCCGGCCGGAGAGGTCCGCGAGGATCGCCCGGGCGTGCGTCGCCCCGACGTCCGCGCCGACCACCACCCGGGCGCCCGGGTTGAGGGCGAAGAGCGAGGGCGGGCGCCCCCCGGTGGAGGCGGCCCCGCCGTAGGGTGCGACGAGCCCCAGGGTCATGAGGGTGTCCACGCGGGACGCCACGGTGGAGCGGGCCAGCCCGGTCAGCTGGGCGAGCTCCGCCCGGGTCCTCGGGCGGCCGTCGCGCAGCAGCTGGAAGACTTCGCTCGCCCCCGGGGCGGGCGAGTCCGAGGAGCGCGGCGACGGCGCCGACGGAGGACTCTGTAGCACTTTTTTAGTAGAGCACGCCCCCTTGGGGGGGTCAAGCACGTCACAAACGCACAGTGAGGGAACAACTTTTGCAGGACTGTCGACAGAACTCTGTGGTGCGTGTCACAGTGACCGCATGAACGAGCGCACGAGCTCCCCGGTGCTGGACGTCACCGGCCTGTCGAAGTCCTTCTTCGGGGTGCCGGTGCTCGAGGACGTGGACCTCAGGCTGCACGCCGGCGAGGTGCACGGGCTCGTCGGCGAGAACGGCGCCGGCAAGTCCACCCTGATGAAGGTGCTCGCCGGGGTGCACGAGCGGGACGCGGGCACCGTGCAGATCGGCGGCACCCCCGTCGAGTTCCACCACCCCACCCAGGCGCACGTGGCCGGGCTGTCGACGGTGTTCCAGGAGTTCAACCTGCTGCCCGACCGCACCGTGGCCGAGAACGTGTTCCTCGGCCGCGAGCCGCGCCGGGGCCTGCTCGTGGACCGGCGGGCCATGAACGCGAGGACGAGCGAGCTGCTCGAGGACCTGGGCATCACCAGCATTCAGCCGACCACGACCGTGAGCTCGCTGTCCGTGGCCCAGCAGCAGATCGTGGAGATCGCCAAGGCCATCAGCTACGACGCCCGCATCATCTCCATGGACGAGCCGACCGCGGCCCTCGCGGGCCCCGAGGTGGACCTGCTCTACGCGATCGTCCGCCGGCTCCGGGCGCGCGGCACCGCCATCCTGTACGTGTCCCACCGGCTGAAGGAGATCTTCGACCTGTGCGACACCATCACCGTCCTCAAGGACGGCCGCGTGGTGGGCACCGAGCCCGCCTCCGCCATGGACGACGCCGCCCTGGTGCGGATGATGGTGGGCCGCCCGATCTCCGCCTACTTCCCGGAGGCGGTGCCCGGCACCGGGGTGGGGCGGGAGCTCCTGAGGATCGACGGCGGCGGCAACGACCAGCTCGACGACATCGACCTGACGCTGCGCGCCGGGGAGATCGTGGGGGTCGCCGGGCTCCAGGGCTCGGGGCGGACGGAGCTGGTGGAGGCCGTCTTCGGCGTCCACCCCTTCACCCGCGGGTCCATGACGCTGGACGGCAGGCCGTACACGGCCACCTCGCCCCGGCAGGCCGTCCGACAGGGCGTGGCCCTGATCACGGAGGACCGCAAGTCCCAGGGGCTGAGCCTCGACCAGTCCATCCTGGACAACGCCCTGGGCGTGATCCGCTCCGTCTTCCCGCGGCGGACCGCCGCGGCCCGCAAGGACGTCCCCGGGGTCCTCTCCTCGCTGGAGGTCGTGGCCCGGGACCTGGACCAGGAGGTCCAGTACCTCTCGGGCGGAAACCAGCAGAAGGTCGTCCTCGCCAAGTGGCTGGCCGTGGACCCGCGGGTCGTGCTGCTCGACGAGCCCACCCGGGGGATCGACGTGGGCGCCAAGATCGCCGTCTACAACCTCATGCGCATGCTCGCCGCGGAGGGCAGGGCCATCCTCATGGTCTCCAGCGAACTGCCGGAGGTCCTCGGCATGTCCAGCCGGATCGTGGTCCTGCGCGACGGCCGGATCGCCGGTGAGCTCCCGTCGGACAGCACCGAGGAGCAGGTGCTGCGGCTGGCCACCGGCGCCCGCACGGACGGGGCGAGACCGTGAACGCGTTCTCGAGGCTCACGTCCACCCACATCGTCTACCTCGTGGTGCTGCTCACCGTCGTGGTCGGCACGGTGCTCGTGGGCGCCACCGGGCGCAGCTTCGTCAGCGCCGGCAACATCTCCGCGATCCTCACCGGGACCAGCGTCCTCGGCTTCATCGCGATCGGCCAGACGCTCGTGATCCTGGTGGGGAGCCTCGACCTGTCCGTGCCGTACGTCATCAGTCTCGCGAGCCTGCTCTCGGCCGGCCTCATGGCGAACCAGCCCGGGAACATCCTGCCCGGCGTGGCGCTGGCCCTGGTCGTCTCCGCGGGCATCGGCCTGGTCAACGGCCTGGTGGTGTCCGGGCTGAAGGTCCACGGGTTCATCGCCACGCTGGGCACCGGCCTCGTCGTCAGCGGCTACCTCGCCACCAACTACAAGGGCAGCTCGGGGCAGACCCCCGTCACCTTCCGCCTCATCGGGGCCACGGGCATCGGCCCGGTCCCCATCTCCACGCTGATCATGCTGGTCTGCGCGGGCGCGGCGCTGCTCATGCTGACCCGCAGCCGCCTGGGCCACCACATGTACGCGGTCGGCGGGGACATCCGGGTGGCCCGGATGTCCGGGATCCGGACCGCCACCCCGATCGTGGCCGCCCACGTCATCTGCTCCGTCATGGCCGGTCTCGCGGGGCTGCTGCTCGCGGCGCGGCTCGGGGTGGGCAGCCCCACGATCGGGTCCCAGGGCGGGTACGACCTGCTCTCCATCGCCGCCGTGGTCCTGGGCGGGACGCTCCTGGCGGGCGGCAAGGGATCGCTGGTGGGGACGCTGGGCGGGGTCCTCATCTTCGCGATGATCGACAACATCATGAGCGTGATGCAGATCAACCCGTTCCTCAAGGACGTGGTCCGCGGCATCGTCATCGTCGTCGCCGTGGCCGTCTACGCCCGGCGCCGGGTGGTCAGCCGGCCCGCGCGCTTCGACGACCGGAGCGGACGGACCGCGCAGGAGGTCACGGCATGAGCGCCACCGTCACGGACCGCACCGCGGTCCTGCAGCAGAACCGGTCACCGTGGCACGAGCGCGTGCTGCGCGGGCTGCGGACACCCGGCGGGGCCGTCTTCGTGCTCCTCCTGGTGCTGCTGGTCGCGGCCGTCGCCGTCAACCCGTCCTTCGGCGAACCGGGCTCGCTGATCCGGTTCGTCGGCCGCACGGCGCCGATCGCCATCGCGGCCATCGGGCAGTACTTCGTGATCGTCTCCGGGGAGTTCGACCTGTCCATGGGCTCGGTGGTCACCGCCCAGGTGTTCGTGGCCGGCAACCTCATCGGCCAGGACGACAGCCGGACGGTGCCCGTGCTGGTCCTGATGCTCGTCCTCGGCGCCCTCGTGGGCCTGGTCAACGGACTGGTCACCACGCTCCTGAAGGTGCCGAGCTTCATCGTCACCCTCGGCACCATGCTCGCCCTGCTCGGGCTGGTGCTCTACTGGACGGGCGGCGCCGCGACGGGGAACCCCGCCGACAGCTTCCGGCAGATCGGCCGCGGCGGCATCCAGGACGTCCCGGTCCTGGGGATCCTGCCCTACCCGGTGGTCCTGGTGACGGTCGTCGCGCTCGCCGCCCTCTGGCTCATGCGCCGGCCCTACGGCCGCACGCTCGTCGCCGTGGGCGACAACCCCCGGGCCGCCGCGCTGACCGGGGCCCGGGTCTGGTGGGTGCGCACCCGGGCGTTCATGCTCTCCTCCCTGGCCGCCACCGTGGCGGGGATCATCCTCGTCGGCTACGCCGGCGTGCACCCGTCCGTGGGGCGCGGCTACGAGTTCACGGCCATCACCGCCGTGGTCCTCGGCGGGGTCGTGCTGGGCGGCGGGCGCGGCTGGGTGCTCTCCGCGGCCGCCGGCGCCTTCGCCCTCGAGACCCTCTTCGCGCTCCTGAACTTCCTGGGGGTCCAGTCGACCTGGCGGGACACCGTCCAGGGCGCGATCATCATCCTCGCCGTCGCCGCCGGCACCCAGACCTGGAAGCGCCGCCGGCGCGGCCGGACCGCGGCGGCGCAGGAGCCGAGACGTGCCATCGCAGCACCGCCCACCCCGGGCACCGACGAGGAAGGAACATGATGCGCCGAAGCATCCAGTCAAGGATCACCGTGGTGGCAGCGGCAGCGCTGCTGGGACTGACCGCCTGCACCACCGACCAGTCGATGGAGGAGCCGCCGCCCGCCGAGACGGGGGGCGCGGAGGCCGCCGCCACGCCGGCCCCGGAGGGCGGTGACGAGTGGTTCGACCAGGCGGAGTACGACCGGCAGCTCGAGCAGCGCTCCGCCTCCTTCGAGGGGGACCCGGAGCAGCCCTGGACGCAGTACATCGACGGGGAGACGACCGCCACCGGGGAGTTCGCCGCCGACGGCCCGCAGAAGGTGTGCTTCTCCAACGCCTCCATCTCCAACCCCTGGCGCCAGACCGGGTGGATCACCATGAACGAGCAGCTGAAGGTGCTCCAGGACTCCGGGGTGATCTCCGAGATGGAGACCCGCGACGCCCAGGACGACGACAACACGCAGATCGCCGACATCGACTACTTCATCGCCGAGGGCGAGTGCGACGGGTTCATCATCTCGCCGAACTCGACCGCCGCCCTGACGCCCGCCGTGGAGCGCGCCTGCGAGACCGGCAAACCGGTGGTGGTCTTCGACCGCGGGGTGGAGACCGACTGCGCGACGACGTTCATCCACCCCATCGGCGGCTTCGCCTGGGGCATCGACTCGGCGAACTTCCTGGTGGACAACCTGCAGGAGGGTGACAAGGTGGTGGCCCTGCGCATCCTCCCGGGCGTCGACGTCCTGGAGCAGCGCTGGGCCGCGGCCGAGCGGATCTTCGAGGAGAACGGGATCGAGGCGACGGACTACTTCACCGGCGCCGACCCCACCGAGATCAAGAAGATCATCTCCGACGAGCTCGCCACCGGGGACGTGCAGGGCGTGTGGATGGACGCCGGCGACGGCGCCGTCGCGGCCATCGAGGCGTTCGAGGACGCCGGCGCGGACTACCCGGTGATGACCGGAGAGGACGAGATGAGCTACCTGCGCAAGTGGGAGGACACCGGCCTGACCGGCCTCGCCCCGGTGTACTCGAACTTCCAGTGGCGCACCCCGCTGCTGGCGCTCGAGCAGATCTTCGCCGGCGAGGAGGTCCCCGCCGAGTGGGTCCTGCCGCAGGAGCCGATCACCGAGGAGCAGCGGGCGGACTTCCTCGCCGACAACGAGGGGATGCCGGACGGCCACTACGCCAAGTTCGGCGGCGAGGACCTGCCGGGCTACCCCGACGTCTGGCGGGACCGCGTCATCCCCTGACCCGCCCGACCGCGCCCTGCCCGCCACCGGCCCGGCCCCGGGAGACCCCGGCGGCGGGCGGGGCGCCATCCAGCCCACCGCACCGAGAGGAGGCAGACCCGTGCAGCGCCCGATCGCCGTCAACACCTGGGTGTGGGAGTCCCCCCTCACCGACGCGAACCTGCCCCCGCTGCTGGCGAGGATCGCGGACATGGGCTTCGACGCCGTCGAGCTCCCGCTGGAGAACGTCGGCGACCTCTCGGCCGGGGTGGTGCGGGACGCCCTCGGCGGGCTCAGCCCGCTGCTCGTCGGCGCCATGGCGCCCGGGCGCGAGCTCGTCCTGGCGGACGACGCCGTGATCGCCCGCACCCAGCACTATCTCAGCGCCTGCATCCGGCTCGCCCACGACATCGGCGCGCCGGCCGTGTGCGGGCCCTTCTACGCGCACACGGGCCGGGTGTGGCGGATGGACGCGGCGGAGCGCGCGGACGCCTACACGCAGCTGCGGCGCCGTCTCGCCCCGCTGGCCGCCGAGGCCGAGGCCGCCGGGGTGGTCCTCGGCATCGAACCGCTCAACCGCTACGAGACGTCCCTGCTCAACACCACCGCCCAGGCGCTCGAGGCCCTCGGGCCGCTGCTCGGCCACGGCGTGGGGCTGGCCCTGGACACCTACCACCTGAACATCGAGGAGCGCTCCTCCGCCGACGCCGTCCGGGCGGCCGGCCGGCACCTCGTCCACGTCCAGGTCTGCGGCAACGACCGGGGAGCCCCCGGCGGGGACCAGACGGACTGGACGGGCATCTTCGACGCCCTGGACGCCGTCGGCTACACCGGCGCCCTCAGCATCGAGAGCTTCACCGCCCGCAACGCCAGCATCGCCACCGCCGCCTCGATCTGGCGGCCCCTGGCCGAGAGCCAGGACCAGCTCGCCGAGGACGGACTGGCGTTCCTGCGCTCGTGCGCCGCCCGGTCCCCAGGAGGACACCCATGACCACCACCGTGCCCGACCCCGCCGCTCCCCCCGCCCACGGGAGCGCCCTCCTGGGCGTCGCCGTGCTCGGCCACTCCTTCATGGGCAAGGCCCACTCCAACGCCTGGCGCAACGTCAACGCCTTCTACCCCACGCCCCGCGTGGCGCAGAAGGTGCTGGTGGGCCGGAACGCCGGGCACGTGGCCGAGGCCGCCCGGCGGTACGGCTGGGAGGAGAGCGGCACCGACTGGCGGTCGGTGCTGGAACGGGACGACGTCCACGTCGTCGACATCTGCACCCCCGGCCACCTGCACGCCGACATGGCCGTGGCCGCCCTCGAGGCCGGCAAGCACGTGCTCGTGGAGAAGCCGCTGGCCAACACGGTGGCCGAGGCCGAGCGGATGGCGGCCGCCGCGGCCGCCGCCCGGACCCGCGGCGTCCACTCCATGGTGGGCTTCAACTACCGCCGGGTGCCGGCCCTGGCACTGGCCCGGCAGCTGATCGCGGACGGCCGCGTGGGCCTGGTCCGGCAGGTCCGGGTCAGCTACCTGCAGGACTGGCTCGCCGACGAGCACGCGCCCATGACCTGGCGCCTGCGCCGGGAGACCGCCGGGTCCGGGGCGCTCGGCGACCTCGCCTCCCACGCCGTCGACCAGGTGCGCTTCCTCCTGGACTCGCCGGTCACGTCCGTCTCCGGGACGCTCACCACGTTCGTCCCCACCCGGACGGGGGAGGACGGCCCCGAGCCGGTGACGGTCGACGACGCCGCCTGGGCCACCCTGCGCACCGCCTCCGGGGCGGTGGTCGGCCTGGAGGTCTCCCGCTGCGCCACCGGCCGCAAGAACGCCCTCGGGATCGAGGTCTACGGATCGCTGGGCGGGCTGCGCTTCGACCTCGAGCGGCTCAACGAGCTGCACCTGTTCGACGCCACCGCGCCGCCGGACACCCAGGGCAGCAGCCGGATCCTTGTCACCGAGGCCACCCACCCCTACGTGGGGGCGTGGTGGCCGGCCGGGCACGTCCTGGGCTGGGACCACACGTTCACCAGCCAGGCCGCCGAGCTCCTGCGGTCCATCGACACGGGGACCCCGGCCGCCCCCGGGTTCGAGGACGGCCTGGAGGTCCAGCGGGTGCTCGCCGCCGTGACGGACAGCGCGGCGCGCTCCGGCGCCACCGTCCACCTCTGACCCCGGACGAGCGGAGCACCGCTCTCCCCGACCCGAAGGACCGACGATGGGACACCACCCCTACACGCTGTTCACCGGCCAGTGGGCCGACCTCCCGCTCGAGGAGGTCGCCGAGCTGGCGGCCGGCTGGGGCTACGACGGCCTGGAGATCGCCGTCTCCGGCGAGCACCTCGACGCCTGGCGGTGGGACGACGACGCCTACGTCCAGGACCGGCTCGACATCCTCGAGCGCCACGGCCTCGGGGTCTGGGCCATCTCCAACCACCTCAAGGGCCAGGCGGTCTGCGACGACCCGATCGACTTCCGGCACGAGTCCATCGTGGGACCCCGGGTCTGGGGCGACGGCACGCCCGAGGGAGTGCGCACCCGCGCCGCCGAGGAGCTGCAGCACACCGCACGGCTCGCGCGGAAACTGGGCGTGGACACCGTGGTCGGCTTCACCGGGTCCTCCGTCTGGCAGTACGTGGCGATGTTCCCGCCCGTCTCCCAGGACGTGATCGACGCCGGGTACCAGGACTTCGCGGACCGGTGGAACCCCATCCTGGACGTCTTCGACGAGTGCGGGGTGCGCTTCGCCCACGAGGTCCACCCCTCCGAGATCGCCTACGACTACTGGTCCACGCACCGGGCGCTGGAGGCCATCGGCCACCGCCCGGCCTTCGGGCTGAACTGGGACCCCAGCCACTTCCTGTGGCAGCAGATCGACCCGGTGGCGTTCATCTCCGACTTCGCGGACCGGATCTACCACGTGGACTGCAAGGACACGAAGATGCGGACCGGCGGTGGGCGCAACGGCGTCCTGTCCTCGCACCTGCCCTGGGGCGACCCCCGCCGCGGCTGGGACTTCGTCTCGACCGGACGGGGGGACGTGCCGTGGGAGGACAGCTTCCGGGCCCTCACCGCCATCGGCTACGACGGACCGATCTCCGTGGAGTGGGAGGACGCCGGCATGGACCGCCTCCGGGGCGCCCCCGAGGCCCTGGCCTTCCTGAAGCGCTTCGACTTCGCCCCCTCCGGCGCCTCGTTCGACGCCGCCTTCCGGCAGTAGCCGGCCCGGGGCGGCACCCCGGCGGGCCCCGGTCCGGGGCGTACCCCGGTGTCAGCCGAACGGCGTCGTGGACACCGGCGGTCCGCAGGCGCACGATGGAGACCCACACCGCAGGAGGAACCATGGGCGAGGTCGGCCGGCAGGCCACGAGGGCGGCCGACGCCGCGGACGACGCGACGGACTCCCGCGGGTTCGTCCTCGCGGCCCGCGCCGGGTACGTGGCGGCGGGTCTGCTGCACGTCATGATCGGGGTCATCGCGCTGCGCGTGGCCACCGGCGGCTCGGGCTCGGCGGACCAGTCGGGGGCGGTCGCCGCGCTCGCCGGCAGCCCGGGCGGCACCGTCCTGCTGTGGGCGTGCTTCCTCGGCTGCGCGGCGCTCGCCGTCTTCCTGTTCAGCGAGATCTTCTTCGGCGCGACGCAGCGCTCGGACCGGGACCGGCTCAAGCACCGCGTCAAGATGGGCGGCCAGGCGGTCGTCTACGGCGCCATCGGCGCCGTGTTCGGGACCTACGCCCTCGGCGGCACGAGCGACAGCAGCGGGTCCACCCAGTCGCTCAGCGCCCGGCTCATGGCGCACCCGGCCGGCACTGTCCTGCTGATCGCCGTGGGGCTGGGCCTCGTCGTCGCCGGCGCCTTCTTCGTCCACCGGGGCGTGACGAGGTCCTTCCGGGAGAACCTGAAGAGCCTGCCGCCGGGCACGGCCGGCAGGGCGGTCATGTGGCTGGGCACGGCCGGCTACGCGGCCAAGGGCGTGGCCCTGGCGGTGCTCGGGGTGCTCGTCGTCGTCGCCACGGTGCGCAGCGACCCGGAGCAGTCGTCGGGGCTGGACGGTGCGCTCAAGGCCCTCCAGGAGCAGCCCTTCGGGGCGTGGATCCTCGGGGCCGTGGCCCTGGGCCTCATCTGCTACGGGGTCTTCATGGTGGTCCGGGCCAGGTACCAGCGGATGTGACCGCGCCCTCCCGGCACGCCGTCCGGGGTGCCCGGGGCTGCCGGCCGACCGGCCTTCGCGGGGCGCGGCACGAGGAATAGAATGGTCCCATCCGCACCGCGGTCACCTGGGGGACGCCATGTCTGAAGAGCAGCACACCGTCAACGAGGACGCGCCGTCGTCGGGCTACCGCCTCCTGGACCGGTTGAACCAGATCGCGCTCAAGATCTACGGTGCGGCCGATCGCGTGGCGCCGGAGACCCACGGCGCCGGGGAGAGCGAACGGGCCCACGCCTGGTACGAGGAGTGCCAGAAGCACTTCGTGATCGAGCGGGACGAGCACGGCAACGAGTACCTCTACCACCGCGACGACTCCCGCGGCGGCCCCCGGGCCGGGACGTCCCGCAACTGACGGCCCCGCCCGCGGCACGGCGCGTCAGCGCATCGCGCGCAGCGCGTCCACCAGTGCCGTGGTGCGCCGGCCGAGCAGCCGCGACAGGTCCCCGGTGACGAGGTCCAGGGCGCCGTCCTCGATGTTGGCGTCCAGTGCGACCAGGAACCGCGCGGTGCTCTCGTCCACGCCGGTCCGCTCCAGCTCCGCCAGGTGCTGCTCGGGCGTGAGCCGCCGGTAGGTCACCTCCCGGTCCAGGACCTCGGTCAGCGCGGCGGCCAGCTCGTCGAAGCTCCACGCCACGTCCCCCGAGAGCTCGTAGGTCTGCCCCGCGTGGCCGTCCTGGGCGAGGACCGAGGCGATCGCCTCCGCGTAGTCCTCGCGGGTGGCGCTGGCCACCCGGCCGTCCCCGGCACTGGCCAGGACCACGCCGGTGGTCTCCGCGTGCCGCAGGGCCGGCTCGAAGTTCTCGGTGTACCAGCCGTTGCGCAGGATCGTGAACGGGAGCCCGGACGCGGCGATCGCCTCCTCCGTGGCCAGGTGCTCGTCGGCGAGCAGCAGCTTCCCGCGGTCGGCGCCGAGGGCGCTGGTGTAGACGAGGCGGGAGACCCCGGCCCGGACGGCGGCGTCGACCGCGTTCCGGTGCTGGGGAACGCGGATCCCCACCTCGCTGCTGGAGATGAGCAGGACCGTGTCCGCCCCCGCGAACGCCTCGTCGAGGGTCGCGGGCTCGGTGTAGTCGGCCCGGACGGTGGCCAGGCCCAGCTCCCGGAGGGCGCCGAGCTTCTCCTCGTCGCGGCCGGCGGCCACGAGGTCCGGCAGCTGCACGTCCAGGCGCAGCAGGGAGCTGATGACGTGACGGCCCAGCCGGCCGGTCGCGCCGGTGATGACGATGGACACGGTGTTCCTCCCGGTGGTGGCCCGGCCGCTGCCGGCGGGGCCCGCCGGCACCCGCCCGGCGCGGCGGTGTGTCCTGTGCAACGGGCGGCGCCCGCGGCGTATTTCCGGCGTGCGGCCCCGGCGGCCGCGGGGCCGATCGCCTCCGGAGGAACCCGGCCTCCGTGTCCGGGGCGGCGCGTAGCCTGGTGCCATGAGCCTCGCCCAGAAGATCAACCGTGTCGTCGCCCCCTTCGAGGTCATCTCCGACTACGTGCCCGCCGGCGACCAGCCCCGGGCCATCGAGGAGCTCGCCGCGAGGATCGAGGCGGGGGAGAAGGACGTCGTGCTGCTCGGCGCCACCGGCACCGGCAAGTCCGCGACCGCCGCGTGGCTCATCGAGCGCGTCCAGCGGCCCACCCTCGTCATGGTGCAGAACAAGACGCTCGCCGCGCAGCTCGCCAACGAGCTGCGGGAGCTGCTGCCCAACAACGCCGTCGAGTACTTCGTGTCCTACTACGACTACTACCAGCCCGAGGCCTACGTGCCGCAGACGGACACCTTCATCGAGAAGGACTCCTCCATCAACGAGGAGGTCGAGCGGCTGCGGCACTCCGCGACCAACGCGCTGCTGACCCGCCGGGACGTCGTCGTGGTCGCCACCGTGTCCTGCATCTACGGTCTGGGCACCCCCGAGGAGTACGTGGCGCAGATGGTCACGCTGCGCCGGGGGGAGGAGATGGACCGCGACGAGCTGCTGCGCCGGTTCGTGAACATGCAGTACGCGCGCAACGACGTCGACTTCCACCGCGGCACGTTCCGCGTGCGCGGGGACACCGTGGAGATCATCCCGATGTACGAGGAGCACGCGGTCCGGGTGGAGTTCTTCGGCGACGAGATCGAGTCGATCTACACCCTGCACCCGCTCACCGGGGAGATCATCCGGGAGGAGACGGAGATGTACGTCTTCCCCGCCTCCCACTACGTGGCCGGCGCGGACCGGATGGCCACGGCCGTGAAGTCCATCGAGGACGAGCTCGCCGCGCGGCTGAAGGAGCTGGAGTCCCAGAACAAGCTCGTCGAGGCCCAGCGGCTGCGGATGCGCACCACGTACGACCTCGAGATGATGGAGCAGATGGGCTACTGCAACGGCATCGAGAACTACTCGTTGCACATCGACGGCCGCCCCCGCGGCTCCGCCCCGCACTGCCTCATCGACTACTTCCCGGACGACTTCCTGCTGGTGGTCGACGAGTCCCACGTGACGATCCCGCAGATCGGCGGCATGTACGAGGGGGACATGTCCCGCAAGCGCACCCTCGTGGAGCACGGCTTCCGGCTGCCCTCGGCGATGGACAACCGCCCGCTGAAGTGGGACGAGTTCCTGGGGCGCATCGGCCAGACCGTCTACCTCTCGGCCACGCCGGGCAAGTACGAGCTGTCCCAGGCGGACGGCTACGTGGAGCAGATCATCCGGCCCACCGGGCTGATCGACCCCGAGGTGGTCGTCAAGCCGACCAAGGGGCAGATCGACGACCTCCTCGACGAGATCAACGTGCGGGTCGAGCGGGACGAGCGCGTGCTCGTCACGACCCTCACCAAGCGCATGGCCGAGGACCTCACCGAGTACCTCATGGAGCACGGGGTCAGGGTCCAGTACCTGCACTCGGACGTGGACACCCTCCGCCGCGTGGAGCTGCTGCGCGAGCTGCGGATGGGCACGTTCGACGTCCTCGTGGGCATCAACCTGCTGCGCGAGGGCCTGGACCTGCCCGAGGTTTCCCTGGTGGCGATCCTCGACGCCGACAAGGAGGGCTTCCTGCGCTCCACGACGTCCCTCATCCAGACGATCGGCCGTGCCGCCCGCAACGTCTCCGGCCAGGTGCACATGTACGCGGACCGGATCACCGACTCCATGGCCACGGCCATCGAGGAGACGAACCGGCGCCGGGAGATCCAGGTCGCCTACAACACGGAGCACGGGATCGACCCCCAGCCGCTGCGGAAGAAGATCGCGGACATCACCGACCAGCTCCAGCGCGAGGAGGAGGACACCCGGGAGCTGCTCGCCCGCCGTGCCGCCGCCGGGAAGAAGACCGCGCCGACCGGGGCGAAGGGCGGGCGGGACGCCGTGACGGCCGCGGAGGACAAGCTGCGCCGGGACGGGTTCGCGGCCGCGCCGGCGGAGGACCTCACGGACCTCATCGCGCAGATGACGGAGCAGATGCAGGCCGCGGCCGCCGAGCTGCAGTTCGAGCTCGCCGGGCGGATCCGCGACGAGCTCGCGGACCTCAAGAAGGAGCTGCGGCAGATGCAGCAGGCAGGGCACGCCTGAGCCCGCTCCGGCCGGGACCGGGACCCGGGGCCGCGTCCGTTCCCGGCGTTCTCCCAGGTTCGGGTAGAGTGCTCTCCGCGTAGGGGAGTATCCCTCAGCGCTGCGGTCGTCAGCACGCCGGGCAACGGAGCCGGGCCGGTCGCAGCGACCGCACCTCGGCACCCGGGCCTCCAGCCCGCCGGGGGCGGTGGAGAGACTTGCGGCTCATCGTGATGCCCCGGTCCGCCCCGTTCCCCGGACGACGCCGACCCGCGGGCTCACCCATCTCCAAGCGAAAGAACTCGCGTGCACACACAGCTACCCGCGTGGTTCGAGATCGGCTCCTTCGTCGTTCTCGGCTGCATCCTTCTCTTCGACCTGATCATGGTCGCCAAGCGCCCCCACGAGCCCTCCATGAAGGAGGCCGGCATCTGGGTGGGCGTCTACGTGGCCCTCGCCCTGGTCTTCGGCGCCCTGATGTTCGCCTTCGCGGGCGCCGAGCAGGGCACACAGTTCGTGGCGGGCTGGATCACGGAGTACAGCCTCAGCATCGACAACCTGTTCGTGTTCATCGTGATCATGACCCGCTTCGCGGTGCCGCGGAAGTACCAGCAGGAGGTGCTGATGGTGGGCATCATCATCGCGCTGGTCCTGCGCGGGATCTTCATCCTGCTGGGCGCCACGATCATCGCAAACTTCTCCTGGGTCTTCTACCTCTTCGGCGTCTTCCTTCTCTGGACGGCGTACCACCAGGCCAAGGACGACGGCGAGGACGAGTCGGAGGAGAACGGCCTCATCCGCAGGCTGCGCACCGTGGTCCCCATGACGGACCGGTACGACGGCAACAAGCTGCGCACCACCGTGGACGGCAAGAAGCTCTTCACCCCGATGCTCGTCGTCTTCGTGACCATCGGCGTGACCGACCTGATGTTCGCCTTCGACTCCATCCCGGCGATCTTCGGGCTGACCCAGAGCCCGTTCATCGTCTTCACGGCCAACATCTTCGCCCTCATGGGCCTGCGCCAGCTCTACTTCCTGCTCGGCGGGCTCATGGAGCGGCTCATCTACCTCAAGCACGGACTGTCGCTGATCCTGGCGTTCATCGGCGTCAAGCTCATCCTGCACGCCATGCACGAGAACGAGGTGCCCTTCATCAACGGCGGCGAGCACATCGGGTGGGCCCCCGAGATCCCCACCTTCGTGTCCCTCGGCGTGATCGTGGCCATCATCGTGGTCGCCACGGTCGCCTCGATGGTCAGCCCGAAGGGCCGGTCCGCCCACGCCGTCGCCGAGCTGCACCGGGCCATCGAGGTCTACCGGGGCATCCCGGAGGGCACCCCCACCCAGGAGATCCGCATCGTGCAGGCCGAGCTCGTGCAGAAGCACCGTGCGGCCCGCGGCGCCTCGGAACGCTCCGCCGTGGAGCTGCCCGACCTCCACGAGCACACGGGCAAGACCGCGGAGGAGCACCACAGCGAGAGCCGGCACCTGGAGCACGCGGAGCACCGGGAGGCCCGGCACTGAGCACCACCGCAGGCTGAACGCCCGGGACCGTCCTCGACGGCCCGTGCGGGGAGGGGCCCGGTCCGCCGCACGGCGGACCGGGCCCCTGGCCGTGCCGGCCGGGACGTCCGTATAGACTGGGCCGAGCCTAGGGGAGTATCCCTCAGCGCTGTGGACGTCAGCACGTCGGGTGCCACAACCCGGCCGGACGCAGCGGTCGAGCCCAGCACTGGACCGGAACGGTCCGGCGGGAACGACGGAGAGACTTACGGCTGTCCCGTACTCGACCCCGAAAGCAGAACCATGGAAGTCTCACTCACCGTCTGGATCGTCACCATCGCGGCCATCATCGGCCTGCTGCTCTTCGACTACGTGTTCCACGTGCGCAAGGCCCACGAACCGCAGCTCAAGGAAGCCGCGATCTGGTCCGCGATCTACGTGGGCATCGCCCTCCTCTTCGGCCTGTTCGTCCTCGTCCAGTGGGGCGGCCGGTACGCCGGCGAGTACTACGCCGGGTACATCACCGAGAAGGCGCTGTCGGTCGACAACCTCTTCGTCTTCCTCATCATCATCGCGTCCTTCAAGGTCCCGCGCGAGGACCAGCAGAAGGTCCTGCTGTTCGGCATCACGTTCGCCCTGATCGCCCGCACCGCCCTGATCTTCGTGGGCGCCGGGCTGATCAACCAGTTCGCCTGGATCTTCTACCTGTTCGGCCTCATCCTGCTGCTGACGGCCGGCTCCCTGATCAAGGGCGAGCTGTCCGAGTCCGCCCACGACGAGGCGGACAACTTCATCATCCGCACCGCCAAGCGCTTCATGCACACCTCCGACGAGTACGACGGCGACAAGCTGTTCACCATGGAGAACGGCAAGAAGGTCATGACGCCGATGCTGCTCGTGATGGTGGCCATCGGCGGCACCGACGTGCTCTTCGCGCTGGACTCCATCCCCGCGATCTTCGGCCTGACCCAGCAGACCTACCTGGTGTTCACCGCCGTGGCGTTCTCCCTCATGGGCCTGCGCCAGCTCTACTTCCTCATCGACGGTCTCCTGGACCGCCTCATCTACCTCTCCTGGGGCCTGGCGATCATCCTCGGCTTCATCGGCGTCAAGCTCATCCTGCACGCCCTGCACGAGAACAACCTGGGCTTCATCAACAACGGTGAGCACGTGGAGGTCGTCGAGGTCGGCATCAGCCTCTCGCTGACCGTCATCGTGGGGGTGCTGATCATCACCGTCCTGGCCTCCCTCTACAGCCCCAAGGGCCGGGCCCTGCGCGTGCTCAACGGCCTGCAGACCGTCGCCGAGAAGTACGTGACCCTGCCGCAGGACGCCCCCGCCGGGGAGCGCCAGAAGCTGGCGGAGAAGGCCGCGAAGTACCAGCGGCAGATGCCGAAGATCTCCGACAAGCACCGCCAGGAGCTGCTCGAGTCCGAGAAGCAGTTCCACGAGCTCCTGGACCGCGCCCGCGGCAAGCACCGCGAGTTCGAGCGCACCGGGGTGGGCCCGGAGCCGGACGCCGTGCCGGCCCCGGAGGCCGAGGCCCTCTCGGGCGCCCGGGCCGAGACCCAGGAGTCGGCCGGCACCACGACCCCGGACGCCCCCCGCGGCGGCGGCAGCTCCGCCGTCTGAGCCACCCCCTCCCGGTGCCCCGCGCACCGGGAGCAGGAGCCCCCGGCGCGCACCGAGCAGGTGCGCACCGGGGGCTCCGTCGTCGTGGGAGGGACCGCCGGGCGGCCCCGGCTCAGCGGCCCGTCTCGGTGATGGGCCCCACGTTGTCCACGACCACCGCGGGGAAGCCGTCCTCGTCCGAGGCCCGCAGGTCGATGCGGGCGTTGATGCCCCAGTCGTGGTGGCCGTCCGGGTCGTCGAAGACCTGCACCACGGTCCAGAACCCCGGCAGGCCCTCGGGCTGCTCGTCGATCCGGATCAGCCCCGGCCCCCTCGACTGGGGGTCCGTGTAGATGTCCTCGTGCTCGCCGAAGTACGCGTCCATGGCGTCCGCCCACCGGTCCCGGTCCCAGCCGTGCTCGCCGTCGAGGGCGCCCAGGACCTTGTCCTTCTCGTCCGCGAACAGCTCGACGCGCTGGAACAGCGCGTTGCGCACCATGACCCGGAACGCCCGCGGGTTGGACGTGATCACGGGGGGCTGCTCGTCGATGAGCTCCTCGAGGGAGTCCGCGGAGGTGCCCATGGGGGACTCCTCCCCGGCGGCCAGCTTCTCCCACTCGTCGAGCAGCGAGTTGTCGGTCTGCCGGATGAGCTCGCCCAGCCACTCCACGAGGTCCTCGAGGTCCTCCCGGAGCAGGTCCAGGGGCACGGTCTGGCGCAGCGCCTTGTAGGCGTCGGAGAGGTAGCGCAGCAGGATGCCCTCGGAGCGGGCCAGGCCGTAGAACTGCACGTAGTCGCCGAACGTCATGGCGCGCTCGTACATGTCCCGCACCACGCACTTGGGCGTCAGCTCGAACTGCGCCACCCACGGGGCGCCGGTGCGGTACGTCTCGAACGCCTGGGTCAGCAGCTCCTCGAGCGGCTTGGCGTAGCTGACGTCCTCGAGCTCCTTCATCCGCTCGTCGTAGTCGAGGCCCTCGGCCTTCATCGACGCCACGGCCTCCCCGCGGGCCTTCTTCTCCTGCATGTTCAGGACCTGGCGGGGCTTCTCCAGGGTCGCCTCGATCACGGAGACGACGTCCAGGGCGTAGCCCGGGTCCTCCCGGTCCAGCAGGGTGAGGGCGGCGAGGGCGAAGGGGGACAGCGGCTGGTTGAGGGCGAAGTTCTCCTGCAGCTCCACGGTCAGCCGCCAGATGCGGCCCTCCTCGTCGGGCTCCGGGAGCTTCTCGACGACGCCGGCGGCGCGCAGCTCCTTGAGGATGCCGATGGCCTGCTTCAGCAGGGCGCGCTGCCGCGGCCGCGTCTCGTGGTTGTGGGTCAGCAGGTGCCACGCCGCGAGCACCGGGTCCCCGGGGCGCTGCAGGAGGTTGAGCAGCATCGAGTGGGTCACCGTGAAGGACGAGGTCAGCGGTTCCGGATCGGAGGCGACCAGGGTCTCGAACGTCGGCTTCCCCCAGGACACGAAGCCCTGCGGCGGCTTCTTCCGCACCACCTGCCGCAGCTTCTTCTGGTCGTCGCCGAACTTGGCGTGGGCCTTCTTCATGGCCTTGTTGTTCTCGATGACGTGCTCGGGCGCCTGGACCACCACGGTGCCCGCCGTGTCGTAGCCGGCGCGCCCGGCCCGGCCGGCGATCTGGTGGAACTCGCGGGCGTTGAGCCGGCGGGTGCGCTCGCCGTCGAACTTGGACAGCGCCGTGATGACCACGGTGCGGATGGGCACGTTGATGCCGACCCCCAGGGTGTCGGTGCCGCAGATGACCTTGAGCAGCCCCGTCTGGGCGAGCTGCTCCACGAGCCGGCGGTACTTGGGCAGCATCCCGGCGTGGTGGACCCCGATGCCGTGGCGGACCAGGCGGTTGAGGGTCTTGCCGAAGCCGGCCGAGAAGCGGAACCCGGCGATGAGCTCGCCGATGCGCTCCTTCTCCTCCTTGGTCAGCACGTTGACGGACATCAGGTTCTGGGCCTGGTCCATGGCCTGCAGCTGGGAGAAGTGCACCACGTAGACCGGGGCCTGGTTGGTGCTCAGCAGCTCCTCGAGGGCCTCGTGGATGGGATCCTCGGACCAGTAGTGGTGCAGCGGGATGGGCCGCTCCGCGGAGGACACCGTCGTGGTCGGGCGGCCCGTGAGCTCCGTGATCCCCTCCTCGAAGCGGGAGACGTCTCCGAGCGTGGCGCTCATGACCAGGAACTGCGCCTGGGGCAGTTCCAGCAGCGGCACCTGCCACGCCCAGCCGCGCTGCGGGTCGGAGTAGAAGTGGAACTCGTCCATCACCACGGGCCCCACGTCCGCGTCCCGGCCCTCGCGCAGGGCGACGTTGGCGAGGATCTCCGCGGTGCAGCAGATGATGGGGGCCGCGGCGTTGACCGCGGAGTCCCCGGTGACCATGCCGACGTTCTCCGCGCCGAAGATCTCCACGAGCGAGAAGAACTTCTCGGACACGAGCGCCTTGATGGGGGCGGTGTAGTACGAGCGCTGCCCGGCGGCGAGACCCGCGTAGTGCGCCGCGACGGCCACCGTGGACTTCCCGGACCCGGTCGGGGTCGCGAGGATCACGTTGGACCCGCTCGCGAACTCGAGCACGGCCTCGTCCTGGGCGGGGTAGAGCTCCATGTCCCGGGAGGCGATCCAGCCGAGGAACCCCTCGTAGACCTCGTCCCCGGACAGGGCGTTGGTGGCGAAGTCGCCGCGGTAGTACGGGTGGCCCGGGGTGCCGAGCTCGGGGGAGAGGGCTTCGAGGAGTTTCATCGTCCTCCACTGTATCGGGACGGCGCGCCCCGGCCCGTGCCGGTTCCGCGCCGCCGGGGCCTGCGCGAGGACGGCGGGGCACTGGCCGGGACGCCCCGGGTCCAGCAGACTGGCCCCATGACGCACGTCACCGACCCGATGCCCTCGGACCTGGAGATAGCCCAGGCCGCCCGGCCCCGCCCCGTGAGCGAGATCGCGGCGGCCGCCGGGATCGCCGCCGACCGCCTGGAGCCCTACGGGCGCTTCGTGGCGAAGGTCGACCCGCGCCCGGACGAGGTGTCCACCCCCGAGGAGGCCGCCGCGCGCAAGCACGCCCGCGGCGTGCGGTACGTGGTGGTCACGTCGCTGACCCCCACGCCGCTCGGCGAGGGGAAGACGGCCACGGCGGTGGGCCTGGCCCAGGGCATGGCCGCCACCGGCCGCTCCGCCGCCCTGACCCTGCGCCAGCCGTCCATGGGGCCGACGTTCGGGATCAAGGGCGGGGCGGCGGGGGCGGGGTACGCCCAACTGCTGCCGATGGACAAGCTCAACCTGCACCTGACCGGGGACTTCCACGCCGTGACGGCCGCCCACAACCTGCTGGCGGCGATGATCGACAACCACCTGCACCACGGCAACGCCCTGGGCCTGGACGCCCGCTCGATCACGTGGCGGCGGGTCCTCGACGTCAACGACCGGGCGCTGCGCACCGTGGTGGTGGGCCTCGGCGACCACCAGGACGGTGTCCCCCGCCAGACGGGCTTCGACATCACGGCCGCGTCCGAGGTGATGGTGATCCTCTCGCTCGCCACGTCCTTCGCCGACCTGCGCCGGCGCCTGGGCCGGATCGTCGTGGGCGCCACGTACGACGGCGAGCCGGTCTCCGCCGAGGACCTCAAGGCCGCCGGGTCCATGGCGGTGCTGCTGCAGGACGCCTTCCAGCCGAACCTGCTGCAGACCCTCGAGGCGACCCCGGCGCTGGTCCACGCCGGGCCGTTCGGCAACATCGCGACCGGCAACTCCTCCGTGGTCGCCGACTACGTGGCCATGGCCCACGCCGACTACGTCATCACCGAGGCCGGGTTCGGCGCGGACATGGGCCTCGAGCGCCTGGTCAACGTCAAGGCCAGGGCCTCGGGGCTGACCCCGGACGCGGCGGTGCTCGTGACCACGGTGCGGGCGCTGAAGACCCACTCCGGCCGCTACAGCGTGCGCCCGGGCAGGGCGCTGCCGGCGGAGATGCTCCAGGAGAACCCCGGGGACGTGGAGGCGGGGGCGGCGAACCTGCTCCACCACCTGGCGATCGCCCGGTCCTTCGGGATCTCCCCGGTCGTGGCGATCAACGCGTTCCCCGGGGACCACCCCTCGGAGCACGAGGCGATCCGCCGGATCGCCCGGGCGACCGGGGCGGAGGTGGCCGTGTGCACGGCGGTGTCCGAGGGCGGCGCCGGGGCGGCCGAGCTCGCCGACGCCGTGGCCGCGGCGTGCGAGCACCCGGCCGGGTACACCCCGACCTACGGGCTCACCGAGTCCCTCGAGGACAAGCTCACCGCGGTCGCCACCCGGGTCTACGGCGCGGACGGCCTCGAGATCACCCCGGCCGCGGAGCACCAGCTGGCCCGCTACGAGGAGCTCGGCTACGGGGGGCTGCCGGTCGTCATCGCCAAGACCCACCTGTCCACCACGGCGGACCCGGCCCGCAAGGGAGCGCCCACCGGGTGGTCCCTGCCCGTCCGGGAGCTGCGCGCCGCCGTGGGCGCCGGGTACCTCTACGCGATCTGCGGGACGATGCGCACCATGCCGGGACTGGGCACCTCCCCGGCGGCCGAGCGGATCGGGATCGACGACGACGGGCGCGTCACCGGTCTCTTCTGAGGCCTGCCCCTCCGGGACCGGCCTCGTCCGGGACCGGCCTCGTCGCGGACCTGCCCGGTCCGGGACCCGCCCCGTTCCCGACCCGGAGTGGACGGCTCACCGGCGGGGCAGCAGCTCCTCACCGGGGCCGTGCCGCCGCAGCATGCCCTCGGCGGGCGCCCACCACAGGACGGCCGCCCAGGCGTAGGCGGCCCCGGCCACGGCCGCCAGGTCGGTCCACAGCGACCCGGGGCCGCCGGCCCAGGACCACAGCACCCAGGACGCGGCGCCGCCGACGGCCGCCGCGGCCGGGACGACGGCGAGGGCCCAGGCGGGCTGCACCCACCCCGCCAGGAGCAGGGCACCGACCGCCAGCAGCGCCACGGCCAGCACGGCGGCCCGCGCTCCGGCGCCGTCCGGCACGAGCCCCGGGAGCCCGGTCAGGGCCGCCACGGCCCACACCGCCACCGCGGCCGGCACCACGAGGACCGCCCGCCCGATCTCGTCCAGGCCCTCGCGGCTCGGCACGCGCAGCGCGAGCACCGCGCTCAGGCGCTCCAGTGCGAGCACGCCGAGCACCAGCAGCAGGACCGCGCCCGCGCGCCCGGACGGCACGGCCGCCCCGAGCGGGAGCAGCAGGGACAGGGCGGCCGCACCCGCGAGGGCGGACCGCCGCAGCGCGCCGCCGCGGGCGGCGCCGACCTCCGCGGCAGTGACCGCCGGGACGGCCGATCCCGCAGGCTCCCCGGAGGCGGCCCCGGTGCGAGGAGGCGGCCGCTCCCCGGCGGCGTCCCGGACGGCCGACCACCGTCGCAGCGCGCGCCGCCCCGTCCGCAGGAGGGACAGCACGAGCGCCGCGGCGACCGCCGCGAGCAGGGCGGCACCGGGCCAGGACCACGCCCGTGCCTCCGCGGCGACCGGGCCCGCGGCCGGCCACAGCCCGGCCGTCAGCGCCACGGCGGCCAGGGCGGCGCGCACCGGGGTCACCACCGCGGGCACGAGCACGAGCAGGGGCTGGAGCACCAGCAGCACGACCTCCCAGACAGGGCGGGGCAGGTCCGGGGTGCCCGCCAGGGCCCGCCCCAGCACGCGCACCCCGCGCGAGGCCAGCGAGAGGCGGTGCCCCGGGGCCAGCCGGTCCAGCCCGTCGGCGCTCGCGCCGACCACCGCCCGGCCGCGGGCGGGGCGGCCGTGCCCGGCGTCGCGCAGCAGGGCGTCCTGCAGGCCGGCGACGACGGGGTCGGCCGTCGGGCCGTCCCCGGCCGGGGAACCGCTCGGCGCGCCGGGTGGGGCCGTCGGGGTCATCGGGGGCGTCGAGGGTGTCGGGGGAGACGCCGGAGCGGCCGCCGGCAGCCCGCGCAGGAATCCGGCGACCCCGGCCGCCGCGTCGAGGCGTCCCCACCACCAGTCGTGGGCCCGCCAGTCCGCGGCCAGGAACCCCCGGAAGTTCAGCAGTCCCGCACCGGCCAGCTTGGCGCCCGCCGGCATCCGCTCCTCGGCGTCCGTGAGCAGGCGGGCGAGCTCCCGACGATCGGCCCCCGGCGTGTCGAGGGCCTGCTGGAGGCGGTTCCGGGCGAGCGCCGCCCGGAGCGCGGGGAACGCGTCCGGCGCCGTGGGGGCCTGGTCGCCGCGGATCTCCCCGTAGGCCACGGGGGACACCGCGGCGGGGATCCCTGCGGCGGCCAGGAGCGGGGGCAGGTCCGCCGCGCCCGGCGCCCTCTCCCCGGCGGGGATCCTGGACCAGGGTGACGCCTCCCAGACCGCGCGGCGGGCCGCCCGGCCGGGGACGTCGGCGTCCAGGTGCTCGTCCACCGCGGCGCGCAGTCCCCGGAGCCCGTCCACGACCGCGTCGAGCTCGGCCCAGGAGGCGTCCGCCGGCCGGTGCCCCGCGCCGGCCGCGCCGAGCCAGGGGTCCACGGCCCCGGTGAGATCGGCCGCCGGGTCCGCGACGGCGGCCAGCACGGCGTGGAAGCGCCGGTCGCGCTCGTGGCGGGCGCGCGCCAGCACCCGGTAGGCGCGCTCGCGGGCGAGGGACCGGTCGAATCCCCCGGGCGGTCCGGCCGGCCCGTCGAGGCCCAGCTCCTCCAGCACGCGCACCCAGGACAGCACGCAGGCGGCGGCGTCGAACAGGGCCTGTGCCCCGCGCAGCACCGCGGCGGCGGCGGGGTCCTCCAGCGGGCCCCGGGAGAGGGCGTCGTAGCGCCGGAGCAGCTCCGCCCGCAGCGGGTCGAGCGCACGGGGCGGCCGGGCCCGCAGGGCGTCGCGCCGGGCCAGGGTCGAGGTGAGCTGCCACTGCGCCGGGCGGGTCAGGAGGCGGGACAGCAGGTCGGCGTCGGTCCGGGCCCGGTAGCGCAGGTAGGCCCGGCGCCGCTCCTCGAGGGAGGCCTCGTCCCAGCCCCCGATCAGCGCCGCGAGCGGGTGCAGGCGGCCGCCGGCCACGAGCTGGGCGTCCAGGTAGTCGGACAGGGCCAGGACCTCGTCGTCGTCCGACTCCCGCCGCGGCAGCCGGGAGACCGTGGCGGCGAGCGTGCCCACGAGCCGCGGCAGGTCGCGCACGAAGGGCACGGCACGCTCGCGGTGGGGCGGGTCCGGGTCGAGGTACAGCAGGGCCCGGTCGGCGTGCCGCAGGGACGTCCTGGTGCGCGCGGCCTCGAGGGCCCGGTCGATGGGGATGTTGTCGAACACCCCGCCGTCGACCACGTGGTAGGGCAGTTCCGCGGGGTCGCGGTGGGCGCCGAACGCGTGGCTCAGATCCGGGCGCCCGGCCGCCGGGCCCGGGGCGCCCCGCGGGCCCGGGGTCGGGGCGGACCACACCGAGGCCGGCTCGAAGGCGCCGGGGAAGGAGGACGTCGCCCGGGCGGCGTAGGCCAGCCGGGACAGCGCGGCCGCGGCCTGCGCGGGGGCCGTGTCCCGCCCCGGGATGTCGTTGTCCAGGGACGGACCGGGGGAGCCCGGCTCCGGGGAGGAGAAGTGGAAGTCGCTGCGCCCCTCCGCCGACGCGCTGTAGGGCGAGGGGTCGCTGTCCAGGACCGTCGCGGAGAGCTCGACCGTGACGTGCTCGGCCACCAGGTCCGGGTGGTGCTCCGGGCTGCCCCGGAGCGCCAGGAGCGCCTCCAGCAGCCGTGGCCACAGGTAGTCGTCGCCGCGCAGCAGGGAGTCCACGGGGTGCCGTCCGAGCGGGCGCAGCAGCCGGCCGAGGGCGCCGTGCTCCGTCCAGATCCGGCCGAGGGCGTCCAGGTCGGAGCCCGCGCGCTGGGCCACGGCGTGCACCACGCCGTTGAGCCCGCCGGCGCTGGCCCCGGCGAGGAGGTCGATGTCCACCCGGTCGTAGCCGGCGTCCGCGAGCAGCCGCGCGTACACCGCCGCCCGCTCCTCGAGTGCCGGGTCCGGGGTCTCGGCGGGGTGCAGGAGGTAGGCGTGCAGCGCTCCGCGGCCGTCCCGGTGGATCCGGATGCGGCGCAGGAGGTCCAGTTCGGCCACCGCGCCGCCGATCCACACGGCGAGGCTCACGCCGCCGCGCATCGCGAGGGCGAGGCGGAGGGTGCGGCCGAACGCCGGCGCCTGCCCGGCGGTCGCCTCGACCAGCCCCCGGGACGGCGGCAGGAGGGTCAGCGGCAGGCCCGGGGGCTCACCCGACAAGGGCCGCGAACGCCCGCCCCGGCCCGGGCCGGCGGGTCAGGTCGTGCCGGAGGTCCTCGAGCGCCCCCCGCCGCTCGTGGCCGTCGTCGAGCAGCTCGGCCACGGCGTCCCGCACCTCGGCGGTCGACAGGGCGTTGGGGTCGAGCACCGTCCCGAGCCCCGCCGCCTCGAGGGCCGCCGCCCCGGCGAACTGGTCCGTGGACATCGGCAGCAACAGCAGGGGCACCCCGGCGGTGAGCGCCTCGGTCACGCTGTTGTTCCCGCCGTGGGAGACCGCGACGCTCGCGCGGCGCAGCAGGGTGACCTGCGGCAGGGTGCCGCGCACGAGCCAGGACTCCGGGACCGGGCCCAGCTCGGCGGGCCGGGTCGCCCCGGCCGCGAGGGCGACCCGCACGTCCAGGCCGCGGAGGGCCTCCGCGACCCGGGCGAGCACGTCCCCGCGCACGGACAGGAAGCTGCCGAGGCTGATGTAGACGATCGGGCGGTCCGAGCCGGCCAGCCACGCGGCCACCTCCGGGTCCTCGGCCTCCTCCCGGACGGCCGAGCCCAGGAACGTGTGCTCGGGCAGCGCCCGGGTCCGGTGCTCGTCGTGGAGCTCGCCCGGATAGTTGAGCAGGAGGTCGTCGCCGGTCTCCGCGAAGGCGTCGGCGCTCGCCGGGGTCCCGGGGGCGATCTGCTGCAGGGCCTCGTTCCACTGCTCCGTGAACTCGTCCCGCACCGAGGAGCACAGCCGGTGCAGCGCCTCCAGCTCGGCTGGGGACGGGCGCAGCCGGCCGGGCCACGCGGGCGGGTGCCCGTAGACCTCGCCGTCCACCGTCAGGGCCGAGGGGTGGCCCAGGACCACGTCGGCGTGCCTGATCCCGGAGCCGGTCAGGGCCAGGCGCGCCGCGAAGGCCAGGTGGTCCACGACCACCTGGTCCGGCCGGACGCGGTCCACCACGTCCTGCACCCGCCGGGCGGTGCCCAGCGGGTCCCAGAGCAGGTCGTCGCGCCGGGCCCGGGCCTGGAAGGCCAGGGTCTCCGCGGGGCCGCGGCGGGTGGCGGCGAAGAACCCGCGCAGGGCGTCGTCCTCGCCGGGCGGCTGCTCCTCGGCCCGGATGACCCCGGGGTTGGAGCCGCGGCCCAGCGGCAGGATCTCGACCTCGAAGCCGAAGCCCCGGGCGATGGCGGCGGTCGCGGGACCGGTGGCCACGACCACCCGCTCCCCGGCGTCCCGCCACGCGGTGGCCAGGGTCGCGAGGGGGAACAGGTGGGAGGCGTAGTCCGGGCTGATCACGAGCAGGGTCACGGGGTGGGGCTCCTGTCGGCCGTGTGCGCCACGGCGTCGTCGTAGACGGAGGTGAGGGCGGTCGCCATCCCCTCGATGCTGAAGCGGTCGCGGACCATGGCGCGGGCTGCGTCGGCGGTGCGCTCCGCGTCCGGGTGAACCGCCAGGTCGAGGGCCAGATCCACGGCCCGGGCCAGGGCGGCGGGGTCGCCGGTGTCGACGAGGACGCCGGTGACGCCGTCGGCCACGAAGGTGGCCGGCCCGCCGGCGTCGGGCGCCACGACCGGCAGCCCGGTGGCGAGGGCCTCGACCAGCGCCACGCCGAACTCCTCCTTGAGGCTCGCGCAGACGTAGACGCCGCCGGGGGAGGACAGGCCCGGCCGCCCCCGCCGCACCGCGGCGAGCCAGGCGGCCACGGTGGCGTGGGGACGGTGGCCGGCCAGGAGCAGACCGGCGCTCGCGGCCTCGTCCCGGGGGAGGACGGCGTCGATCCGGGTGAGCTGCTCCCGCTCGTCGGCGGAGGGGGAGACGAGGTCCCCGCCCACGACGAGGAGGTTGCAGCGGTCCCGCAGCCCGGCGTCCCGGGCCCACGCCTCGACGAGCGTGGCCGTGCCCTTCACCCGGTGCAGGCGGCCCACCGTGGCCACGAGCGGCAGTCCGCGCCGGGCGGCGGGCAGGGTTGCGAGCACGGTGTCGAGCCCCGCGAGGTGCGCTCCGGCACCGGTGCGCACCTGCGCGGCGGCACGGTCCACGGCACCCAGGTCGATGCCCTCCGGCACCACCGTGCACCGCCCGGGCTCGTCCAGGTCCACGTCGAGCAGCTCGCGGGCGTCCCGGGCCAGGTCCGGGCGGGGGAAGAGCACCAGGTGCTCCGCCCGCGCCGCAAGGTCGGCGAGCAGGCGCACGCGGAACCACAGGTGCTCCACGCGGTCGGCCGCGCCGAAGCCGGCCCGGGTCAGGGTGCCGGCGCGCTCGCGGGCGGCGACGAGCGCGTGCGGATCGGGGGCCATCGTGAGCACCCACGGGATGCCGAGCTCCGCGGCCACCGCCGCGGCCGCCATCGATCCGACGTCGGCCATGCGCAGGTGCAGCACGTCCACGGGGCCGGCCCGGCGCAGCACGCGCCGCAGCCCCCGTTCCGCGGCCACCCGTCGCGGCCAGGCGTCCGCCATGTGCACCGGGGGTCCGGTGAAGGGGACGACGCCGAAGACGTGCCCCGCCCCCGCCGGACGGGCCGTCGCCGCCCGCGCCTCGTCGTGGGTGCCGCGGGACACCGTGAGCACCCGGGCGACGCCGCCGGGGCTGTCCGGGGCGCTGAGGGCGTCGCCCAGCTGGGCGAGCAGCGTGGCGATCCCGCCGTTGTCCCCCCGACCGGAGAAGGTGAGGTCCCGGTCGATCTCCGCGTGGAGGAACGGCTGCAGGACCGTGAGCCCGTCCCGGCCGGTCGCCGGGTCGGGCTCCACGGCGGCGTGGAGGTCGGCGAGGGCGAGCCGGGCCACGGCGGCGAGCGGACCGTCAGCGTGGGCGCACGCCCCGGCGAGGTCCGCCAGGTCGGCCACGGACTCGGCGCCGGTCTGCCGGCGGTCCACCAGGGCCTCGAGGGCGGCCCCGCGGACGTCCTGGTCCTCGCCGGGACTGCCGGCCAGGGCGCGGAGCTGCGCGGCGGGCCCGGCCCCGGGGACGAGCCCCAGGGTCTCGGCGAGCCGTGCGCGGGGTCCTGCGGCGACGGCTCCCGCCAGGGCGTGCTCGAGGGCGGTCCCGACCGCCTCCGGTGCCGCCGGGGCCCAGGCCCGCAGGGTGCGCTGGGCCAGCATGCCGGGGAAGCCGCCGCCGGCCACGAGGTCGGCGAGGTGCGCTGCGGCGCGGGGGAGGGGCGCGCGGTCGGCGAGGGCCCCCGCGGTGTGCTCCCGCAGCCACTGCTCGTCGTCCAGGAGCGCGGTGAGGAGCGTGTCCGCCCGGGACCCGGGCACGGCGGCGAGGGCATGGACGGCGGCGATCGCCGCGACGTGGTCGTCGCGGCGGCGGATCTCCTCCGCGAGCACGGGCAGCGCCCCGGCTGGGTCCTCCCGGGCCGCCTGCAGCAGGTCGTCGGCGCGGCGGATGCCGTCGAGGATCGAGGGGGCGCGGCGGACGGCCTCGAGGGCCTCGTGCGTCGCCGCGCCGGTGCGCTCTGCGCTCGTTGACGGGGCGCGGGGCGCGGCGAAGGTCATGGGCCTCACCGTAGCCGAGGCCCGGTCCCGCGCACAGCGGGTCGGGGGGATTCTCAGGCTCCTGGGAGCCGGCGCGCCGCCCGCGCGTCGGCACGGCGGCAGAGCAGCGCGAACAGGGCGCCCGAGAGGTTGTGCCAGACCGAGAACACCGCGGCGGGCAGGGCCGCGAGGGGGTTCATGTACTGGGCGGCGAGCCCGGCGGCCAGCCCGGAGTTCTGCATGCCCACCTCCACGGCGGTGGTGCGGCGCACGGCGATCGGCTGCCGCGTCACCGCCCCCACGAGGTGGCCGAGGATCAGGCCCAGGACGTTGTGCAGGGCCACGGCCGCGAGCACGAGCAGGCCCGCCTCCACGATCCGGTCGGCGCTGCCCGAGACGACGATGGCCACGATCACGGCGATGGCCGCCACCGACACCCACGGCAGGGCGGGCAGGGCGCGCTCGACCACGCGGGGCGCGAGCAGTCGCACGGCGAGGCCCGCGACGACGGGCAGGAGGACGATCTTGGTGATCGACCAGGCCATTGCCCCGCCGTCCACCGGCAGGTACTGCCCGGCCAGCCACAGGGTGAGCAGCGGGGTCAGCAGCGGTGCAAGCAGCGTGGAGATCGAGGTCATGGCGACGGACAGGGCCACGTCGCCGCGGGCGAGGTAGGCGACCACGTTGGAGGCCGTCCCGCCGGGCGCGCAGCCCACCAGGATCACGCCCGCGGCGAGCTCCGGCGGCAGCCGCAGCAGGAACACCACGAGCAGTGCCACGAGGGGCATGATCACGTACTGGGCCGCGACGCCGAGCAGCACCGGCAGCGGCCGCTTCGCCACGAGCGCGAAGTCCACGGGCCGCAGGGTCAGGCCCATGCCGAACATGACCACGCCCAGCAACGGGTTGATCCACCCGGACAGCCCGCTCACGGCGCCGGGGGCGAGGAAGCCCACGAGCCCGCCCGCGAGGACGAGCACGGGGAACAGCAGGACGGCGGTGTAGGCGCCGCGGTCGGGCGCGGCGGTGACGGCCGCCGCGGGCCCGGGACCTACCACCCGCGGGCCCGCCACTCCTCGAGGTGCGGGCGCTCCGCCCCCAGCGTGGTCGGCTTCCCGTGGCCGGGGTGGACCACGGTGTCGTCGTCGAAGCGCTCGAAGACGCGCTCGGTGACGTCGTCCATCAGCTGCCGGAAGTCCTCGGGGCTGTTCGTCCTGCCCACACCGCCGGGGAAGAGGGAGTCGCCGGAGAAGATGTGCGCCGGTCCCTGCGGGTCGCGGTAGACCAGGGCGATCGAGCCGGGGGTGTGCCCGCGCAGGCCGATGACCTCCAGGTCGAAGCCGTCGAACTCCGCCGTGTCCCCGTCCTCGAAGGTCAGGTCCATGGGCACGGCGATGTCGGACTCGTCGTCGGCGCCGCACGCCGTCATGGCCTCGGAGCGGGAGCGGACCTCCTCCAGGGCGCGGACGTGGTCCCAGTGCGAGTGGGTGGTGATGATGAGCTGGAGATTGCCGTAGGCCTGCGAGCAGTCGCCGTTGCCGGCGCCCACGAGACCGGCGATGGCCCGGGCGTCGTCGGCCGCGTCGATGAGGACCTGCGTGCCCTCGTCCTTGGACGTGAGGAGGTAGACGTTGTTGTCCATCTCGCTCACGGAGATCCGGCGAATCGTGACCTCGGAGAGGTCGGTGACCTCCGTCTTCGTTGCGATCATGAGGACGAAGGTACTCCCGACTCCTGACACTGGCCAATCGCGAGCGCGCCGGGGCGCCGGGCGGTGTGTCCGACGGCACGGGCGCCGGGGTTGGCTTCCCCACACCGTCCGGATAAAGTTGCGTGAGGCAACAAAACATCAGGGCATCGGGTGGCACCACGCCCGCGTCGTCGTCGACGCGGGACCCCGCGAGAAGCGGGGCGTGCGGACCGGGTGCCCCTTCGTCGTTGTCGCCCCGAACATCCCCGATCCCGGAGGAGCCTCCGTTGCCCGTCTCCCACGACACCGCCGTGGAGCTGGTGCGCGACCTGCTCGAGCTGCAGCGCGTCATGAAGCGCGTCACCAAGACCGACGCCGGCCCGCGCCGGCTCAACCCCACGGCGATCGCCCTGCTCTACTACCTCGACGGCAACGGGCCCCGCCGGGCCACCGTGATGGCCGCCGAGACAGGTCTCGGGCCCTCCGGGCTGAGCCGCCAGCTGGCCGTCCTCGAGGAGGAGGGCCACGTGGAGCGCACCCCCGACCCCGACGACGGGCGCGCCGCGCTGGTCGCCATCACCGAACGGGGCCGGGAGCAGGTCCGGGCCGTGCTGGAGCAGGACGCCCAGCGCCTCGCCGCGCGGCTCGAGGGCTGGGACGAGGAGCAGGCCCGCACCAGCCGCGGGGCCATCAACGAGATCACCACCGTCTTCCTGGACTCCCTCGGCGTGGAGCGCACCACGTCCTGCCGGGACCAGCCGGCCCGGGACCACGCAGACCGAGAGCACGCAGACCGAGAGCACGAGGAGCAGACCGCACCATGACGTCACAGCAACCGACCACCGCACCGGGCGGGGGGACCGGCGCCTCCCACCAGGAGGTCATGCGGGCGCTCACGGGGATCCTCTCGGTCTTCTTCATGGCGATGGTCACCCTCACGATCATCGGCACGGCCCTGCCCGTGATCATGGCCGACCTCGGCGGGGACCAGACCTCGCTGTCCTGGACGGTCACCGGCACCCTGCTCGCCAACGCCGCGACCACGCCCGTCTGGGGCAAGCTCGCCGATCTCTTCGACAAGAAGAAGCTGCTGCAGCTGTCCATCGTGATCTTCGTGCTCGGCTCGGCCATGGCCGGGCTGGCCCCGACCATCGAGTTCCTCATCCTGGCCCGCGTGGTCCAGGGCGTGGCCATGGGCGGGATCATGGCCCTGGCCATGACCATCATGGGCACGATCATCCCGCCCCGGGAGCGCGGCCGCTACGCCGGCTACATGGGCGCCGTCATGGCCGTGGCCACCTCCGCCGGCCCGCTGCTCGGCGGGCTCATCGTGGACCTCTTCGGCTGGCGCTGGGTGTTCCTCATCCCCGCCCCGCTGGCGGTCCTGGCGGCCGTGCTCGTCCACCGCACCCTGCACATCCCGCCGCAGGCGCCCCGCAAGGTGAGCATCGACTGGCTCGGCATCGCGCTGCTGATCGTCTCGGCCTCCGCGCTGCTGCTGTGGGTGTCCCTGGCCGGGCAGCCGGGCATGTTCGAGTGGGTCTCGGCGACCTCCGCGGCCCTCGTGGCCACCGCGCTCGTGGGCTCCGTGCTGTTCGTGCTCGTGGAGCAGCGCGCCGCCGAGCCGGTGCTGCCCATCCGGGTGGTCACCGAGCGCACCACCGCGCTGGCCATCCTCGCGGCCATCGCCACCGGCGCGGCCATGTTCGCCTCGACCACCTACCTCGGCCAGTACTTCCAGCTGGGTCAGGGCTTCAGCCCCACCATGGCCGGGATGCTCATGCTCCCGCAGGTCTTCGGCTCCCTCGTGGGCGCCACGGTCGCCGGGCAGCTGATCACCCGCTACGGGCGGTGGAAGATCATCCTGGTGGTCGCCGCCGTGCTGATGTCCACGGGCCTGTTCCTCGCCGCCACGCTCACGCACGACACCGCGCTGTGGGCCGTGAGCGTCTTCATCTTCCTCGTGGGCCTGGGCATCGGCGCGCTGAACCAGAACCTGGTCCTGGCGGTGCAGAACACCGTGGGGCTCAAGGACATGGGCGCGGCGTCCTCCTCGGTGGCCTTCTTCCGCACCATGGGCGGCGCCGTGGCGGTCGCCGTGTTCGGCGCCCTCATGAGCTCCCACCTGGCCCGGCAGCTCGCAGAGAGCACCCGCGCCCGCGGCGGGGACCCCGCCGCGGTGGACAGCTCCACGATGGACCTGGAGTCGCTGCCCGCCTCCGTCGAGGGCGTGGTGCGCGAGGCCTACGGCACGGGCACCGGTCTCGTCTTCCTGGTCGCCGCCGTCGCGTCCCTCGTGACCCTGCTCGCGGTGCTCCTCATCAAGGAGGTGCCGCTGCGGCGCACCGTGGACATCGTGGAGGTGGACCCCGCCACGGGCCGGCTGAAGGTCGTCACCCGCACCCTCGACGCCCGCGAGGTCCGCCGCCGGCAGCAGGAGTCCGCGGCCGGTGCGCACGCCGAGGAGACCGGTCCGGGCGCGGACGGCGCCGCCGGCGGAGCGGCCCGGGACCGGGTCCGCGAGGACACCTCCACCGGCCCCGTGGACCGGGTGTGAACCCGCCCACGGACCCGGCCCCGATGTCCGGGCCCGGTACTAGAGTGGAGGGCGTGTCTGAGCCGATCCCCACGTCCACCCTGGTCCTGAACCCGTCGACCGATTCCTCCGAAGCCCTCGACGGGCCGGTGACCGCCACCGGCGCCCGGAGCGCCCGCCGGTCCGACCTCACCGAGATCGTGGTGCAGGGCGCGCGCGAGCACAACCTCGACAACGTCTCGCTGACCGTGCCGCGGGACGCCATGGTCGTGTTCACGGGGCTCTCCGGCTCCGGGAAGTCGTCGCTGGCCTTCGACACGATCTTCGCCGAGGGCCAGCGCCGCTACGTCGAGTCCCTGTCCTCCTACGCCCGGATGTTCCTGGGCCGGGTGGACAAGCCGGACGTCGACTTCATCGAGGGCCTGTCCCCGGCGGTGTCCATCGACCAGAAGTCCACCTCCCGCAACCCGCGCTCCACCGTGGGCACGATCACCGAGATCTACGACTACATGCGCCTGCTGTGGGCGCGTGTCGGCCACCCGCACTGCCCCGAGTGCGGCGAGGCGATCAAGAAGCAGACCCCGCAGCAGATCGTGGACCAGCTCCTCGAGATGCCGGAGACGACCCGCTTCCAGGTGCTCGCGCCCGTGGTGCGCGAGCGCAAGGGCGAGTTCGTGGACCTCTTCCAGGAGCTCTCCGCGAAGGGCTTCTCCCGCGCCACCGTGGACGGCGAGACGGTCCAGCTCTCGGACCCGCCCAAGCTCAAGAAGCAGTACAAGCACACGATCGAGGTGGTCGTGGACCGGCTCGTGGTCAAGGAGGGCATCCGCCAGCGCCTGACCGACTCCGTCGAGACGGCGCTGGGCCTCGCCGAGGGTCGCGTCGTCGTCGAGCTCGTGCCCCGCTCGGACGAGGAGATCGCCCACCCGCTGGAGCTGCGCCGCCCGTTCTCCGAGAACCTCGCCTGCCCCAACGAGCACCCCCTGCAGGCCGACGAGATCGAGCCCCGCTCCTTCTCCTTCAACGCCCCGTTCGGCGCGTGCCCGGAGTGCGACGGCATCGGCTCGCGGCTCGAGGTCGACGAGGAGCTCGTGGTCCCCAACCCGGACCTCTCCCTCGTGGAGGGCGCGATCGCCCCGTGGTCGCTCGGCAAGGCCACGAGCGAGTACTGGAACCGGCTGCTCGCCGGGCTGGGCCAGGAGCTCGGCTTCGACCTGGTCACCCCGTGGGGCAAGCTGCCCGCCAAGGCGCGCAAGGCGATCCTCGAGGGCAAGGACTACCAGGTCACCGTGGCCTACCGGAACCGGTTCGGCCGGGAGCGCCGCTATACCCAGGGCTTCGAGGGCGTGATCGGCTACATTAAGCGCAAGCACGCGGAGACGGAGTCGGACAACGCCAAGGACCGCTACGAGCAGTACATGCGCCAGGTGGCGTGCCCGGCCTGCGACGGCGCCCGGCTGAACCCGACCATGCTCGCCGTGACCGTGGGCGGGAAGAACATCGCCGAGACCACCCGCATGCCCATGCGGGACGCCCACGCGTTCTTCCGGGACCTGGAGCTCAGCACCCGCGAGACGAAGATCGGCGAGCAGGTGCTCAAGGAGATCCAGGCGCGCCTGACGTTCCTCGTGGACGTGGGCCTGGACTACCTCAACCTGGAGCGCGCCGCCGCGACGCTGTCCGGCGGCGAGGCCCAGCGCATCCGCCTGGCCACCCAGATCGGGGCCGGGCTCGTGGGCGTGCTCTACGTCCTGGACGAGCCCTCGATCGGCCTGCACCAGCGGGACAACCGCCGGCTCATCGGGACCCTCACCAAGCTGCGGGACATGGGCAACACCCTGATCGTCGTCGAGCACGACGAGGACACCATCCGCGAGGCCGACTGGATCGTGGACGTCGGCCCCGGCGCCGGCGAGCGCGGCGGGCGCGTGGTGCACTCCGGGACCTACGCGGAGCTCCTCGCCAACGAGGAGTCCATCACGGCCGACTACCTCTCCGGCCGCCGGGCCATCCGGGTGCCGGCGCAGCGCCGGGCGATCGACCGCAAGCGGATGCTCAAGGTGGTGGGCGCGCGGGAGAACAACCTGCGCGGCATCGACGTCGCCTTCCCGCTCGGGGTGCTGACCGCGGTGACCGGGGTGTCCGGGTCCGGGAAGTCCACGCTGGTCAACGACATCCTCTACACGGCGCTGGCCAACAAGCTCAACGGGGCCAAGCAGGTCCCCGGCCGGCACAAGCGGATCGACGGCGTGGACCAGCTCGACAAGGTGGTGCACGTGGACCAGAGCCCGATCGGGCGGACCCCACGCTCCAACCCCGCCACGTACACGGGCGTGTTCGACCACATCCGCAAGCTCTTCGCCGAGACCCCGGAGGCGAAGGTGCGCGGCTACCAGGCCGGCCGGTTCTCCTTCAACGTCAAGGGCGGGCGCTGCGAGGCGTGCTCGGGCGACGGCACGATCAAGATCGAGATGAACTTCCTGCCGGACGTCTACGTCCCGTGCGAGGTGTGCAAGGGCGCCCGGTACAACCGGGAGACCCTCGAGGTGCACTACAAGGGCAAGACCATCGCCGAGGTCCTGGAGATGCCCATCGAGGAGGCCGCCGAGTTCTTCAAGGCGTTCGGCCCGATCGCCCGGCACCTCAACACCCTCGTGGACGTCGGCCTCGGCTACGTCCGCCTGGGCCAGCCCGCCACGACCCTGTCCGGCGGTGAGGCCCAGCGCGTGAAGCTCGGCGCGGAGCTGCAGAAGCGCTCCAACGGCCGCTCCATCTACGTGCTGGACGAGCCCACCACCGGCCTGCACTTCGAGGACATCCGCAAGCTGCTGCTCGTGCTGCAGGGGCTCGTGGACAAGGGCAACACGGTGATGACCATCGAGCACAACCTGGACGTCATCAAGTCCGCCGACTGGATCGTGGACCTCGGCCCGGACGGCGGCTCCGGCGGCGGGCAGGTCGTGGCCGAGGGCACCCCCGAGCAGGTGGCCCGGAACACGAACAGCCACACCGGCCGGTTCCTGGCGGAGGTGCTCGCCGAGCGCCCCGTCCCGGCGGGGGCCGCCCGATGACCGCCCCCGTGGTGCTCTGGGACCTCGACGGCACCCTCCTGGACCCTGCCGGGGCGATCACCGGCGGCATCGCGCGGGCCCTGGCCGAGCACGGCCACGCCGTGCCCGAGGACCTGCGCCGGTTCGTGGGCCCGCCGGTGGGCTTCTCCCTGCGGACCTTCACCGACGTCCCGGAGGAGGACATCCCGGCGGTGGTCGCCACCTACCGGGCCCGCTACCGCACCGAGGGGCTCGCGCAGACGCGGATCTACCCGGGGGTGGAGGAGCTCCTGGAGCGCCTGCACGGGGCCGGCGTGCGGATGGCCGTGGCCACCCAGAAGCCCGAGCCCACCGCCGTGCTCGCCGTCGAGCGGTTCGGGCTCTCCCGGTGGTTCGAGACCGTCTCGGGGGCCGCCGACGACGCCGCGGCCGCCCCGCGCGACGGACTGGCCCACGACAAGCCCGCGATCATCGCCGAGGCCCTGCGCCGGCTCGGTGTGACCGCCCCGGACCCCGCGCGCACGGTGATGATCGGGGACCGCCGCTACGACGCCGAGGGCGCGCTCGCCCACGGGATCGACTGCCTGGGCGTCGCCTGGGGCTTCGCCGACGAGGACGAGCTGGGGACCGGCTTCGCCGCCGTGGCCCGGGACGCCGCCGAGCTCGGGGAGCTCCTGGCCCGGTACACCGCCCCGGCCCCGACCGGCAGCTGAGGGGACCGGACCGTGGCCGATCCGGAGAGCTACCGCCCCGCCCGCCAGGACATCCCGACCGCCCCGGGCGTCTACCGCTTCCGCGACGAGTACGGGCGCGTGGTCTACGTGGGCAAGGCCAAGAACCTGCGCAACCGGCTGAGCTCCTACTTCGCGCCCCCGCACGCCCTGAGCCCCAAGACCCGCGCCATGGTCACCACCGCGGCCGGGGTCGAGTGGACCGTGGTGGGCAGCGAGCTGGAGTCCCTGCAGCTCGAGTACACGTGGATCAAGGAGTTCAAGCCCCGGTTCAACATCGCCTACCGGGACGACAAGTCCTACCCCTACCTCGCCGTCACGATGGCCGAGTCCGTGCCGCGGGCCCAGGTGGTCCGGGGGGAGAAGAAGAAGGGCAACCGCTACTTCGGCCCCTACTCCCAGGCCTGGGCGATCCGCGAGACCCTCGACGCCCTGCTGCGGGTGTTCCCCGTGCGCACCTGCTCGAAGGGCGTCTACCGGCGCGCCGAGCAGTCCGGGCGCCCGTGCCTGCTGGGCTACATCGACAAGTGCTCCGCCCCGTGCGTGGGGCGGATCTCCGAGGAGGACCACTACGCCCTCGCGGAGGACCTGTGCCGGTTCATGGCCGGGCACGCGACCCCGTTCATCAAGGAGCTGCAGCGGCAGATGCAGGAGGCCGCCGCGGCCATGGACTTCGAAACCGCGGCCGCGCGCCGGGACGACATCGCCGCCCTGGAGAAGGCCTTCGAGCGCAACGCCGTGGTGCTCTCCGACAGCACCGACGCCGACTTCTTCGCGCTCGCCGAGGACGAGCTGGAGGCCGCCGTCCAGGTCTTCCACGTCCGGGGCGGCCGGATCCGCGGCCAGCGCGGCTGGGTCACCGAGAAGGTCGAGGAGGCCGACGGCGGACGCCTGCTGGAGCAGCTGCTCGAGCAGGTCTACGGCGACACCGCCGCGGACGCCGCCGAGAGCGCCCACGCCGCCGCGCCCCCGTCCTCGGGCGGATCGAAGCACCGGCCCTCCGCGGAGCTCGCCTACCGGGAGGACGCCATCCCGCGCACCGTGCTGCTCTCCGAGCCCGCCGACAGCACCGACCGGCTCGAGGAGTGGCTCTCGGGGCTGCGCGGATCGCGCGTGACGATCGCCGTGCCGCAGCGCGGGGAGAAGGCGCACCTGATGGAGACGGTGCAGGAGAACGCCCGGCAGGCACTGAAGCTGCACAAGTCCCGGCGGGCCGGCGACATCACCACCCGCTCCGCGTCCCTGCAGGAGCTGCAGGAGGCCCTCGACATCCCCGTGCCGCTGATGCGCATCGAGTGCTACGACATCTCGCACGTGCAGGGGACCAACGTCGTCGCCTCCATGGTCGTCTTCGAGGACGGGCTGCCCAAGAAGTCGGACTACCGGAAGTTCTCGGTCACCGGCGAGGCCGCCCGGGACGACACCGCGTCCATGCACGACGTCATCTCCCGGCGCTTCCGCCGCCACCTCGAGGAGCAGGCCGAGCGGGAGGCCGCCGGGCCGCGCACCGGGCAGGTGGACGCCGGGGCCGAGGCCCCGGAGCGGGCGCGGTTCGCGTATCCGCCCAGCCTGGTGGTGGTCGACGGCGGGCCCCCGCAGGTCGCCGCCGCCGCCCGGGCGCTGCGCGAGCTCGGGATCGACGACGTCCACGTGGTCGGCCTGGCCAAGCGGCTCGAGGAGGTGTGGGTGCCGGACGACGAGTTCCCCGTGATCCTGCCGCGCGCGAGCCAGGGCCTCTACCTCCTCCAGCGGATCCGCGACGAGGCCCACCGCTTCGCCATCACCTTCCACCGCAAGAAGCGCTCCTCCGCCATGACGGTCTCCGTGCTCGACGAGCTGCCCGGGGTGGGCCCCGCCAAGCAGAAGGCCCTGCTCAAGCACTTCGGCTCCGTCAAGAAGCTCCGGGCGGCCCGGGTCGAGGAGCTGGAGCAGGTCCCCGGCTTCGGGCGGACCCTCGCCGAGAAGGTGGCCGCCGCGCTGCAGGCCTCCGACGACACCACCGCCCCGGCGGTCAACATGACCACCGGTGAGGTGTTGTCCTGAGCCCGGGCGCGCCGCCGGGGTCACGGCGGGGCCCCGCCGACTTCGTTAGGCTGGGGCGGGACCACGGGCGCAGGCCACCACGACGGGAGACGGAGCGGACATGAGCGAGCACACCGCCGGAGCGGACGTCGGGACGGCGGACGGGACCGACCACGCGAAACCGACCAGCTCGGAGCTGCTCGTCGTGACGGGCATGTCCGGGGCCGGGCGCAGCACGGCCGCGAACGCCCTCGAGGACCTCGGCTGGTACGTGGTCGACAACCTGCCGCCGCAGATGCTGCACACCCTCGCCGACCTCGTCTCCCGGACCCCGCAGGCCCTGCCCAAGCTGGCGGTCGTCATCGACGTGCGCGGCAAGGCCCTGTTCAGCGACATGAAGGAGACGCTGGCCGCCCTCGAGGCGTCCGACGTCGACTTCTCGGTGCTCTTCCTGGACGCCGCCGACGAGGTCCTGGTCTCCCGCTACGAGCACCAGCGCCGGCCCCACCCACTGCAGGCCGGCGGCCGGATCCTCGACGGGATCCGCGCCGAGCGCGCCCTGCTGACGGACCTGCGGGAATCGGCCGACGTGGTCCTGGACACCTCCGCGTTCAACGTGCACGCCCTGTCCCGGGCCGTGGCCGACCTGTTCTCCACGAACGGGCCGGTGGTCCTGCGCCTGACCGTGCTCAGCTTCGGCTTCAAGTACGGGGTCCCCGCGGACGCCAACTACGTGGCCGACGTCCGGTTCATCCCCAACCCGCACTGGGTCCCGTCGCTGCGCCCCCGCACCGGCAAGGACGACGAGGTCCGGGACTACGTCTTCCAGGACGACGGCCCCCGGCAGTTCGTGGACCGGTTCGTCGCCATGCTCGAACCCGTCTTCGCGGGATACCGTACGGAGAACAAGCACTACGCCACCATCGCGATCGGCTGCACGGGCGGGAAGCACCGCTCCGTGGCCGTGAGCGAGGAGGTGGCCCGCAGGCTCGCCAAGCTGCCGCTCGTGACGGTCAACATCCAGCACCGGGACATGGGCCGGGAGTGACCGGCTCGCCCTCACCGCGATGGGACCCCCGATGACCCTTCCTCCCACCGGCGCGTTCCCCCGGCTGCCCCTCAGCAGCGGCGCCGATGCCGACCCCCACCATTCGCCCGACCCCTCCGCCCGGCGGCCCGGCGGCGCCAGCCCCTCCGTGGTCGCCCTCGGCGGCGGGCACGGGCTCTCGGCGAACCTCGCCGCGCTGCGCCGGATCACCCCGGTGCTCACGGCGGTCGTGACGGTGGCCGACGACGGCGGCTCCTCCGGCCGGCTGCGCGACGAGCTCGGCGTCCTGCCCCCGGGGGACCTGCGGATGGCGCTCGCCGCGCTGTGCGACGACTCCGAGTGGGGCCGGACGTGGCGCGACGTCATGCAGCACCGGTTCAGCTCCTCGGAGGGGCGTACCACGACCCTCGACAACCACGCGCTGGGCAACCTGCTCATCGTCACGCTGTGGGAGCTGCTGGGGGACCCGGTGGCGGGGCTCGAGTGGGCGGGCGCCCTGCTGGGCGCCCGCGGCCGGGTGCTGCCGATGTCCACGCAGCCGCTGGTCATCGCCGGCGACGTCCCCGGCGCCCTGTCCGGCGGGAGCGCGAGCGGCTGCGCGGGCGAGGCCGGCACGGTCCGCACGATCACCGGGCAGGCGGTCCTGGCGAAGCAGGCCGACGTCTGCAACGTGCGGCTCGTGCCCCCGGACGCCCCGGCCTGCCCGCAGGCGGTCGAGGCGGTCGGGCTCGCCGACTGGGTGATCATGGGGCCGGGCTCGTGGCACACCTCCGTGCTGCCGCACCTGCTGCTACCCGAGCTGCGGCAGGCGATCTGCGGCTCGCCGGCGCGCCGCTGCGTCACCCTGAACCTCTCGCCGGACACCGAGACGCGCGGCAAGACCGCCGCCGACCACCTGCGGGTCCTGCACGACTACTGTCCCGAGCTGACCCTGGACGTGGTCCTCGCCGACCCCTCGGCCACCGAGGACGGCGCCGACCTCGAGGAGGTCGCCCGCGGCCTGGGCGCCGAGGTCTTCTACGCCGACGTCCGGGCGCACCCCGGCACCGCCGTGCACAACACGCTCCGGCTCGCGGCCGCCTACCAGGAGATCTTCGAGCGCCACCGCTGAGCCTGCCGCCCCACCCCCACACACCCCAGCATCCCCAGGAAAGGAACCGCGTGGCCCTGACGTCATCGGTGAAGGAAGAACTGTCCCGCCTCGAGATCAAGAGGTCCTCGGAGCGCCGCGCCGAGCTCTCCGCCCTGCTGCGCTTCGCGGGCGGGCTCCACATCGTCTCGGGACGCATCGTCGTCGAGGCGGAGGTGGACCTCGGCGCCACCGCGCGCCGGGTGCGCCGCGCCGTCCACGAGGTCTTCGGCCACGACAGCGAGATCGTGGTCGTCTCCGGCGGGGGACTGCGGCGCGGGAGCTCCTACGTGGTGCGCGTCGTCGAGGACGGCGAGGCCCTCGCCCGCCAGACGGGACTGCTCGACTCGCGCGGGCGCCCCGTGCGCGGGCTCCCGCCCGCCGTGGTCAACGGGGCCGTGGCCGACGCCGAGGCGGTGCTGCGCGGGGCCTTCCTGGCCCACGGCTCCCTCACGGAGCCCGGCCGCTCCGCCGCGATGGAGTTCACCTGCCCCGGCCCGGAGGCCGCCCTCGCGCTCGTGGGCGCGGCCCGCCGGCTCGGCGTCCTCGCGAAGGCCCGCGAGGTGCGCGGCGTGGACCGGGTGGTCGTGCGGGACGGGGACGCGATCGCCGCGCTGCTCACCCGGATGGGTGCCCACCAGACGCTCCTCCAGTGGGAGGACCGGCGGATGCGCAAGGAGGTGCGCGCCACCGCCAACCGCCTCGCCAACTTCGACGACGCCAACCTCCGCCGCTCCGCGCAGGCCGCCGTGGCCGCCGGCGCCCGGGTGGAGCGCGCCCTGGAGATCCTCGGCGACGAGGTCCCGGAGCACCTGCGGCAGGCGGGGGAGCTGCGGCTGTCCAACAAGCAGGCCAGCCTCGACGAGCTGGGCCGGCTCGCCGACCCCCCGCTCACCAAGGACGCCGTGGCGGGCCGGATCCGCCGGCTGCTGGCCATGGCGGACCGCCGGGCGGAGGAGCTGAACCTCCCGGGCACCGACGCCGGTGTTGCCGCGGAGGCCCTGCCCTCCTGAGCGGGGCGCGCCGGCGCGGTCACTCCGGGGCCGCGCAGGGAGAGGGCTTTGGTCCCGCGTGGGTTTCCGAGGGTCCGCATCCCTCGATGTGGGATTGTGTGGGTTTGGCGATGAATACCGGGTGAATCTTTCACGACCCCAAGACATCCCAGGGATAACCACGTAGAATGGGACCTGGTTCAACGATCCAGACCCCGACCAACACAGGAGTACCCAGTGACCATTCGAGTGGGCATCAACGGTTTCGGACGCATCGGACGCAACTTCCTCCGCGCGGCGCGCGAGCAGGGCGAGAACATCGAGGTCGTGGCCGTGAACGACCTCACGGACCCGGAGGCCCTGGTCCACCTCTTCAAGTACGACTCCATCATGGGCCGGTTCCCCGGCGAGGTGACGCTCAACGGCGACACCATGAGCGTCGACGGCCACGAGGTCAAGTTCCTCGCCGAGCCCGACCCCGCCAAGCTGCCCTGGGGCGAGCTCGGCGTGGACGTCGTCGTCGAGTCGACCGGCCGCTTCACCAACGGCTCCAAGGCCAAGGCCCACCTGGACGGCGGCGCCAAGAAGGTCGTCCTGTCCGCCCCGGGCAAGGAGATCGACGGCACGTTCGTGCCCGGCGTCAACCTCGACACCTACGACGCCGCGTCGATGAACATCGTCTCCGCGGCCTCCTGCACCACGAACTGCCTCGCGCCCATGGCGAAGGTCCTCAACGACGCGTTCGGCATCGAGCGGGGTCTGATGACCACCATCCACGCCTACACCGCGGACCAGAACCTGCAGGACGGCCCGCACAGCGACCTGCGCCGCGCCCGCGCCGCCGCCCTCAACATGGTGCCCACCACCACCGGCGCCGCCGCCGCCGTGGGCCTCGTGCTGCCCGAGCTCAAGGGCAAGCTGGACGGTTTCGCCGTGCGCGTGCCCGTGCCCACCGGCTCCGTCGTGGACCTCACCTTCGACGCCCAGAAGGAGGTCACCGTCGAGTCGGTCAACGCCGCCATGAAGGAGGCCGCCGAGGGCCCCATGAAGGGCATCGTCAAGTACACCGAGGACCCCATCGTCTCCTCGGACATCCAGGGCGACAGCATCTCCACGATCTTCGACGCCCCGCTGACGAAGGTCATCGGCAACCAGGTCAAGGTCATCGCCTGGTACGACAACGAGTGGGGCTACACCTCCCGCCTCGTCAACGTCGTCTCCCACGTCGGCGCGCAGCTCTGAGCCCGTCGCCGCGCGACGCCGCCGGGGTAGGGTGAGTGGCATGGCTCATGCACTTGACGAACTGATCGCCGACGGCGTCGCCGGGCGCCGCGTCCTGGTCCGCTCCGACCTCAACGTCCCCCTGGACGGCTCCACCGTGACCGACGACGGGCGCGTCCGCGCGTCCCTGCCGGTCCTGAAGAAGCTGGCCGATGCCGGGGCCCGCGTCATCGTGATGGCGCACCTCGGCCGGCCCAAGGGGCAGGTCGACCCGAAGTACTCGATCGCGCCCGCCGCGCGGAAGCTGGCCGAGCTGGCCGACTTCCCCGTGGCGGCCGCCTCCGACGTCGTCGGGGAGGACGCCCGGGCCAAGGCCGAGGCCCTCGCCGACGGCGAGGTGCTCGTGATCGAGAACGTCCGCTTCGACCCCCGCGAGACCTCGAAGGACGACGCCGAGCGCGGCGCCTTCGCGGACGAGCTCGCCGCCCTGACGGGCGAGAACGGGGCCTACGTGGACGACGCCTTCGGCGCGGTGCACCGCAAGCACGCCTCCGTGTTCGACATCGCCCACCGGCTCCCGGCCTACCTGGGCGACCTCGTCAAGCGGGAGCTGGACGTGCTCACCAAGGTGGTCTCCGCCCCCGAGCGCCCCTTCGTGGTGGTCATGGGCGGGTCCAAGGTCTCCGACAAGCTCGCCGTGATCGAGAACCTCATCGGCAAGGCCGACTCGCTGCTCATCGGCGGCGGCATGGTCTTCACGTTCCTCGCCGCCCAAGGGCACTCCGTGGGCGGGTCCCTCCTGGAGCAGGACCAGATCGGGACGGTCAAGGACTACCTCGAGAAGGCCTCCGCGGCCGGCACCGAGATCGTCCTCCCCGTGGACATCGTCTACGCGGCGGAGTTCGCCGCGGACGCCGCGCACGAGGTGCGCCCGGTCGACGCCATCGAGGACGGGGAGATCGGCTCCACCGGTCTCGGCCTGGACATCGGCCCCGAGTCCGCGAAGCTGTTCGCCGAGCGGATCCGCGGCGCGAAGACCGTGTTCTGGAACGGCCCCGCGGGCGTGTTCGAGATGGAGGCCTTCGCCGGGGGCACCCGGGCGGTCGCCGAGGCCGTGGTGGCCTCGGACGCGATGAGCGTCATCGGCGGCGGCGACTCCGCCTCGGCCGTGCGCAACCTCGGGTTCTCCGACGACCAGTTCGGGCACATCTCCACCGGCGGCGGCGCCTCCCTCGAGTTCATCGAGGGCAAGGAACTCCCCGGGGTCGTGGCCCTGGGCGCCTGACCCGCACGCTCCCCGCCACGGCGCCGGGGGCGCCCCGGGGCCGCACGGCCCGGGGCGCCCCCGCCGCCCAGCGCACCACTGCCGAACCGCACGACGAGCGGCGCACCCGCCGCGGACAGGAGTCCCCATGACCTCGCAGACCAACGGTCAGTTCGACCGCACGCCGCTGATCGCCGGCAACTGGAAGATGAACATGGACCACGCCCAGGCGATCACCCTGCTGCAGAAGCTGGCGTGGACCCTGGACGACGCCAAGCACGACTACTCCCGCGCCGAGGTGGCCGTCTTCCCGCCGTTCACCGACCTCCGCTCCGTCCAGAGCCTCGTGGACGGTGACGACCTGCGCGTCGTCTACGGCGCCCAGGACCTCTCCGACCAGGACTCCGGCGCCTACACCGGCGACATCTCCGGCCAGTTCCTGGCCAAGCTCGGCTGCACCTACGTGCTCGTGGGCCACTCCGAGCGCCGCACGGTCCACGGCGAGTCCGACGAGCTGTGCAACGCCAAGATCGCCGCCGCCCACCGCCACGGCCTGGTCCCGGTGCTGTGCGTCGGCGAGGGCCTCGAGGTCCGGCAGGCCGGCGAGCACGTCGCCTTCACGCTCGAGCAGCTGCGCGGCTCCATCGCCGGCCTCGAGGCGGACCGGGTGGCCGAGCTCGTGGTGGCCTACGAGCCCGTCTGGGCGATCGGCACCGGCGAGGTCGCCGGTCCCGAGGACGCCCAGGAGATGGCCGCCGCCATCCGCGCCGAGCTGGCCGGGCTCTACGACAACGGGACCGCCGCGAAGACCCGCATCCTCTACGGCGGTTCCGCGAAGGCCGCCAACGCCGGCTCGATCCTCAAGGGCAAGGACGTGGACGGCGTCCTCGTCGGCGGCGCCAGCCTCGACGCCGAGGAGTTTGCTAGCATTGCCAGGTTCGAGCAGCACCTCGTGACCGATTGATCACGACCCCCTGACCGTCCGCGCCCGCCGGGCGCGGCTGCTCGACGGACACCCCCGAGGGAAGGCCCCAGTGGAAATTCTGCAGAACGTGCTCCTGGCGATCATCGTGCTCACGAGCCTCCTGGCCGTTCTCCTCGTCCTGCTCAACAAGGGCAAGGGCGGGGGCCTCTCCGACATGTTCGGCGGCGGCATGACCCAGTCCCTCAACACCTCGGGCGTGGCGCAGAAGAACCTGGTCCGCCTCACCACCACCACGGCCGTGGTCTGGGCCCTGTCCATCGCGGCCTACGCGCTGACCATGCGCTTCGCCGAAGTGGCCGTCTGAGCCGACGGCTGGTCGAACGACCCCCGGCCTCCCCGGCCGACCACGGAAGTCCGTGCTCGGCCGGGGAAGCCGGGGGTCGTCCGCGCTGAGGGGCCGCCGCATGCGCCCGGCGACGTGCGGTCCCCGCGCCCCGGATCAGCGCCCGTACTGGACCCGCAACGAGGCGTCGTCGGGCAGCACCACCACCGTTCCCTCCTCGACGGACCACCCCTCGTGGAGGAAGAAGTACCGTTCCCCGCTGACGGTGAGCAGGCGCAGCCCGTCGTAGCGGTACAGCGGGGCCTCGGCCGTGCCCAGCTCGTGCGTCGTGACCCCCAGGACGTCGAGGCCCAGTGGTTCCTGGCTGTAGACCTGCGCCCGGGGCAGCCACGGCAGGTTCACCTCGAGATCCTCCGCGAGCCCCCGTCCACGGGCCTCCGCGAAGTTCGAGGTTCCCCAGAAGAGCAGCAGCGCTACGAGGACCAGGAGCAGCGTCGCCTCGACGGCCTGCTGCTCGGCGGGCCGTCGAGGGCCCTCCACGGCAGCGGCACAGCGGCGGATGCGGACGGCCCACGCGGCCACGAGCACGCCGGCGGTGACGAGGTACGGGGCGTACAGGGGGCTGTAGACGCGTTCGGCGAAGAGCAGGACGACCATGAGGCCGATCAGGGCCCCTGCACCGAGCAGAGCCGCCCGCGGCAGTGTGGTCGCCCACCTGCCGGCCGCTCCCCGGTCGATGCGTCTCCGCAGCAGCCGGTCCAGCCAGACCCACAGCATCGCCAGCGCGACCAGCAGCAGCAGCGGCAGGTACAGCGCGCTGATGCTCAGCAGCGCGAAGTCCCGCGTGGTGTAGCCGAACAGGTTGACGTGCAGTCCCATCCACTCGGCCTGCGCCTTCGCGCGAGCCCAGCCGAAGTAGAACACCAGGGCCGTGACCACGGTGGCCGGCGGCCCGATGACCGACACGTAGCCCAGGACGTGCGACCACACGGAGCCGGTCGGGGCAGCGGTCTCCGTCATCGTTGCCGCCCGGTACCGCAGCCGCAGCGGCCCGTCAGGAGCCGGGGGCCGGACATGCCGTCGTGCCGGGGGCGTAGTCCAGGGCGACCGTGCTGAGGGCCGGGTCCTCGAGCACGTAGCCGGAGCCCGAGAGGGCCACCGGCAGCGAACCACCCGCCTCCGGGACCGGTGCCGGGGGCGCCACGAAGAACGGTCCGGTCGATGCCCACTGGATCGGCACGGGAGTCGGGCCCACGGTGACGAACTGCACGCTGCCCACGGGCAGGGCCCGGTCCTGCACGTTTCCGCGCAGGTGGACAGGAACGCCTCCGCACGGCGGCACGGGCACGGCGGACTCGCCGGCCTCGTCCGGCGCGGTCGCGAGCCCCGTGATGGACAGGGGGCAGGCGGTGCCCGGCGTGTCGACGAGCACGGGCACGTCCTCGGGGTGGTCCCGGTGGAACTGCACCAGACGCTGCAGCATGGCGACCGCCGCAACGTCGTGACAGCTCTGCGGCAGCGGCGCGGCAGCCAGTGCCGCCGCCCCCTGGGACCAGAGCGCCTCGTCGTTGGTCACGGCCGCCCGGCACAACAGGGAGGCGGCGTCCTGCGCGCTCGCGCCGGCGAGACTGTCGTGGTCGCACGTGCCGGCGCGCAGGGCCACGTACCATCCCGGTTCTCCGGGACCGACGGGTCCGATCGGCAGACCGCCGATCACGGGAGCGACGCGAGGAGGGGCCGGGGTGCTGCCCTCGCCGCCGCTCCCGCCGCCGGGACCCCCACCGCCGTTGCTCCCACCGCCGGGAGCGGCACCGCCGGGAGCGGCACCTTCGGGAGCGGCACCTTCGGGAGCGGCACCTTCGGGAGCGGCACCGTCGGGAGCGGCACCGTCGGGAGCGGCACCGTCGGATCGGCCGCGGGCGGAGCCGTCACGCCCGGGCCCGGCGGCGTCCTCGGAGCCGGGCTCGGCACTCGGAAGGTCCGTGGAGCCGTCCGAGGTCCGCGCGGAAAGGTCCGATTCCGGCTCGGTGGTCTGCTCGGCCGCAGGGGATCCGTTCGCCGGCTCGGCGCCGTCGTCGGGCCCGCCCCGGCCGCACGCCGTGAGCACCACGAGGACGCCGGCGGCCAGGACGGTGCCGGCGCGGACGGGACGTGCCGGGAACACGACCTCACCGGCCGTCCGCGCTCGTCCGGATGTCGCCACAGGTACGCAGGATCTCCATGGTCATGGATCCCGTTCTCTTCGCCAGGCGCTCGGGTGCCGACTCTCATCGGTGAGCATGACGGCACAGGCGTCACTACGGCGTGACTACCGTCCGGTCACTCGGGGTGCTTCGCCCCGGCGGCCCGACGCGTCAGCCGTCGAGGGCGTCCTGCGTGACCAGCAGCAGCGTCTCCTCGGTCCCGCGCACCCCGGCCCCGGGCGTGCGTTCGATCGGGGCGCCGCCGCGGACGGCCGCGACCGCCCCTGCCTTGTCCGCCCCGGCCACGAGGAACCAGACCCGCTCCGCGCTGTTGATCATCGGCAGCGTCATGGTCACCCGCTCCGGCGGGGGCTTGGGGGAGTCCCGCACCCCCAGCACGGTGGCGTCCTGCTCGTGCACGTGCGGCAGCCCCGGGAACAGGGAGGCCACGTGGCCGTCGGGGCCCAGGCCCAGCAGCGAGAGGTCGAACCGGGGGTACGCCTCCGTCCGCTGCTCCGCGTCGGCCGCCGCCGCCAGCTCGCGCCGGTAGTCGAAGGCGGCGTCCTCGGCGGTGGCGAAGTCGTCGGCGCTGCCCATGTAGTGCACCCGGTCCGGGTTCAGGTCCAGGGCCCCGCCCACGGCCTCGACGGCCTGGACGCAGTTGCGCTCGGCGCTGTCGCCGGCCACGAAGCGCTCGTCCGACCACCACACGTCGACCCGGGTCCAGTCGACCTCGTCCCGGCGGGCGGAGGCGGCGAGGGCCGCGAGCACCGCGGTGCCCATGCTCCCGCCGGTGAGCACAAGGCTCGCCTCCCCGCGCTCCTCCTGCGCCGCCGCGACCACGTCGAGGACCCGCTCCGCGGTGTCCGCGGCGAGCGACTGCTTGTCCGGGTGGGCGATGGTCTCCAGCTCGGCGCTCATGCGCGCTCCTCCCCGGGGGCCAGGACGGACGTCTCGGGTGCCGGGACGGATGCCTCGGCGGCCGGGACCGCACCGGAGTCCGGTTCCGCCGGCTCGTCGGCCGGGGCGTCGTCGGGCGTCGTCCGGTCCCGGTCGGGGAGGTGGCCGCCGTGCTCGGCGAGGAACCGTGCGGCGCCGGGGGTGAGCTCGCCGGCGGTGTCCACGATCTGGGCGATCCGCACGTCCCGCAGGCCGGTCGTGATCACCTCGCCGTAGACCTCGTCGGGGTCCAGGCGCCGGAGCTCCTCGGCGATGCAGGCGTTGAGGTCCCGCACGGGCATGGCGATCTGCTGGTCGGGCTGACCCGGCTGCCGCAGCATCGCCACGGACCGGCCCGGGCGCTCGAGCACGATCTCGCCGTCGTCCCGGACGAGGGTCACCCGGTCGAGGCGGCGGGGCCCGGGGCTGTTGACCAGCGTCACGTCGGCGTCGAGCCGGGTGCCCAGCCACGTGCCGAGCAGCACCACGCTGGGGGAGCGGCCGCACCCCTCCACGACGACCTCGCGCACGGGCGCGGGCTCCGCCTGGTCCAGGACCGCGGCCAGCTGGATCCGCCAGTTGGTCACCCGGGTCCAGGCCAGATCCGTGTCGCCGGGGACGTACCGGGTGCTCAGCTCGGCGAGCGCCTCGTAGGCGTCGTCGCTGCGCGCGGAGTCCGTGATCCGGCGGTGGGCGATCCCGGCGATGGACGAGGTGTGCGGCGAGGGCGGCGGCACCGTGTGCGCCCACCAGGCGACGATCGGGGCGTCCGGCAGCAGCAGCGCCGAGAACAGGGTCTCGGTGGGCTCGGCGAGCTCGCCGTAGCCGTGCAGCACGATGACCTCGGAGGCGCCGGCGTCACCGCCCATGCGCAGCTGGGCGTCGAGCCGGGTGCTCTCCGCCTGGGAGTGCGCCACGTGCACGAGGATCCGGCACGGGTGCTCGTGGCTCGCGAAGTTCGCGGCCTCCAGGGCGGCCTCGGAGTGCCCGGCCTGGGCGAGGATCACGAGCGTGAGGACCCGGCCGAGCGTGACGACGCCGTGCTGGTCCCGCAGCTGGCTCAGCTTCTTGTCGATGGCCGAGGTGGTGGTGTTCTCCATCGAAACGATCACGGTCGCCTCCAGACGCGTCCGTCGCGGGCCAGCAGCTCGTCGGCGGCGGCGGGTCCCCAGGACCCGGGCGCGTAGGGCTCCGGCATGATCTCCTGCTCCGACCAGCACTGCTCGAAGGGGTCGAGGATCCGCCAGGACAGCTCGACCTCCTCGTGGTCGGGGAACAGTGGTGGTTCCCCGAGCAGCAGGTCGAGGATCAGGCGCTCGTAGGCCTCCGGGCTGGACTCGGTGAACGAGTGGCCGTAGCCGAAGTCCATCGTGACGTCCCGGATCTCCGACTGGGTCCCGGGCACCTTGGAGCCCAGCCGGATGGTCACGCCCTCGTCGGGCTGGATCCGGACCACGATGACGTTCTGTCCCAGGTCCTCGTGGCCGTTGTCCCCGAACAGCAGGTTGGGGGAGTTCTTGAACTGCACCGCGATCTCGGTCACCCGCCGGCCCAGGCGCTTGCCGGCGCGCAGGTAGAACGGCACGCCCGCCCACCGGCGGTTGTTGATGTCCACGCGCAGCGCCGCGTAGGTCTCGGTGCGGGAGTCGGCGGGGATGTCCTGCTCCTCGAGGAAGCCCCGCACGCGCTCACCGCCCTGCAGACCGGCCTCGTACTGGCCGAGCGCCGAGTGCGCCGCCCGGTCCTCGGGGACGACGACGGAGGCCAGGACCTTCGCCTTCTCGGCGCGCATGTGGTGGGCCTGGAAGGACAGCGGCTCCTCCATGGCCGTGAGGGCCAGCAGCTGCAGCAGGTGGTTCTGGATGACGTCGCGGGCCGCGCCCACGCCGTCGTAGTAGCCGGCGCGGGAGCCGATGCCGATGTCCTCGGCCATGGTGATCTGCACGTGGTCCACGAACTGCGCGTTCCACAGGGGCTCGAACATCTGGTTCGCGAAGCGCAGCGCCAGGATGTTCTGCACCGTCTCCTTGCCCAGGTAGTGGTCGATGCGGAACACCGAGTCCGCCGGGAACACCCGCTCCACGATGGCGTTGAGCTCCTGCGCGGACTCGAGGTCGTGGCCGAAGGGCTTCTCGATGACCACGCGGCGCCACCCGGAGGCGTTCTCGTGCTGGGCCAGGCCGTGGTCGGCGAGCTGCTGGCAGACCGTCTCGAACGCCTTCGGCGGGATCGAGAGGTAGAACGCGTGGTTGCCGCGCGTCCCCGAGTGCACGTCGAGCTCCTTGAGGGTCGACTTGAGCGCCTCGTAGGCCTTGTCCTCGTCGAACTCCCCGCGCACGAACCGGACGCCGGAGGCGAACTGGCGCCACACGTCCTCCTGGAAGGGGGTGCGGGCGTGCGCCTCGACGGACTCGCGCACCACCTCGCGGAACTGCTCGTGGGACCAGTCGCGGCGGCCGAAGCCGACGAGCGCGAAGGACGGCGGCAGCAGACCCCGGTTGACGAGGTCGTACATCGCCGGCAGCAGCTTCTTCTTCGCGAGGTCTCCCGTCACGCCGAAGAGCACGAGCGCCGACGGGGCGGCGACCCGGACGAGCCGCCTGTCCCTCGGGTCCCGCAAGGGATTGCGGGCGTTGTTGTCTGGCAACGGTACTCCTTCACGTCTCTGCGGGGCCGTGGCACCCACGGGGGCCTGCACGCGCAACGGTCGGCGCGGGAACTCCCGCGCCGACCGTGGCGTGCTCCCATTCTAGGTCAGCGGTCCGGTCGTGCCGGCCGGGTCAGCCGCCGAGGGCGTCGACGGCCTGGCGCAGCCGGTCCACGCCGGCGGCGCGGTCCGCGAGCCGCAGCCGCAGCACGGGCCGCCCGTGGTCGGCGAGGACCTGGGCGTCCCCGTCGGCCTGGGCCGAGATCAGCTCGCCGAAGCTGAACGGGCTGTCCGGGATCTCGAGGTCCGTCTCCGAGGCGGCGGTGATCTGCAGGTACACGCCCTCCGCCGGTCCGCCCTTGTGGTACTGGCCGGTGGAGTGCAGGAACCGGGGGCCCCAGCCGAACGTCACGGGCCGGCCGGTGGCCCGGGCGAGGACGGGGCGGACGCTCTCCAGCTCGGCCCACGAGAGCCGGTCGAAGTACGCCTGCACGGACAGGTAGCCGGTCTCCGGCAGCTGCGCGAGCAGCTTGGCGAGCGCGTCCTCGACCGTCTGCGCCCCGTCGAGCAGCTCCTGCGCCCCGCGGATCTCCACGGGCCCGTCCACGACGTCCGCGGCCGTGGGCTGCGGCTTGTCCTCGAGCAGGGCGCGGGTGGCGTTCTTGGCGGACTCCACGTCGGGCTGGTCGTACGGGTTGATGCCGAGCAGCCGCCCGGCCGCCGCGGTGGCGACCTCCCACAGCATGAGCTGGGCGCCGAGGGAGCCGGAGACCCGCACGACGTCGCCCTCGGGGGCCTGCTCCTCGTCCACGCCGACGAGCTCCACGACGAGGACGTCGGAGGCCCCCGAGGAGGCCTCCGGGGCGTCGCCGGCGCCGACGACGACGGGCAGCACGCCCTTGCCCTCCTTGCCCGTGGACTCGGCGATCAGCTGCTCCGCCCAGTCGGCGAACCCGGCGATCCCGGAGCCCAGGTCCCGGAACACGAGCTTGTTGCGCAGCGGTTGCGTGCCGCCGAGCGCCGCGCCCAGGTGCAGGCCGGGGTTGTCCTCGGCGTCCTCGCGCAGCACCTCACCGGCCTCGTCGGCGTCGTCGAGCAGAGCCCCGACGTCCACGCCGGCGAGACCGGAGGGGACCAGGCCGAAGGCGGTGAGCGCCGAGAACCGCCCGCCCACGGTTGGGTCGGCGGTGAAGACCCGGCGGTAGCCGGCCTCCCGTGCGGACGCCTCCATGGGCGAGCCGGGGTCGGTGACCACCACGATGCGCGAGGCGGCGTCGATGCCCGCGTCCTCGAACGCCCGGGCGAAGACCCGTCGCGCCGAGTCGGTCTCCACGGTGGAGCCGGACTTGGAGGAGACCACGATCGCGGTGCGCTCGAGGCGGTCGGCGAGGGCCGCGCCCACCATCTCCGGGTCCGTGGAGTCGAGCACGAACAGCTCGACCCCGGCGGTCCGGGTGATCACCTCGGGGGCCAGGGAGGACCCGCCCATGCCCGCCAGCACGAACCGGTCCACGCCCTCCGCCGCGAACTCCTCCCGCAGCGCGGTGATCTCGGCGACGAGCGGGCGGGAGACCTCGGCGGCCTCCACCCAGCCCAGCCGCTTGGCGGACTCGTCCTCGGCCGCAGCGCCCCACAGGGTGGGGTCCTGGGCGAAGAGCTTGGAGGCGAACCTGTCGCCCACCAGCGCGGGCACGTGCCGGTCGACGGCCTCGCGGGCGGCGCCGGAGGTCTGGACGGACAGGGAGCTCATGGGTTCTCCTTCGGGTGGGGCGGCACGGACGGTGCTCGGGTCAGGACGGGACAGGCTCAGCGGGCGTTGTCGAGGGCGGCGCGCACGGTGTCGAGCAGCTCCGCCCAGGAGTCCTCGAACTTGGTGAGACCCTCCGCCTCGAGCTGGGCGACGACCTCGTCGTAGGAGATCCCCACGCCGGCGATCCGGTCCAGGAGCTCGTTGGACTCCGCGTAGGTGCCGGTGACGGTGTCCCCGGTGACCTCGGCGTGGTCGAACGTGGCCTCCAGGGTCTTCTCCGGCATGGTGTTCACGGTGTTCGGGGCCACCAGCCCGGTCACGTACAGGGTGTCCGGCAGGGACGGGTCCTTGACCCCGGTGGAGGCCCACAGCGGGCGCTGCGGGTTCGCCCCGGCCGAGGCCAGCCGCTCCCAGCGCTCGGTGGCCAGGGCGTCCTCGTAGATCTGGTAGGCGAGCCGGGCGTTGGCCAGACCGGCCTTGCTCTTGAGCGCGGCGGCCTCGTCGGTGCCGATCTCCTCCAGGCGCTTGTCGACCTCGGAGTCCACCCGGGAGACGAAGAAGGACGCCACGGAGTGGATGGTGGAGAGGTCCTTGCCGTTCTCGAGCGCCTGTTCCAGGCCCAGCTGGTAGGCGTTGATGACCGCGCGGTAGCGCTCGAGGGAGAAGATCAGCGTCACGTTGACGGAGATCCCCTCGGCGATGGTCGCGGTGATCGAGGGCAGGCCCGCCTCGGTGGCGGGGATCTTGATCAGCGCGTTGGGGCGGTCGATGGTCTGGGACAGGCGCTGGGCCATGGCGGCGGTCGCCTCGGCGTCCTGGGCCAGGCGCGGGTCCACCTCGATGGACACCCGCCCGTCCTCGCCCTGGGTGGCCTCGGCGATGGGGGCGAAGAGGTCGCAGGCGTCGCGCACGTCGTCGGTGGTGATGGCCAGCACGGCCTCGTCCACGTCCGTGCCGGCGGCGGCGAGCTGCTTGACCTGGTCCTCGTAGGCGTCGTGCTTGGCCAGCGCGGCGGCGAAGATCGTCGGGTTCGTGGTCACGCCCACGACGTCCTTCTCGTCGATCAGCCGCTGCAGCCCGCCGGAGGCAAGGCGTTCGCGGGAGAGGTCGTCGAGCCAGATCGAGACGCCGGCGTCGGAGAGCTTCTGGGTGGGGGTGGTCATGTGTCTGTCACTCCTCGTGCTCGGGGGAAGGTGGTCGGTCGGTGCGCGCCGGGGCTCAGCGGCCCACGGAGGCGGTGGCCTGCGCGGCGGTGAGGGACTCCTGGGCGGCGGCGGTGACGGCCTCGGCGGTGATGCCGAACTCGCGGTAGAGGGTCTCGTAGTCGGCGGACTCCCCGAAGTGCTCCAGGGACACGGCCCGCCCGTGCTCGCCGAGCAGGTCCCGCCAGGACATGGCGATCCCGGCCTCCACCGACACGCGGGCCTTCACGGCCGCCGGCAGTACGGACTCGCGGTACTCGGCGTCCTGGGCGTCGAACCACTCCCGGCACGGCATGGACACCACGCGGGCGGCCACCCCCTGCGCCTTGAGCTGCTCGCGGGCCTCCACGGCCAGGGAGACCTCGGAGCCGGTGCCGATGAGGATCACGTCCGGGGTGGACTCGGTGTCGGCCAGGACGTAGCCGCCGCGGGCCACGCCCTCGGCGGAGGCGAACTTCTCGCCCTCGGCCTCGGGGTGCAGGTCCGTGCGGGCGAAGGTGGGCACGTTCTGGCGGGTCAGGGCGATGCCGGCCGGGCCGTGCCGGTTCTCCAGCATCGTCCGCCACGCGATCGCGGTCTCGTTGGCGTCGGCCGGGCGCACCACGTCCAGGCCGGGGATGGCCCGCAGGGCCGAGAGCTGCTCCACGGGCTGGTGGGTGGGTCCGTCCTCGCCGAGGCCGATGGAGTCGTGGGTCCACACGTAGATCGAGGGGACCTTCATCAGCGCGCCCAGGCGCACGGCGGGGCGCTGGTAGTCGGAGAAGATCAGGAACGTCCCGGAGAACGCCCGGGTCTGGGAGGACATGGTGATGCCGTTGACGATCGCCGCCGCGGCGTGCTCGCGGATGCCGAAGTGCAGCACCCGCCCGTAGGGGTTGCCGGTCCACTTCGCGGTGGAGCGGGCCTCGGGGATGAAGGAGGGCGCGGACTCGATGGTGGTGTTGTTGGAGCCGGCCAGGTCGGCCGAGCCGCCCCACAGCTCGGGGAACGTGTCGGCGATCGCGTTGATCACCTTGCCGGAGGCCGAGCGGGTGGCCACGTCCTTGCCGGCCTCGAAGACGGGGAACGCGTCGGCGTAGTTCTCGGGCAGCTCCTCGGCGCGGATCCGGTCGTAGAGGTCCGCCCGCTCCGGGTTGGCCTCCCGCCAGGCCTGGAACTGCCGCTCCCACTCGTCGCGGACCTGCTTCATGCGGTCCTGGATGCCGCGGGTGTGGGCGATGACCTCGTCCTCCACCACGAAGGACTTCTCGGGGTCGAAGCCGAGGATCTCCTTGGTCGCCGCGACCTCGTCGGCCCCGAGCTTGGAGCCGTGGATGCCGCCGGTGTTCTGCTTTCCCGGCGCGGGCCAGCCGATGATCGTGCGCAGGGCGATCAGCGAGGGCTTGGCGGTCTCGGCCTTCGCCGCGCGGATCGCGGCGTAGAGCTCCTCGACGTCCTCGACGTAGTCCCCGGTCTTCGTCCAGTCCACCCGGGCCACGTCCCAGCCGTAGGCCTCGTAGCGGGCCAGGACGTCCTCGGTGAACGCCACGTCGGTGTCGTCCTCGATCGAGATGTGGTTCTGGTCGTAGATCACCACGAGGTTGCCCAGCTCCTGCACCCCGGCCAGCGAGGACGCCTCGGAGGTCACGCCCTCCTGGAGGTCGCCGTCGGAGGCGATCACGTACACGGTGTGGTCGAACGGGGAGGTCCCGGCGGGGGCCTCGGGGTCGAACAGGCCGCGGGTGTAGCGCTGGGCGTAGGCGAAGCCCACGGCCGAGGCCAGGCCCTGGCCCAGCGGGCCGGTGGTGATCTCCACCCCGGTGGTGTGCCGGTACTCGGGGTGGCCCGGGGTCTTCGAGCCCCAGGTCCGCAGGGACTCGATGTCCTCGAGCTCCATGCCGTAGCCGGAGAGGAACAGCTGCAGGTACAGCGTCAGCGAGGTGTGCCCGGGGGAGAGGATGAAGCGGTCACGGCCCGTCCACCGGTCGTCGGTGGGGTCGTGACGCATCACCTTCTGGAACAGCAGGTACGCCGCGGGGGCCAGGGACATCGCCGTGCCGGGGTGGCCGTTGCCCACCTTCTCCACCGCGTCCGCGGCCAGCACCCGCACCGTGTCCACGGCACGCCGGTCCTGCTCGGTCCAGGTCAGCTTCTGATCGAGTTCGGTCGCCAAGATTCGGTGCCCTTTCCATTGGGGTCCGCTGCCGTGCGCAGCGGGTGCCGGTCGTGGACCGGCGGTTTGGGTCCAGCTTAGGTCACGCGCATTTCGGGCGTGTGACCGACGGCACCGGTTCCCGGGGCCCCGGACGTCTTTCCCGTCATGTCCGGAGCGGGAACGGACGCCGCCACGCGCTATGCTGTATAGGACCTTCTTCCGCGCCCGCGACCACCGCGCCGACCGCTCCTGCGTGCCGGCGACGCACCGTCTCCGGGCCGACCTCGCGCACGGAGCCGGGGGAACACCACCGCAACCGGGAGCAATGATTCTGTGAACTCACTCGAGACGTCGGGACCCGCAGGACGAGCCGTCCTCGGCAACGGGCACACGGGTGATGCGGCGGCCCCCCGCAGCGAGGGACGGATGACGGCCTCCCGGAAGGTGCGGGCCTACGTGGCCCTCATGAAGCCGCGGATCATCGAGCTGCTGCTCGTGGCGACCGTGCCGACCATGATCTTCGCCCAGCAGGGCATGCCGAACCTCTGGCTCATCCTCAACACCCTCGTGGGCGGCACGCTCGCGGCGGGTGCGGCCGGCGCCTTCAACTGCTACATCGACCGGGACGAGGACCGGGTGATGAAGCGCACGGCCAAGCGCCCGCTGGTCACCGGAGAGGTCACCGACCGCGAGGCCCTCGTCTTCGCGTGGGTCCTCACGGCCGTGTCGGTCGCCTGGCTCACGATCGGGGTCAACGTGCTCGCCGGCGCCCTGGGTGCGGCGGCCATCTTCCTCTACGCGGTCTTCTACTCGATCGTGCTCAAGCGCCGCACCGCCCAGAACATCGTCTGGGGCGGGGTCGCCGGGTGCATGCCGGTGCTGATCGGGTGGGCCGCCGTGACGGGCGGCCTCGACTGGCCCGCGCTCGTGCTGTTCCTGTTCATCTTCCTGTGGACCCCGCCGCACTACTGGCCGCTGTCCATGAAGTACGCCGACGACTACTCCCGCGCCGGGGTCCCCATGCTGGGCGCCGTGGCCGGGGCCCGCACCGTGGGCAGCCAGGTGGTCCTCTACGCGTGGGCCACGGTGGTGTGCTCGCTGCTGCTCGTCCCCGTCGGCGGCGCCGGCTGGGTCTACGCCGTGACCGCCCTGGCCTCGGGCGCCTGGTTCGTGGGCCACAGCCACAAGCTGCACGCCCTCGCGGTGGCCGGCCGGCCCACGGACAAGCAGGCGATGCACGTCTTCCACGGCTCGATCGCCTACATCACCTTCGTGTTCCTCGCCCTGGCCGTCGACCCGTTCGTGGGCGGCCCCGTCCTCTGAGCCCGACGGGGCCGGCGGGCCCCGCGGCGCCCGCGTCCGGCCGGGGGACCGGCCGGACCTAGGATGGTCGCATGCTCAGCATGACCTTCACCGGGCTCGTCGCCTACCCGATCACACCCTTCCAGCAGGGTGGCCGCCTGGACCTGGAGTCCTTCGGGCGCTACGTCGGCCGGCTGTCCCGATCGGGCGTGGACGCCCTGGTGGTCCTGGGCAGCTCGGGCAGCTTCGCGTACCTCTCCGGGGAGGAGCGGGCCGAGGTCGTGGGCGTCGCCGTGGAGGCCGCCCGCGGCTCCGGGGTGCCGGTGGGGGCGGGGATCTCCGCGATGACCACCCGCGAGGTCCTCGAGATGGCCTACGCCGCGGAGAACGGCGGGGCGGACGGGCTCGTGCTCAACCCGCTGTCCTACATCCCGCTCGTCTCCCAGGAGATCGCCGACCAGGTGGAGACGGTCTCGGCGGCCGTGTCCCTGCCGCTGTGCATCTACAACAACCCGACGACGACGGGCTTCACGTACCCGGTGGAGCTCGCCGCCGAGCTGTCCTGGCTGGAGAACGTCAGCGCGTTCAAGGACACCGCGGACTCCCCGGCGGACCTCGCCGCACGGCGGCACCGGTTCGCCGAGCTGGCGGAGCCGGGGACGGCCCACGGGGTCAGCGGGGAGCGGCTGCTCCACGAGGCGGCACCGGACGCCGCGGCCTGGCACTCCGGGATCGCCGCGGTGCTCCCGCGCCAGTACGCCGCCTTCCGGGCCGCGGTGGTCTCGGGCGACGACCGCGCGGTGCGCACCTGGCAGGCGGCGCTGACCCCGCTGATGGAGATCCTGCGCCAGGAGCGGCCCCTGAGCTCCCTGTACGCCCTGGCCGAGGTGTGCGGCGTCAGCACGGCCCCGCCGCGGCGGCCGCTGCTGCCGATCCCCTCGGCCAGCCGGCAGCGCCTGGCCCAGGCCGTCGAGGAGCTGCTCGACGAGGCGCCCGACGAGCGGGCCTGAGGGCCTCAGCCGCGGGACGGGGCCTCGGCCGGCTGCGCCCGGTCGGTGCTGCGCAGCACCGGGGCCGGGGTGCGGGTGACCGCGAAGCCCTTCTCCACGGTGCGGGCCGTGGCCCAGATCAGCACCGCGGAGCCCACCAGGTGCAGGGCCACGGCGACGATCGGCACGCCGTTGAAGTACTGGTAGTAGCCGATGAGCGCCTGCAGGACCAGCGCGGCCAGGAGCACGTTGAGGCTCGAGGCCAGCGGCACGGGCCACCGGTGCCGGCGGGCGAGCACGAGGCCGAGCACCACGGCCGCGACGATCAGGTACACGGGGACCGCGTGGGCGCGGGTGACGAGGTAGGCGTCGAACGCGTGCCGGGCGGTGGTGTCGTCCCCGGCGTGCGGGCCGGTGCCCGTGACCAGGGTGCCCAGGTAGAGGATCAGCGCGGTGAGCACCCCCAGGCTCACCATGAGCCCGCGGACGGTCCGCCGCTGCCCGTAGGCCTGGCCGGGGCGCTCGGCGTCCCGCACGGCGGGCAGGGAGCGCCGCCGGGTGCGGTTGACCAGCACCGTGGCCAGCGCGATCATCGCCCCGGAGATGAGGTAGTGGATGCCCACGATCCACGGGTTGAGCCCGGTGAGCACGGTGATCCCGCCGACCACGGCCTGCAGCGGGATGCCGAGACCCAGCAGCAGGGCGATCCGGAAGAGGTCGCGGTGCTCGTGGCGCAGCCGGAGCACGGCCAGGAACGTCAGCACCGCCACGGCGGCCAGCAGGAAGGTCAGCAGCCGGTTGCCGAACTCGATGAGGCCGTGCATGCCCATCTCGGGGGTGTTGGTCCAGGACTCGTCCGTGCACCGGGGCCAGGTGGGGCAGCCCAGGCCCGAGCCGGTCAGCCGGACGAGCCCGCCGGTGAGGATGAGCACGGAGTTCGCCACCAGCGACGCGACGGCGAGCCACCGCACCCACGGGGTGATCCGGCTCGGCAGCAGGCCGCCGCCGTGCTCGCGGACGTCGACGTCGCTGGGGTCGCTGGCGCGGTTCATGAGTTCACTTCCGGACGGGGTCGGTGCGGCGGGGTCTCCGCGCCCAGTTTATCCGCCTCCGCGGCCCCCGGGTCCCGCCGGCCGGGACGGGCCCTCGGGGCCGGGTCCGGACCGGCGGCTCAGCTCCAGCGGAACCAGCGCACGGCTCCGGCCCAGGCGGCGGCGGCCCAGACGAGGAGCACCAGCACCGGCAGCGGCGTGGGCGCCCCGGTGAGGAACGTCTCGCGCAGGGCGGTGCCCAGCGCGCCGGAGGGGAGCACCTCCACCATCCAGGTGAGCCCCGCCGGCAGCGTGCTCGAGGGGAACAGGGTGCCGCCCACGGCGGCGAGCAGCACCCACACGAGGTTGGTGACGGCGAGGGTCGCCTCGGCGCGCACCGTGCCGGCGAGGAGCAGCCCCAGCCCGGTGAACGCCGCGGCGCCGAGCAGCAGCACCGGCACGGAGACGAGCACGACGGCCGCGTCCGGGCGCCAGCCGAGGGCCGCGCCGAGCGCGGCCACCAGCACGTACTGCACCACGAGCACCGCGACGATCGCGAGCAGCTTGCCGGCGATCAGCCCGCCGCGGCCCAGGGGAGTGGTGGAGAGGAAGCGCAGGACCCCGTAGCGGCGGTCGAAGCCGGTCTGGATGCCCTGCCCCGAGAAGGCGTTGGAGAGCACGCACAGCGCCAGCACGCCCGGCACGGCGACGTCCACGCGGGAGGCGCCGGCCGGGACGGCGGCGTCCAGCAGATCGGTGAGGGTCAGGGCCACGAGGGCCATGAGCGGCAGGATGACCAGCAGCAGCAGCTGCTCGCCGTTGCGCAGCACGGCCCGCGTCTCGTAGCGGGCCTGGGCGGCCACCCGGCGGGCCAGGGAGGCGGGCTCCGGGCGGGGGGCGGTGGCGGTGGGCAGGGCGGGGGCGGTCATCGGATCTCCCGTCCGGAGATGTCGAGGAAGACGTCCTCGAGGGTGCGCGGCTGGAGGGACAGGGACTCGGGCAGCGTGCCGGTCGCGGTGAACCACCGGGTCACGGTCTCGAGCATCGGGGGCGTGAGGACGCCGGTGAGGGTCACGGTGCGGTCGGCGCGGTCCGCCCGGACGCCCTCGAACCCGGGGCCGTCCCACGGGAACGGCCCCGCGCGCAGCTGCTCCGGGGCCAGCGTCAGCACGAGCACGGCAGGGGCGTCGGCGCCGGGGGCCACCAGGTCCGCCACGGACCCCTGGGCCATGACCCGGCCGTGGTCCACGATGTAGACCTGGTCGGCGAGACGCTGGGCGTCGTCGAGCAGGTGCGTGGTGAGGATGATGCACACCCCCTCCCGGCGCAGCTGCTGGACGAGGTCGAAGACGATGTTGCGGGACTGCGGGTCCATCCCGGCCGAGGGCTCGTCGAGGAAGAGCACCTCCGGGTTGCCCGCGAGGGCCGCCGCCAGGGCCACGCGCTGGCGCTGGCCGCCGGAGAGCCGGCGGACCACGGTGCGGTCGAAGCTGCTGATGCCGAGCCGCTCCACGAGCTCGTCCATGTCCCGGGGGCTGCGGTAGAGGGACGCCACGTGCCGGAGCAGCTCCAGCGGGCGCACCGCCTGGGGGAGCCCGCCGTCCTGGAGCATCACGCCCACGCGGGCGCGCAGCGCCGGGCTGGCCCGCCACGGGTCCTGCCCCAGCAGCCGGACAGTGCCGCCCGTGGGCCGCTGCAGCCCCTGGGCGCACTCCAGGGTGGTCGTCTTGCCCGCGCCGTTGGGGCCCAGCAGCGCCGTGATCTCGCCGTGCCGCGCGGTGAGGGACAGGCCGTCGACGGCGTGCACCACGTCGGCGCGCGCCGCGCCCGGTCCGGCCGGGCGCCGGGAGCGGCGCCGGCGGACCGGGAACTCCTTCACGAGGCGCTCGATCGAGAGCGCGGGCGAGGACGCGGGGGGACTCTGGGCGGGCACCGGACCAGTGTAGTGCGGGCGCGCCCGCGGCCCGGCCCCCTTGGCCCCACCGCGCCCCGGGGTTATTATGAGTAAGTCGTGATTCTTGGACGGAGCCCGGTAAGGCTCCACTTACTGGTCAGACCGGAATGAATTACGACATACTCCGGTTGTGTATTAGAAGCGTCCCTTGCGGGTCGCGCGCTGCAGCACGAGAGCCTCCACCCCCGAGCAGGAAGCGAACGGTTCACCCATGACTCAGACCACGGACGCCCGGAGCAGGTCCCGCTCCGGCCCGCGGGCGGAGCAGGAGGAGAACACCCGCTCGCGCGTGCTCGGCGCCGTCCTGGAGCACGGTCCCGTCTCCGCCGCGGACCTCGGCGAGATGCTCGAGCTGACCCCGGCCGCCGTGCGCCGGCACCTGGACGCCCTCGAGCAGCAGCACTTCATCGAGGTCACCATGGTCCGCCGCCGCAGCGGGGGTGCCGGCCGCCCCGCGCGGCGCTACGTCGTCGCCCCCGAGGGCCACGCCAAACTCGGCGACGACTACCTCGAGATCGCGACCGACGCGCTGGAGTCCATCCGCCGCATCGCCGGCCCGGACGCCGTGCACGCCTTCATCCAGGAGCGCGTGGACCGCCTGGAGGCCTCCTACCGCCCCGAGGTCGAGGCCGCCGGGGACGACGTCGCCGACCGTCTGCCCGTCCTGGTGCGGCTGCTCAGCCGCGACGGGTTCGCCGCCTCCACCAACGAGGTGGCCGTCGGCCGCGGCGAGTCCCGCACCATCGTCTCGGCGCAGCTGTGCCAGGGGCACTGCCCCGTGCGCGAGCTGGCCGCCCGCTACCCGCAGTTCTGCGAGCTGGAGACCGAGCTCATCGCCCGGCTGCTCGGCACCGACGTCCGCCGGCTCTCGACCCAGGCCGCCGGCGCGCACGTGTGCACCACGCACGTGCCCCTCACGCGGCCGGGACCCGCCGCGGCACCGACTTCCGTGGACCGCACCGCGGCCCGCGCCACAGACCAGACAACAGAGGAAGGCCGTCATGACTGACCAGATCGCCAGCGGCAACGACACTGTCATCGCCGACATCCTGGAGAAGAACCCCGAGCTCGAGGGCATCGGCACCTACGAGTACGGCTGGGCCGACTCGGACGTGGCCGGCGCCTCCGCGCGCCGCGGTGTCGACGAGGACGTCGTCCGGGACATCTCCGCGAAGAAGAGTGAACCGCAGTGGATGACCGACCTGCGGCTGAAGGGCCTGAAGTTCTTCGACCGCAAGCCCATGCCCACGTGGGGTGCGGACCTGTCCGGGATCGACTTCGACAACATCAAGTACTTCGTGCGCTCCACGGAGAAGCAGGCCGCCACCTGGGAGGACCTGCCCGAGGACATCCGCAACACCTACGAGAAGCTCGGCATCCCCGAGGCCGAGCGCGGACGGCTCGTCTCCGGCGTGGCCGCCCAGTACGAGTCCGAGGTCGTCTACCACCAGATCCGCGAGGACCTGGAGGAGCAGGGCGTCATCTTCCTCGACACCGACACCGCGCTCAAGGAGCACCCGGAGCTCTTCGCGGAGTACTTCGGCACGGTCATCCCCGTGGGCGACAACAAGTTCGCCTCCCTGAACACGGCCGTGTGGTCCGGCGGCTCCTTCGTCTACGTCCCCAAGGGCGTGCACGTCGAGATCCCGCTGCAGGCCTACTTCCGCATCAACACGGAGAACATGGGCCAGTTCGAGCGGACGCTCATCATCGCGGACGAGGACTCCTACGTCCACTACATCGAGGGCTGCACCGCGCCGATCTACAAGACCGACTCGCTGCACTCCGCCGTCGTGGAGATCATCGTCAAGAAGAACGCCCGCGTGCGCTACACGACCATCCAGAACTGGTCGAACAACGTGTACAACCTCGTGACCAAGCGCGCGATCGCCCACGAGGGCGCCACCATGGAGTGGATCGACGGCAACATCGGCTCGAAGGTCACCCAGAAGTACCCGGCGGTCTACATGACCGGCGAGCACGCCCGCGGCGAGACCCTCTCGATCGCGTTCGCCGGCGAGGGGCAGCACCAGGACACCGGGTCCAAGATGGTGCACATCGCCCCGAACACGTCGTCGTCGATCGTCTCGAAGTCCGTGGCCCGCAACGGCGGCCGCGCCGCCTACCGCGGTCTCGTGCAGGTGCGCGAGGGCGCCCACGGCTCGAGGTCCAACGTGGTCTGCGACGCCCTGCTGGTGGACACGATCTCCCGCTCCGACACGTACCCGTACGTCGACATCCGCGAGGACGACGTCACCATGGGCCACGAGGCGACCGTCTCGCGCGTCTCCGAGGAGCAGCTGTTCTACCTCATGCAGCGCGGGATGGCCGAGGACGAGGCCATGGCGATGATCGTGCGCGGGTTCGTGGAGCCGATCGCCCGCGAGCTGCCCATGGAGTACGCGCTCGAACTCAACCGCCTCATCGAACTGCAGATGGAAGGATCCGTTGGCTGACATGTCCAAGCTGAACGAAACGATTCGCAACGCCACGGAGGCCGCCGCCTCCGCGGCCACCGCGGTGGCCGACAAGGCCGTCGGCGCGGCCAAGGACGCCTACGGCAACCTGGGCGAGAAGGTCGACGGGGTCCGCACCGGGGAGGGGCGCGTCGCCATCCCGGGCATGGACCTGGAGGGGGAGCGGCTGGCCCGCGACAAGGTCGAGAACGACACCCTGGTGCGGCACACCGCCCACGGCGACATCTCCGGCGTGCCCGACTCCTCGCGGGCCGGGCGGCGCACGTCCTACGACGTCGCCGACTTCCCGAAGCTCACCGGCCGGGAGGAGGACTTCCGGTTCACCCCGCTCAAGCGCCTCAAGGGGCTGCACGCCGACGCCCTGACCGGCCCCGCGCCCGCGGTGACCGTGGACTCGGACGCCGTGCGCGTCGAGACCGTGGGCCGGGACGACGCCCGCATCGGCAGCGCCGGGATCCCCGAGGACCGCGTCTCCGCCAACGCGTGGAGCAGCGTCACCGAGGCCACGGTGCTCACCGTGCCGCAGGAGACCGAGGTCGCCGCGCCCGTGCTCGTCGACATCCACGGCTCGGACGCCACCCCGGCGGCCCAGCACCTCGTGATCGACGCCCAGCCCTTCTCCAAGGCCCTCGTGGTCCTGCGCCACCACGGCAGCGCCGTGCTCTCGCAGAACGTCGAGTTCCGGGTCGCCGACTCCGCGAACCTCACCGTGGTGACCCTCCAGGAGTGGGACGACGACGCCGTGCACGCCTCCTCCCAGCAGGCGCGCCTCGGCCGGTCCGCGACCTTCAAGCACGTGCTCGTCAGCCTCGGCGGCGACCTCGTGCGGGTCACCCCGTCCACCCGCTTCGACGCCCCGGGCGGCTCCGTGGAGATGTACGGGCTGACCTTCGTGGACGCCGGCCAGCACCTGGAGTCCCGGCTGTTCGTGGACCACTCCCAGCCACACTGCACCTCGCGGGTGACCTACAAGTCCGCGCTGCAGGGCGAGAACGCGCACGGCGTGTGGATCGGCGACGTCCTCATCCGCGCCACCGCGGAGGCCACCGACACCTACGAGCTCAACCGGAACCTGATCCTCAACGACGGCCCGCGGATGGACTCCGTGCCGAACCTGGAGATCGAGACCGGCCTCATCACCGGTGCGGGCCACGCCTCCACCACGGGCCAGCTGGACGACGAGCACCTGTACTACCTCATGTCCCGGGGCATCCCCGAGGACGAGGCGCGCCGGCTCGTGGTCCGCGGATTCCTCTTCGAGATCATCCAGCAGATCGGTGTCCCGGACATCGAGGAGCGGCTGCGCGGGTCCGTCCAGGACGAGCTCGCCTCCGCGAACTACTGATCCGCCGCGCCCGCACGCACCCTTCCGACCCCAGACTTTTTCGACCACAGGAGAACCATCCATGGCAACTCTCGAGATCAAGGACCTGCACGCGTCCGTCGTGCTCGACGACGAGACCACCAAGCCGATCCTCAAGGGCGTGAACCTGACCATCACCTCCGGTGAGGTCCACGCGATCATGGGCCCCAACGGCTCCGGCAAGTCCACGCTGGCCTCCACCATCGCCGGGCACCCCAAGTACGTCGTCGACTCCGGCGAGGTCCTCCTCGACGGCCAGAACGTCCTGGAGATGTCCGTGGACGAGCGCGCCCGCGCCGGGCTCTTCCTGGCCATGCAGTACCCGGTGGAGATCCCCGGCGTGACGACCTCCAACTTCCTGCGCACGGCCAAGACCGCGATCGACGGCGAGGCCCCCTCGCTGCGCACGTGGACCAAGGACGTCAAGGCCGCCATGGAGCAGCTGAAGATCAGCCCCGACATGATCCAGCGCAACGTCAACGAGGGCTTCTCCGGCGGCGAGAAGAAGCGCCACGAGATCCTCCAGCTCGAGCTGCTCAAGCCGAAGATCGCCCTGCTGGACGAGACCGACTCCGGGCTCGACGTGGACGCGCTCAAGGTCGTCTCCGAGGGCGTCAACCGCGCCCTGGAGACCAACGACATGGGCGTCATGCTCATCACCCACTACACCCGCATCCTGCGCTACATCAAACCGCAGTTCGTGCACGTGTTCCACGACGGCCGCGTGGTGGACGAGGGCGGTCCCGAGCTCGCCGAGCGGCTCGAGAACGAGGGCTACGACCGCTACCTGGCCCCCGCCAAGTAAGCGGCTCCGACCCCACCAGCTTTCGAAAGGAGGCCAGCGATGGCCGACACCCCTGCTGAGACCACCGCCGACCCCGCGACCGCGGGCCGGCCCTCCGCCGAGGAGGTCGAGGAGGCGCTCAAGAACGTCATCGACCCCGAGCTCGGCGTCAACATCGTGGACCTGGGCCTGCTCTACGGCTCCAAGTGGGCCGAGGACGGCGCCCTGGTCCTCGACATGACCCTGACCACGGCCGCGTGCCCGCTGCAGGACGTCATCGAGGAGCAGTGCGCGCAGAACCTCGACCCCATGGTGGACGAGTGGCGCGTCAACTGGGTCTGGATGCCGCCGTGGGGTCCCGACCGGATCACCGAGGACGGCCGCGACCAGATGCGGGCCCTGGGCTTCAACATCTGAGTCCTCCTCCGCACCGACGCTGCCCCGCCCACCTCGCAGGAGGTGGGCGGGGCGTCGTCGTGCCGCGCCCCGTTCGATAAGTAACCTTGCGAATTGTGGGTGCGCCGACGCCGCGCGCTCCTACACTGCCGTCATGGGCCAGACCTTGCTCTTCGGGATCGTCGCCTCGAGCGCGCTCGTCATCGGGGCGCTGGTCGGCGTGCGCTTCGAGCTCCCCAAACGCCTCCTCGCCATCCTGCTGTCCTTCGCCGCGGGCGCGCTGATCACCGCGCTGGCCTTCGAGCTGTTCGAGGACGCCTACGAGCGGGGCGGAATCTGGCTCGCCGTCATCGGTCTCTTCGCCGGCGCCGTGGTGTTCACGGCGCTCAGCGCCCTCCTGGACCGCTGGGCGCAGCCGGGGCCCGCCTCCGCGGACGCGGAGCAGCAGCAGGGCAGCGTCAAGCTGGACACCGACGCCGCCGCGGACGAGAGGGCGCCGACGGCCGCCTCCACCGGCGGCGCCGCGGGGCTGGCGCTGCTGGCCGCCGTCACCCTGGACGGTGTGCCGGAGAACGTGGCGCTGGGCGTCTCGCTCACCGAGGGCACGGGTGGGCTGGCCCTGCTCGCGGCGATCTTCGTGTCCAACCTGCCCGAGTCCCTGGTCGGCGCGGCGTCCATGCGCGAGCAGGGCATGTCCCGCGGCAAGGCCGTCCTGCTCTGGTCGGTCTGCGCCGTGCTCCTGGTGGTGGCCGTGCTGGTCGGCGCCGGTCCGCTGGCCGGCAGCGACCCCGAGACGATCTCCCTGCCGCTCGCCTTCGCCGCCGGCGCGGTGATCGCGTCCCTGGCCGACACCCTGATGCCGGAGGCCTACGAGCACGGCGGGCCGGCGGTGGCCCTGAGCACGGCGGCGGGCTTCGCCCTGTCCTTCGCCCTGTCCCTGGCCTGAGCACCGCTCGGCGCTCCCCGGGGGGCGTCACGCCGCGCGTCCCGTGCTCCGCTCGAGCCCGGTCCGTGGCAGAGTCGACGCGTGAACACCGACGAAAAGCGCATCGCCCTGCTCATCGACGCCGACAACGCACCGGCGGCCAAGATCGACGTGGTCCTCGCCGAGGTGGCCCGCCACGGCGCCGCGAACGTCCGGCGCGCCTACGGCAACTGGAAGAGCCCGCACCTGCAGCAGTGGGAGGCGGTGCTGCACGCGTACGCGATCCGGCCGATCCAGCAGTTCGCCTACAGCACCGGCAAGAACGCCTCGGACATGGCCATGGTGATCGACGCCATGGACCTCCTCTACGCCGGATCGGTCGACGGCTTCGCGATCGTCTCCAGCGACGCCGACTTCACCCCGCTGGTGATGCGGATCCTCACCGACGGGCACAAGGTCTACGGCTTCGGCCAGCGGCAGACGCCGGAGCCGTTCATCAACGCCTGCTCGCAGTTCACCTACGTGGAGAGCCTGGGCGAGCCCGCCGAGGAGAAGCCTGGGGAGGCGCCGGCGGCCGCGCCGCAGCAGGCGCTGCGCGGGGACGCCCGGCTGGTCAGGATGCTGCGGAGCGCGGTGGACGCCGCCAGCGGCGACGACGGCTGGGCGCACCTCGGCGCCGTCGGCCAGCAGATCGGCAACCAGGCGTCCTTCGACTCCCGCAACTACGGGTACCGCAAGCTCAGCGACCTCATCGAGGCCACCGGCCTCTTCGACGTCCGCCGGCAGAACCCGGGCGTCCAGGTGCGGGACAGCCGCCGCCGCTGACCGACGACGGTGCACCCACCTCGGCAATCTCGCTACTCTTTAAGACACCGTCCACCAGATGAAATCCATATGCGGCGTGTGGTCGGCGGCACAGGCGCGCTTGTTTTGCTATTGTGATTGACAAGTGGAGCCTTCAGGTTCCTTTGTGGCCGATCGCTGTTAAGCGTGAACCGCGTACCGGGCAGGATATGAGCCCGCCGAGTGCGACAAGTCGAGGAATCGTCATGTCGGAATGCTCGAAGATCCATTACGCCAGCCGTCGGACTGCTGTGGTTGCGATGAAGGCAATAGCCCGCGGTTACGCAAATCGCGGCCTCGATGGCCCCAAAGGGGCGTACTTCTGCAGTTCGTGCCGGTGCTGGCATCTGACATCCAAGCCGGGGATGCAGACTCCGCCATGGGAGAGGCCAAAAGTCCGTCGCTGAACGCGGCACGTCCGTGCCACCAGCTTTAGGAACCCCACTAGTCGTCTACCCACCGTAAGCGCCCCAAAACCAAGCCGATGGTGTTGCGACCAAGCGAGACAGACGCTGTCGCATCTGCTCAGTATTCGTCCGGCGTCGACAAGGCTTCGGATTTCCGTGTTGAGGACGGGTCCGCGTGGCCGCGCAGGTTGCTATTGATGTAGGCCCCATGCCACTACTGTGACCCTTAACCGTGCATTTGCATCGAATGGGGGTACCACATGACCGCAGGCGTCGATACGTCCTTCGACTACCACTCAGACACTCCGGCCGGCAAGGATCCTGACTCCTTCAGCTCCACCCTTCGCAAGCATCACCAACTGCTGTGGAGCAAGGAGCTGCCCTCCGGCGCACGCTTCGACCTGGCACCTGAACCCCGCTCTTACCTCGCGCACCGATCCCCTTTGGGGGTCTTTCGTCTTTCCAGCGACGCCATCACCACCCGGCTGCGGAAACGGGCGTCCCGCGTCCTGCGCGACATCCCGGACAACGAGCTGCCTGAGTGGCGCGGCTACACAGCCGGAAGCACCCTGGTGTTCCCGGGTATCAGAATCGGTGGAAAGCAGAACATCAATGGTGCGCGTGGATTCAATGGCAAGATCGCCGACCGCTTCGACCTGACCTTGGAGTGCATTCGGCGTCACTACCTCCGTGAGCCGAGCCCCCTCGCAGATGTCCTGCACAGGTATGCAGATTTCTTCGCCCTGTTCGAGGACTTCTCCGGGTACGTCGAATTCTTCCTGCTTCAGGACCTCGTCGAGGAGGACGGCGAAACTATCCGGTTCTTCCACCGGTTCGAGGACTTCCGCACCCCGGCCGTACCGAAAAACGCTGACGAATACCTCAATTATCTGCGGCTCAGCAACGATTTCATCACCTCCCGTAACCGCAGGATCGACGCACAACCCTAGAGGCGCAACACGTGAACACCGAGCGGTCCGGTCCCTGCGGCGGAACGAGCCCCTCTCGCCGCCGAAGCCCTGCAATTTGAAGTCGTAGCATTTGGGCAAGCCAGGCCAACATGGAAAGAGTCGATGGCGCGCGACCAGCTCGGCAAGCCGAGTCAGGTGTACCGCCATCCGCGGTTCGACCAGTGCCGAGTCCCCACAGAGCTCGCATGTCCCCACCATCGGATTGGGGGTTTGCGATCACTGTGGGGAGTCGGCGCCCCGGGCGGCGCCGGAGTGGGGACTCGGTGTCCTAGGTGGCGTGACGGCCGGGTGTCAGACGGCCGGCGGGGCGTTCAGGTCGCGGGCGCTGAAGGTGTCGCAGGCGTTGATGTCGCCGGTGCGGTAGCCCGCGTAGAACCACAGCTGACGCTGGGCGGAGGCGCCGTGGGTGAAGTTCTCGGGGCTGACCCGTCCCTGGGTGGTCTCCTGGATCCGGTCGTCGCCGATCGCGGAGGCGGCGTCGAGGGCCTGGTCGAGCTCCTCCTGGGAGATGTCGCCCAGGTCCACGGCCCCTGACGTGTCCCCGGCGGCGCCGCCGGCCCACAGCCCGGCGAGGCAGTCGGCCTGCAGCTCCACGCGCACGGCGCCGGACTCGGGGCCCTGCGGGTCCTGCTGGGCGTAGCCGAGGGTGCCGATCTGGTTCTGGATGTGGTGGCCGAACTCGTGGGCGAGCACGTACTCCTCGGCCAGCGGGCCGCCCTCGGCGCCGAACTGGGTCTGCAGCTCGTCGAAGAACGCGATGTCGAGGTAGGCGGTCTCGTCCGCGGGGCAGTAGAACGGGCCCACGGCCGACGACGCCGCGCCGCACCCCGTGTTGGTCTGGCCCTCGAACAGCTCCACGCCGGGCATCACGTACTGCTCGCCCGTGGCCTGCGGCAGGTAGTCCTCCCAGAACTGGTCGAGGCTCTGCGCGGTGGCGATCATCCGGCAGTCGGTGTACCGGTTGGCGTCCTCACCGGTCCGGCACCGCTCCGCCCGCTCCTGCTCCACGGAGGTCTGCGACCCGGTGTCCTGGCCGTCCCCGCCGGTGATCGCGTCGATGCCGTCCTGGCCGAAGAGCAGCCCCACGACGAGCAGCAGCAGTCCGCCGCCCAGTCCACCGCCCACGGCGATCCCGCGTCCCCGCCCGCCGCCGCTGCCGACGCGGGAGGCGTCCAGCTGGGAGCTGTTGTCGAAACTCATGGCTGAAGTGTAAGCCGTCTGATGGTGGCGCGGGTGCCGGCGCTCAGTCGAAGCCGCGGGCGGCGAGGGCCTCACCGGTCCGCTGGGCGTAGGCGACGGCGGAGATCACCGCCGGGGTCACCAGTCGCACGGGGTTCGGGCGCAGCCCACGGGCTCGCACGGCGTCCCGGAGCTCGCCCACGGCGCCCACGATGAAGGGGATCGAGCGCAGCATCAGGGAGATCGCCAGGCCGATGCGCTCGGGGTCCGCCCCGACCAGCCGCACGGGCGAGCACAGCCACACGACGCCGTCGAGGAGCTCCGGCAGGGGCGTGGTGTGCATCAGGACCCGGGTGAGCACGAGGAGGACGACGATCGTCAGCACCACGTCGGCGGCCATGGCCGGTCCCGAGGTCAGGACGTGGTAGACGGCCAGGAGGACCAGCACGGGCAGGGCGGGGGCGAGTCCCCGCCACCACTCGCGGGCGCCGATGCCCGCGGCGGAGCCCGCGACGAGCAGGAGCAGGGTGAGCGCGGCGGGGACCGGCCACGAGGGCGAGAGCACCACGGCCAGGGTCACGGCGACGATGCCGAGCCCCTTGACCCGGAGCGGGGCGCGGTGCAGGGGGCCGGTGCCGGGGGAGTAGCTGCCGAAGAGGTCCGGGCCCCGGCTCACGGGCGCGCCTCCCCGGGGAAGCCGTGCGCGCACCACCGCTCGTAGGCGGGAACGACCTCCTCGGGCGGACCGTCCGCGACCAGGGCGCCCTCGTGCAGGACCAGGACGCGCGGGGCGGTCGCGGCCAGGCCGAGGTCGTGCGTGGAGATCAGCAGCTGGTGCGGGAGCCCGTCGAGCAGCCCCATGAGCCGCCCCCGGTTGCGCAGGTCGAGGAGGGTGGTGGGCTCGTCGAGGACGAGCACCTCGGGCTCCACGGCGAGCACCGCGGCGAACGCCGCCAACTGGCGCTCCCCGCCGGAGAGGTCGTAGATGCTGTGCTCGGCCCGGTGGCCGATGCCCGCGCGCTCGAGCAGCTCGAGGGCGGCGGTCCGTCGTCGGGCCCGGGGCACGCCGGCCCCGCGCAGGGACAGCTCGACGTCCTCGACCGGGGTCGGCATCACCAGCTGGGAGAGCGGGTCGGTGAACACGAAGCCCACCCGCCGCCGGGCCGCGCGCACGTCCCGGGCCACGTCCGTGCCGTGCACCGTGACCGTGCCCGAGGACGGGCGGACGAGGCCGTTGAACAGCCGCAGGAGCGTGGACTTCCCGGATCCGTTGAGCCCGAGCACGGCCACCCGCCGCTCGCCCAGGCTCACGTCGAGGTCGCGCAGCAGGGTCAGCTCACCCGAGGCGGTGGGCACCGTGACGGTCACGCGGGAGCACACGAGGGCCGCGGCCCCGGGGGATCCGGGCACGGCTCAGCGCGTGCCCGCGATCCGGGGGAACGCCTTGTGCACGCCCACGGCGATGACCGCCGCGAGAACCACCTTGAGCAGGTCGCCGGGCCAGAACACGAGGTCGGCCAGGAACGCGTCCTGGAAGGGCAGGCGCGCGTTGACCACCAGGCCGAGGATGCCGCCGATCCGGATCACCACGAAACCGGCCAGGGCCGCGGCCACCAGCCGCAGGGTGTAGGTGCCGGTGCGCTCGTAGCGGGCGTTGGTGGCGCCGCCGTCGTTGGCCCGGCGGGCCGGGATCAGCCACTGGGCCACGTAGCCGGCCGCGGCCGCGGCGAACGGGAAGGCCAGGATGTAGCCCGCCGAGGGCCCGGCGAGCACGCCGAAGCCGCCGCGGAAGCCCGCGAACACCGGCACGCCGATCAGGCCCACCAGGACGTACAGCGCCACGGCCAGGAGCCCGCGGGTGCCGCCCAGGACCAGGCCGGTCAGGAACACGGCGAGGGTCTGCAGGGTCAGCGGCACCCCCGCCGCGCCCAGGGGGATCCCGGGGAGCACGGACAGGGCGGCCGTGAGGGCGGCGAACACGGCGATGTTCGCGAGGTCCTCGGCGGTGATGGTGCGGCGGCGCTCGACGTTGGTCATGGCACCCAGACTAGGGCTTGCGGGCCCCCGGGGCGGAACCGGTGTCCTCGTCCTGCGCGGGCCCCGCGCCGTCGGCGTCGTCGCGCTGCCGGACGGCGTCGCGCTCCGTGGCCCCGAAGCGTCCGCCCAGGGCCTGCTGGTAGCGCATCCGCTGGTACTTCCAGCGCTCGGCCATGGTGGCCTTGGCCTCGACGCGGTCCTTCGGGTTCACCGGGTCCGGGCCGAGCACCGGGTCGTCGCCGACCTGGTAGCGGTTGGACCAGACCTGGATGACGGCCCACGCCACGGCGGTGTACGGCACGGCCAGGATGGCGCCGAAGATGCCGCCGACCAGCGTGCCGACGGTCAGGGCGAGCAGCACCATGAGGGCGTGCAGGCTGAGGGTGCGGCCCATGATGATGGGCTGCAGGATGTTGCCCTCGATCTGGTTCACCGCGACGATCACGACGACCACCGCGAGGGCGATGACCGGCCCGTTGGTGACCAGGGCGACCAGGGCGGCGATGATGCCCGCGATGGTGGCGCCGACCACCGGGATGAACGCGGTGACGAACACGAGGACCGCGAGGGGGATCGCCAGGGGGACGCCCAGGACGAGCAGCGCGCCCCCGATGAGCACGGCGTCCACCGCCGCCACGAACGCCGTTCCGCGGACGTAGCCGCCGAGCACCTGCGCGCTGCGGTCCACGGACTCCGCGAGCTTGGCCCGGCGCTCGCCGCGGAACCAGCGCAGCGTGAAGTTCCACATCTTCTCGCCGTCCTTGAGGCAGAAGAAGAGCACCACGATCATCAGCACCAGGCCGGTCACGAACTCGGTGGCGGCGCCCAGGCCGCTGAGGGCGCCGCCCGCGAAGGAGCCGCTGGTGACGAAGTCCCCGGCCTGCTGGACGGCGGAGTCGATGGCGGCCGTGTCGACGGGGATCGGTCCGGACTGCACGAGGCGCTGCAGCTCCTCCCAGCCCTCCACCGCCGAGGCGGTGAGCGTGTCCCACTCGCTGCGCACGGCGAGCACGATGCCGGTGAGCACCCCGCCGACGAGTGCCAGGATCCCGAGGAAGGCGGCGAGGGTGGCCAGCAGGTTGGACCAGCCCCTGCGCTCGAGCCACTTCACGACCGGTCCCACGGCGGAGGCCAGGATGAGCGCGACGAGCACGGCGATGAGCACGACCTTGACCTGCAGCAGGATCCAGATCAGCCCGACCACCACGGCGGCGACGAGCAGGGTCTGGGCGGCGCGGGAACCGGCCCGGCCGAGGGAGTCCGCCCAGGGGCTGACGGCGGGGGCGAGGGCCTGGGTGGCCTCCTCGAAGCCGGCGGGCTCGACCCCGGGGCCCGTGGCGGGGGCCGCGCTGGTGCCGGGGTCGGCCTGACCGCCGAGGACGCGCTCGGCGTGCAGCGGCGCCGCACTCGAGCCTCCGGACGACGTGCTGTGCTGCTCGGGGCGTGGGGGATTTCCCATGCGGGCGCTCCTCGGGGCGTGGGTGGCGAAGGGAAGACGGGCACCGCGGACGGGACGACGGCGATCGAGCCAACACTAAGGCGACTGTGGAGGGCTGTCCAACGGTGCCCGCGCGCGGGCCGGAGGGCTCAGCGGGGGTCGTCGACGACGAAGACCGCGGTGAGCACGTGCCGGCGCCGCACGACCACGTCCTGCATCAGCGCGGGAGCCTCGTCGAAGGGCACGACGTCGCTGATCAGGTGCTCGCGGATCTCGCCGCCGTGGGCGGCCAGCAGGCGGATGGTCTCCGCGGACAGCCGCTGACGGTCCCAGGTGTGGGCGAGACCGCGGGGGACCCGGCCGATCTGTGCGCAGCGCAGGCTCAGCCCGTTGTGGTGGAACTCCTCGCCCAGCCGCACCGCGTCCGCGCCCGCGGTGTAGAACGCCAGGTCGATGACGCTGCCCTGCGGCCGAACCGCGCGCAGCGCCGCGTGCAGGGCCTCGGGCTTGCCGCGGCACTGGAACACGAGGTCCGCGCCGTGGTCGCCCGGCCCGTGCCGCCAGCGGGTCTTGAGCACCCGGCCGGGGTCGTCGGCGATGTCCAGGGGGAAGAAGCCCAGCCGCTCGGCGAGCGCTCGCCGTCGGGGGTCGGCGTCGGCGACGGCGACCTCGCGCGCGCCGAGGGCGCGGGCGAACAGGGCCGTCATGAGACCCACCGGGCCCGCGCCCGTGACCAGCACGAGCCGCCCGGCGACCCCGTCGCCGAGCCCGCGGACCGGTCCCGCGTCCGCCGCGGCGTGCAGCAGCCCGTTGGCGCAGATGGGGCCGAAGTGGGCGACGAACACGCCGAGCAGGGGGTCCAGCGCCTCCGGCAGCGGCACCAGGTGCTCGGTGAGCGGGTCGGCGACGTGGGCGGTGGCGTGGCCGTAGGCCGTGGCGAGCACGTCGCCGGCCCGGAACGCCGGCGTGCGGGAGCTCGCCACCCGGGCGACCTCCATGTAGCCCAGGCGGCGCACCGGGTAGCCCTGCTCCGCGGCACCGGGCCGGAACAGCCCGAGCTCGGTGTCGTGCCGGGAGTGCAGCCCCGGGTGGTCGCCCTTGACGAAGGCCAGCTCCGTGCCCGCGGACAGCCCCGTGGCGAGGGTCTCCAGCAGCACGCCGCCGTCCGGGACCGCGGGCAGCTCCTCCTCCACGATCTCGATCCGGTGGCGGGCGGGGACGACGAGGTTGCGGCGGGCTCTCACGGCTCACCCGCCGGTCCCACGCGGTCCGGTCCCACGCGGTCCGGGTCCGCCAGGGCGACGGGCCGCCCGGTGCGCGCCGAGTCGGCGATCGCGCACGCGAGCCGGTGGGTGCGCAGCGCCTCGCCGTAGGGTGCGCGGGTGGACTCGCGCTCGCCGCGCACCGCCTCGAGGAACTCCCGGTCGACGGTCACCCTCGGGTCCTCGGCGGGGGTGTGCTCGGAGCGGTCCCGCGTGCCGTAGGCGGTGAGGCCCTGCTCCGAGAGCTCCAGGTAGAGCCCGCGGCTCACGGTGTGCAGGGCGGCGCGGTGCTTGACCGCGAGCGCCGACGTCGCGGCGAGCGTGGCGACGGCCCCGGAGCGGAAGCGCACGGTCGCGGCGGTGGCGTCGTCGACGTCGCCGTAGTCCTGCGGCGCCCCGTCCGGGGCCCTGCGGATCCCGGCGGCGTACACCTCGACGGCCTCGCCCAGCAGGAAGCGCGCGGTGTCCAGCACGTGGGTGAGCTGCTCCACGACCTGGCCGCCCGAGCGGTCCGTCCGCCCCCACCACGGCACGGGCGGGCGCTTGTCCAGCCAGTAGCCGTTGGCCAGCAGCGGGGGCGCCTCGGCGAGGAGCGCCCGGGCCAGCACGGCGGTGTCGAGGCAGCGCCAGTGGTAGCCGGTGCCCGTGACCACCCCGCTCTCCTCGACCCGGGCACCGATCTGCTCGGCGACGTCCAGGCCCAGTCCCACGGGCTTCTCCACGAACAGCGCCTTGCCGCGCTCCAGGGCGGCGAGCTCGGCGGGCCCGTGGGCGAACGGCGGCACGCAGACGTAGACGGCGTCGGCCGCCACGGCGTCGAGGGCCTGCGCGGGGTCGTCGAACGCGGGGACGTCCAGCTCACCGGCCAGGGCGGTGGCGGCGGGCAGGTGCGCGTCCGTCACCCCGACCACGCGCGCCCCGCCGAGCCCGTGCAGCACGTCGACGTGGCGCCGGGCCACGGATCCCGCCCCGACCAGGGTGATGCGCAGCGTCATGTCGGGTTCTCCTCCAGGAGCCGGTGGTACAGGTCCAGGTAGCGCCGGGCCATGCCCGCCGGCGTCCACTGCTCGGCGGCGTCCCGGCAGGTCTGCGGGTCGATGCTGTCCAGGTCCCGCAGGTGCTCGACCAGGTCGTCCTCCGCCGCGGCCAGGAACCCGGTGCGGCCGTGCTCCACCAGGGAGGGCAGCACCCCCAGGGGGGTCCCCACGACGGGCACCCCCCGGGACAGCGCCTCGACGACACCGGTGGCCCCCGGTTCGGCCCAGCGGTTGGGCGTCAGCAGGGCGCGGGCCGAGCGCAGCAGCCGCTCCTTGCGCTCGCCCGCCACCCCGCCCACCCAGGCCACCGACGTCCCGTCGACCAGCGGCCGGACCGACTCGAGCCAGTACCGGACGTCGGGGTGGGAGCGCAGCGCCTCGTCGCCGTCGGCGAGGCGCCGCTCCAGCTCCTCGGGGTCGTCGATGCCGGCCACGGGCCCGGCCAGCACCAGCGGGATCCCCGCCCGCCGGCAGACGCGGGCGGCAGTGTCCTGGCCCTTGTCGGCGGTGATCCGGGCCAGCACCAGCGCGTGCTCGCCCCGGGGCGCGTCCACGGGCAGCCCCGGGGGCGCGGCCAGCGGCACCACCCCCAGCGTCTGCCGCCGCAGGTTGGCCGGCGCCCGCTCGAGCTGGGACGCGGAGACCGCCGCGAACCGCACCCGGCCCCGTCCGTCGAACGCCGAGTAGAACTCGGGGTGCTTGCGGAGATCCCAGTGCAGGGTCTGCAGCACCGGTGGGGCCGCCGTGCCCATCGCGCCCAGCACGGACGGTCCCACGACCTCCAGGTGGTCGTGCACGAGGTCCCACCGCCGCGGTCCCCGCAGCGCGTCCACGAGGCCCTGCATGTGCGCGTGGGCGATGCCCGAAACCCGGTTGTAGGGCATCGCGATGGAGCGGAACGCGGGCTCGGGCAGGGGGCGCAGGTGGTCGTCGGCCTCGAGCGTGCTGGGGCGCACCGTGGCGAGGGTGACGTGCACGCCGGCGCGCCGGAGCTCCGGCACCAGGGTGGCGACCACCGTCTCGATCCCGCCGTAGCCGGACGGGGGCACGGGCAGCCAGGGGCCCGCGTTGACGAGCACCCGCAGCGCGCTCATGCGACGCGGCCGGCCGGCTGCGCCCGGTACTCGGGCACCTGCACCATGGGCGGGCGCTCGCGGACGCTGACGTCGTGGACCTCGGCGAGGAAGCGCTCCCCCTGGCGCAGGAACTGCGTGAGGCGCCCGCTCTCGTCGGCGACGGGGGAGTCGCAGCGCAGCCGCGCCTGGACCGTCAGCCGGATCTGGGCGGCCATGCGGGCCAGGGCGGCGTCGGAGGAGTTCCGGTGGGACCGGACACCCAGGTCCATCTGCGCCATCGCGTCCAGACCCACGGCCTCCAGCACGTCGATGAGCATCGCGATCTCCACCCCGTACCCGGAGACGAACGGCACCCGTTCGAGCAGGCTCCGGCGTCCCGCGTACTCCCCGGCCAGCGGCTGGACCAGCCCCGCCAGCTGCGGCCAGAACAGGTTCAGCAGCGGGCGGGCCACGAGCTCGGTGACGCGCCCACCGCCCGCCGGCATCACCGTGGCGCCGTCGTGCAGCGGGCGGTCGTAGCAGCTCTTGACGAACTGCACCCCCGGCTCGGTCAGCAGCGGCCCCAGCAGCCCCACGGCGAACTGGGGGTCGAACTCCCGCAGGTCCGAGTCCACGAACGCGAGCACGTCCCCGGTGGTCACGGCCAGGGACTTCCACAGCGCCTCGCCCTTGCCGGGGACGTTGCCGTGGGCGGGCAGGATGTCGGCCTGCCGGTGGACCCGGGCCCCGGCCGCCGCGGCGACCGTCCCCGTGCCGTCCGTCGAGTCGGAGTCGATGACGACGAGCTCGTCGATCAGTGCCACGTCCTCCATGAGCGTGCGCCGCAGCGCGGTGACGATCGCGCCCACGGTCTCGGCCTCGTTGCGGGCCGGGAGCACCACACTGACCGTGCTGCCGCGCTTCCGGCGGCAGAGCTGCTCCGCGGACCACTGGCTGCCGTGGTAGCTGCGGGTGGTGAACCACTGCTGGACGTCCTGTCGCATGCTGCCCGCTTCCGACGATGAGAAATACTGGAAGGAGACTGACCAGTTGACGTCGGACACTACCCAGCGACGGCCCCGCCGAGAAGAGCCCGCCCGGAGTCGGGCGATTGTGTCGGGCGAATGTGTCAGCCTCCGGGCCCGGGCCGCGCAGAAGATGCCCCGGAGAAGGCGCCCGTCCGGCACGTGAGCAAGAACGCGGACCCGGCCCGCTGCGCGGGGTGCCGCCGCGGAACGGGGACCGGTAGAATGGACAGGTTGCCCGGTCAGGGCACCCACTCCTCACCACTGCCTCCCGAAAGGTCTCCTCCGTGATCACTGTCCAGAACCTCGAACTGCGTGCCGGTGCGCGGCTGCTCATGGACGAGGTCAACTTCCGGGTGGACAAGGGGGACAAGATCGGCCTGGTCGGGCGCAACGGCGCCGGCAAGACCACGATGACCAAGGTCCTCGCCGGGGAGACCCTGCCCGCGGGCGGGACGGTCACGCGCACCGGGGCCATCGGCTACCTCCCGCAGGACCCCAAGGTCGAGGACATGGAGCAGCTGGCCCGGGACCGCATCCTCTCCGCCCGCAACCTCGCGGGCGTCGTCGCCCGCCTGCGCCAGGCGGAGCAGGACATGGCCTCCGAGGACGACGCCGTGCGCAGCAAGGCCATGCGCGGCTACGACCGGCTCGAGTCGGAGTTCCTCGCCGGCGGCGGCTACGCCGCGGAGTCCGAGGCCGCGACGATCACGTCCAACCTGGACCTGCCCGAGCGGATCCTCGACCAGCCGCTGCGCACCCTCTCCGGCGGGCAGCGCCGTCGCGTGGAGCTGGCCCGCATCCTGTTCTCGGACGCCGACATCATGCTCCTCGACGAGCCCACCAACCACCTGGACGCCGACTCCGTGGTGTGGCTGCGGGACTTCCTGAAGAACTTCCAGGGCGGGCTGCTGGTGATCAGCCACGACGTGGAGCTGATGGAGATGGTGGTCAACAAGGTCCTGTACCTGGACGCCAACCGCTGCGTCATCGACCTGTACAACATGGGCTGGAAGAACTACCTGCTGCAGCGCGAGCAGGACGCCCACCGCCGCAAGCGCGAGTACGCCAACGCGGAGAAGAAGGCCACCGCGCTGATGGACCAGGCCAACAAGATGCGCGCCAAGGCCAGCAAGGCCGTGGCCGCCCAGCAGATGATCAAGCGCGCCGAGCGGCTCATGAACGGCCTCGAGGGCGAGCGCCAGGCGGACAAGGTCGCGAACATCCGCTTCCCGAAGCCCGCCGACTGCGGCAAGACCCCGCTGACCGCCCGAGACCTGTCCAAGTCCTACGGCTCGCTCGAGATCTTCAACGACGTGGACCTGGCCATCGACCGGGGCTCCCGGGTGGTCATCCTCGGGTTCAACGGCGCCGGCAAGACCACGCTGCTGCGGATGCTGGCAGGGGAGGCCCAGCCGGACACCGGTGAGGTGGTCCCGGGGCACGGCCTCAAGCTCGGCTACTTCGCCCAGGAGCACGACACCCTGGACCCGGACCGGACGGTGCTGGAGAACATGCGCTCCGCCGCCCCGGACCTCGCCGACACGGAGGTCCGCAACGTCCTGGGCTCGTTCCTGTTCCAGGGCGACGACGTGTCCAAGCCGGCCGGGGTGCTCTCCGGCGGCGAGAAGACCCGCCTGGCGCTGGCGACCCTCGTGGCCTCCTCCGCCAACGTGCTGCTGCTCGACGAGCCGACCAACAACCTGGACCCGGCCTCCCGCCGGGAGATCCTCAACGCGCTGCGCACCTACGAGGGCGCGGTCGTGCTCGTCTCCCACGACGAGGGCGCGGTCGAGGCGCTGGACCCCGAGCGCGTGGTGATCCTGCCCGACGGCACCGAGGACCTGTGGAGCCAGGAGTACCAGGACCTCATCTCCCTCGCCTGACGGCGGGCGCCCCTCGCGACGTCAGTCGCGGGCGGCGGAGGTGTGCTCGCGCTCCAGGGCGTCCAGCATCGCGTCCTCCTCGTCCTCCCACGTGGGGCCGGAGCGCCGGCGCTGCGGCCGGGGGCGCATGAGCGACTTGAGGTGGGCCGGCATGTCGTCGGCCATCTCGAGCTGGCGGACGACGAGCTCCTCGTCGCCCTCGCCGATGTAGTTGCCGTCCTCGTCGTAGAACCGTGCGAGCCGACGCTCCATCTCCTGGGCGAACTGGCGGTCCCAGGCGTCGTTGCGGGCCTGCTGCCGGGCGGCGTAGCCCCAGGCCACGAAGAACAGCGCCGCGAACGCGTACCACTGCAACGAGTAGGACAGGTGCGGCCCGGAGTCGATCTCCGGCTCCGGAGCCGGCGCGGGGGCCGCCGCGGGGGCCGGGGCCTCGGCGAGGACCTCGCCGTAGGCCGCCGTCCCGATCGGCCGGTCCCAGCGCTCGCGCAGCTCCTCGAGGTCGATCGAGGCAATCTGGCCCGCGGGGGCGCCGCGGCTGACGGACGGCTCCCCGGGCTGGAGCCGGGCGGTGACCGTCACCCGGCCGGCGGGCGGGGCCGGCACCTCGTCCGGCATCCCGTTGGCCGCCTCACCCGTGGGGATCCAGCCGCGGTCGAGGACCACGACGTCCCCGTCCTGCGTGCGGAACGGGACGAGCACCTCGTAGCCGACGCGTCCGTCCTGCGGCCTGTTGCGGACCAGCACCTGGTCCTCGGGCAGGTACTCGCCCGTGAGCTCGACGGGGTGCCAGGTGAGGCGCTCGTCGTGGACGGCGAACTGCTCGGCGGCGGCCGCACCGGTCAGGGGCTCGGCGCGGTAGTTCTGCGTGATCTTGGCGTTCTCGCCGACCAGGTGGTCGTTGCGGTCCATCTGCCAGCCGCCCAGGTACACCGAGACCACGGCGGCGGCGCAGGCGAGAAGGAAGAAGCCGAGCCACTTGCCGCTGAGCAGGAAACGGTAGTCGTTCATCCCCGGCGCTCCTGCGCGGGGCCGGCGTCGGCGAGGGGGACGGTGTCCTTCCAGAAGCCGCGCGCGCCGAGGAACTGCTCGAGGTCGCCGCGGTGCTCGGGGCACGCCAGCCACGTCTTGCGGCGCTCCGGGGCGTGGATGCGCGGGTTGTTCCAGCGGATCTGCCACGCGGCGTCCGCACGGCAGCCCTTGCGGGAGCACTGCGGGGTGTCGGGCCCGACCGGGGGAGCGTCGGCGCCTCGCGGGGACAGCGATCCGAGCAGGTCGAACTCCACGGCGGTCGTGCTCCTCAGGGTCTTCGGCGGATCCCGGTACGGCCCGCGGCGGGCTCAGGCCGCTCCGCGGCGCCGGGTGGTGTCGTCCTCGACAGTAGCGGAGGAAGCCGGGTCCCCGCTGGGAGCGGTCGTGCTCCCGCGGCCGTCCGGGACGGGGTCGTCCTCGCGGTGCCCGGCGACGAACTCGCCCTCGAGCACGAAGTCGATCGCCAGGGGCGCGGCCGGCGGCCGCGGCTCGGGGGCGGCGGCCAGCGCCGGCGCGGCGGGCGGCTCGTAGTACTGGCTCGTCCGGGCGGAGCGGTCGTTGCTGTTGGCCAGCAGCACCGCCATCCACGGCAGCACGGCCACGCCCAGGATCGCGACGCCGCGCACCCAGATGTTGTCGACCGCGACGAACACGATGAGGCACACGATGCGCAGGCCCATCTGGATGCTGTAGACCTTCATCCGGTGGCCCATGTCCTGCGTGTGCGGCTCCGCGGTGGCGGTGATGGAGTGGACGTCGTCCTGGCCGGCGGCCTCGCCGGTCGTGAGATAGCGCTTGCTCATGGTCCTCCCAACAGACGATCAAGTATCTCACCGGGGTCCGACATCGAGAAGGCGGTCCTCCGGGGCTGCCGTCCGGTCGCCCGCGGCGACCGGTACGATTGGGGGGATTTCCCCGCGGGCCGGCGCCGACCGGCGTGCCGCGCACCCGCGACCCACGACCGAAAGGCCCTCTTCCCATGGCAGACGAGCAGCGCAGCCCGGCCCCCCGCACCGTCCTCGTGACCGGCGGCAACCGCGGGATCGGACGGGCCATCGCCCAAGCGTTCCAGGACGCCGGGGACAACGTGGCCGTCACCTACCGCTCCGGCGAGGCGCCCGAGGGCTTCTTCGCGGTGCAGGCCGACGTCACCGACTCCGCGTCGATCGACGCCGCGTACAAGGCCGTCGAGGCCGAGTTCGGCCCGGTCGAGGTCGTCGTGGCCAACGCCGGGATCACCCGGGACACCCTGCTGCTGCGGATGAAGGAGCAGGACTTCCAGGACGTCGTGGACACCAACCTCACCGGCGCGTTCCGCGTGGTGCAGCGCGCCGCCAAGGGATTCATGCGCCTCAAGCGCGGGCGCGTGGTCCTCATCTCCTCCGTGGTCGGGCTCTACGGCTCGCCCGGGCAGGTCAACTACGCCGCGTCCAAGGCCGGCCTGGTCGGCATCGCCCGGTCGATCACCCGGGAGCTGGGCGGGCGCAACGTGACCGCCAACGTCGTCGCCCCCGGGTTCATCAACACGGAGATGACCGCGGCGCTGCCGGAGGACACCCAGAAGAACTACCTCGCCTCGATCCCGGCCGGCCGGTTCGCCGAGCCGGAGGAGGTCGCCGCCGTCGTGCGCTGGATCGCCTCCGACGAGGCGAAGTACATCTCCGGCGCCGTCATCCCCGTGGACGGCGGCCTCGGCATGGGCCACTGAGCCCCGCCGCCCCCTGATCCCCGCACGTTCCACCGAAGGAGCACCATGAGTTCACTTGCAGGCAAGACCGCCGTCGTCACCGGGTCCTCGCGCGGCGTCGGCGCCGACACCGCGAAGCTGCTGGCCGGGGAGGGCGCCAACGTGGTCGTCAACTACCGGCAGAAGGCGCCCCGCGCCAACAAGGTCGTCAAGGAGATCGAGGCGGCCGGCGGGAAGGCCATCGCCGTCCAGGCGGACATGACCGAGCCCGAGGACGTCCGCAACCTGTTCGCCCGCGCCGTGGAGGCCTTCGGCGGGGTGGACGTGCTCGTGCTCAACGCCTCCGGCGGCATGGAGACGGACCTCGGTGAGGACTACGCGCTCAAGCTCAACCGGGACGCGCAGAACGACACCCTCAGCGCCGCGCTGGAGCACCTGCCCGAGGGCGGGCGCGTGGTCTTCGTGACCAGCCACCAGGCGCACTTCATCAACGACGTCGAGACCATGCCGGAGTACGTGGAGGTCGCCAGGTCCAAGCGCGCCGGTGAGGACGCCCTCACCGCCCGCATCCCGGAGTTGACCGGGAAGGGCATCACGTTCGTGGTGGTCTCCGGCGACATGATCGAGGGCACCGTGACCGCGACCCTGCTCAACCGGGCCCGTCCGGGGGCGCTCGAGGAGCGCCGCGAGGCCGCCGGCAAGCTCTACTCCGTGCAGGAGTTCGCCGAGGAGATCGCCCGCATGGTCACCGCGGACGTCCCCACCGGGCACGTCGAGCTCGTCGGCGGCGCTGACGACTTCCTGGCGAAGGCCGGTCGCCGCTAGGCCCACGGCCCCCGACGACGGCGGGGCGGGCGCCCTCCCGGGTGACCGCCCCGCCGCCGTCCCTGCCGCCACCGGAGCCCGCGGCGGCGCGAAACCGTCCGCAATGTGACGCCGTCCGGCCTCCGGGGGTGCTAATCATGGACTCCACGGCACGAGGCCGATCGCGCCTCGGCCAGGAGCACCTCCGCGCGGTGCGGAGCCGAGCGAGGAGCCACCATGACCCCACAGCCCACCGGACGCCTCGACCCCGGCGGTCACCTCGTCCTCACCCGCACGTTCCGCGCCCCCGTCGAGGAGGTCTGGGCCGCGGTGACGGACCCCGCCCGGCTGGCCCGGTGGTACGGGACGTGGAGCGGTGACCCGGCCACCGGGCGCGTCGAGGTGCTGCTGACGGTCGAGGACCTGGACGAGCCCGAGCCCCTGCTGATCCGCCGCTGCGACCCGCCCCGGCACCTGGCGCTCACCCTGGGCACGGCGGCCGACGCCTGGCGCGTGGACCTCGACCTCCAGGACGAGGACGGCACCACCGTCCTGCGGCTCACCCACCGGTACCCGGACCCCGACGAGGTGGAGTCGGTGGGGCCCGGCTGGGAGTACTACCTGGACCGGCTCGTGGCCGCCGAGACCGGCGGGGACCCGGACGCCGTCGACTTCGCCCGGGACTACCACCCTGCGATGTCCGGGCACTACCGGCCGCTCGCCGAGCAGCTCCGGGCCCGGGACTGATCCCCGCCGGACGGGCCTCACCCGGGGTGGGGGCTCGCGATCCGGATGAGGTTGCCGCAGGTGTCGTCGAGCACCGCGGTGGTGTACGGGCCCGAGACCGTGGGCTCCTGGACGAAGTGCACCCCGCGCTCGCGCAGCCGCTCGTACTCCGCCCGCACGTCCTTGACCCCGAAGCTCGTGAACGGGATGCCGTCGGCCACGAGCGCGGCCTTGAACGGCCCCACGGCGGGGTGCTCGGAGGGCTCGAGCACCAGCTCGACGCCCTCGGGCGCCTGGGGCGAGACCAGGGTGAGCCAGCGGGCGCCGCCGGCGGGGACGTCGTGCTTGACCATGAAGCCGAGCTTGCCGGTGTAGAACAGCAGCGCCTGCTGCTGGTCGTCGACGAAGACGCTGGTGTGGGTGATGCGCATGGGACGCTCCTTCTCGGGTCGGGCGGCGCGGGGCGCGTCAGGAGCCGGCGTCGCCGACGCTGAACATCCAGTGGATGCCGAACCGGTCGGTGCACATCCCGAACAGACCGCCCCAGGGGGCCTCCTCGAGCGGCATCGTGACGGTCCCGCCCGCGCCCAGTGCCTCCCACCAGCCGCGCATCACGGACTCGTCGTCCCCGCTCACGGAGACCGAGACGTTGTCGCCGACGGTCAGGTCCATGCTGTTCGGGGTGTCGGCGGCCATCAGGACCATGCCGGTCCCGGTGGTGAGCATCGAGTGCATCACCTTGTCCTGCTCCGCCGGGTCGTCGCTGGCGCCGTACTCGCTGAACCGGCTGACCGACAGCTCCCCGCCGAACACGGAGCGGTAGAAGGTCATCGCCTCCTCGGCCGTGTCCCGGAACGAGAAGTAGGGATTGAGCAGCATGGGCATGGCCGGGCCTTCCGCGTCGATCGGTCGATGCTCCCATCATGACGCCGTCCGCGGCGCGGGGGAAGCAACCCTGGGAAGCCGCCGGAGGGCTGCGTAACCTGGTGCGCATGAGCAGAACGCAGTACTACGTGGCGGCCAGCGCCGACGGGTACATCGCCGACCGGGAGAACCACCTCGACTGGCTGCTGCAGTACGGCTTCGAGGCCTATCAGGAGCACTACGACGCGTTCCTGGCCGACGTCGGCGCGCTCGCGATGGGCGCGAGCACGTACGAGTTCGTCCTCGACCAGGGGGACTGGGCCTACGGGGACCTGCCGGTCTGGGTCTTCACCCACCGCGAGCTGCCGCGGCCGGCGGGAGCGGACCTGACGTTCGTCAGCGGACCGGTCACGATGCACGCCGAGGCCCTGGTCGCCGCCGCGGGCGAGCGGAACCTGTGGGTGGTGGGCGGCGGGAAGCTCGCGGCCCAGTTCGCGGACGCCGGTCTGCTCGACGAGCTGTGGCTGACCTACATGCCGATCGTGCTGGGCGGAGGACATCCCGTCCTGCCGACCGCAGCGGCGCGCGACCTGCGGCTCCAGCGCACCACCCACTTCGAGGGCGGCGCCGTGGAGCTGCGCTACGTCCTGGAGGGCCCGGACCGGCAGGTGTGGCCGGAGTAGCCGCTCTCCGCCGCCGCGCGCGGCAGCCCGTACCAGGCCGCGGCGTTGTCGTGCAGCACGGCCGCCGCGGCGCCGGCGCCCAGGGTCTCGGCGACCAGCGCGACGTCCGCGTCCCGGAACGGGCGCTCCGCCCGGGTGCTCGGCAGATCGGTGCCGAAGAGCAGGGCGGTCGGGTCCACGGCGTGGATCCGGCGCAGCGCGTCCGGCACGTCGAGGTCGACGCGCCCGAACCCCGTGGCCTTGACCTTCACGCCCCGCTCGACGAGCTCGAGCAGCCGCGGCAGCCCCGCCGCGCTCATGCCGAGGTGGTCGACGCCGGCCCGCGGCAGGCGCCGCAGCACGGGGGCGAGGTGCTCCAGCGCGGCGGCGTCCGCGTAGAACTCGGCGTGCCACCCGGCGAGGTCGTGCACCCGCCGGGCGAGCCGCTCGATGCCGGCAGGGTCCGCGTCGGCGCCGCGGCGGAGGGTGAAGCGCACCGCCCGCACCCCGGCCCCGTGGAGCTCGCGCACCTGCTCGTCCGGGACGGCGGGCGGCAGCTGGGTCACGCCGACGAATCCGGGGCCGAGCTCCGCCAGCGCCGAGCGCAGCCACTCCTGGGCGTGGCCCTGGAAGGAGCCGCTGACCACGGCCCCGCCCGCCACGCCCAGTTCCCGGACCCTGCGCCGGTAGTCCCCGACCGTGAAGGTCGGCGGCAGGTACCCCTGGTTGGGTACCAGCGGGAACCGCGGGTCGACCACGTGCAGGTGGGCGTCGATCATGCGGTCATTCTGCCCGAGACCGTGGGGCGGTGCGCGGGGGCGGGCCGGTCCGGCGGCGCGACCGGGGTGGCGCCCACCCTCGTTGCTTCCGCACACATACACTGCATGCCTGTGACCACCACTGTCCTGACCCCCGACCACGTGCTCCAAGCCGCCGAGGAGGCCCTCGACCGGGCCCGGCGCAGCTACGCCCGGAAGCTGCTGCGCCTGGTGGCCGCCGAGCTGGCGCGCCGCCACCCCGACGCGGTGCGCCTGGACGTGCTCGGTCACGACGGTGACCAGGAGTTCTTCGTCGACGCCCTGCGCGACGCCGCGGGCGACTACGTCTGGGGCGACCCGGGCCGGGTCGTGGTGGTGCGCGAGACGGCCGACGACGAGCTCGGCGGCACCGTCACGGTCGCCGCGCGGGACGTGCGCGAGCTCGTGGGCCGCGCCCTGGACGCCTACGCCGGACCGCTGGAGCGGCTGCTGCACCACGACGAGCAGAGCGACACCTACTGGCTGGACCTGACCGCGCCCTGACCGGCCCCGGGACCGTCCCGGCCTGGGCGCGGCGGCCGTGCCCGGGCGGTGCGGATCACTCCTCGTAGGGGGGCCACAGGCTGACCCCCAGCCGCACCTCGAGGCGGGCGATGGTGTACCCGTCCGGCCAGACGTGCCCGTCCAGGATCCGGGACAGCGCCGTGTGGTCGACACCGGTGAGCGCCCCGAGCTCCCGCAGCGTCCGGGACCCCGCGGCCGCCCGTAAATTCAGCGCGAACAGCCTCGCCCGCTCCGCCACCGGGTCGCCGCAGATCTCGTCCGGCCAGGAGAGACACTGGTCCTGTGGTTCCGGTCGCACCCTGCTCGCCATGGCGGGCAGTCTAGGGACCGGCCCTGAGCATGAACCTGGGATCAGGAGGCCGCGGGCCCGTAGCGGTGCTCCGGGCGGCCCGTGCTCCCGTAGCGGAGCTGGATCTCGACCGACCCGTCCTCGGCCAGTGCGGAGAGGTAGCGCTGGGCGGTGGCCCGGGAGATGCCGACCTTCCGGGCGATCTCCGCGGCCGAGAGGGGCACCCCGGCCTCCAGGGCCGCCAGGACCGAGCCCTCCGTCGCGGACCGGGTGCGCTCGCCGGGGGAGGCGGTCTCGCCCGGGTGCAGGGCGTGCAGGGCGCGGTCCACGGTCTCCTGTGTCAGCGCGTCCCGGTCGGTGAGCAGCCGGCGGTACCGGGCGTAGGCCCGCAGGGTGCGCGCCAGCCGCTCGTTCGGGAACGGCTTGATGAGGTAGGCGAGCGCGCCGCGGCGGACGGCGGTCCGCACGGAGGCCGGGTCGGCCGCCGCGGTGAGCATGATGACGTCCACGTCGAGGGCCCGCAGCAGGTCCAGGCCGAGCGCGTCGGGCAGGTAGACGTCCAGCAGCACGAGGTCGGGCTGGTGGGCGTGGACGGTGCGCATCGCCTGCTCGGCGGTGCCCACGGGGGTCAGCGCCGTGAAGCCCGGCACGGCGTTGACGAAGCCGGCGTGCAGCCGTCCCACGTGGAAGTCGTCGTCGACCACGAGGACCACCAGGTCGTCGCTCATCCTGCACCTCCTGATCTGCCGGCGGACCGTTCGCCGCCGACGTCGGCCCCGGGCCCGGGGTCGCGGACCACGGTACCGGGCAGGCGGGCGCAGAAGACGGCTCCCGGCCCGCCGGGGCGTCCGGGATCGGCCACCCACACCTCTCCGCCGCGCCGGCGGGCCAGCTCCCGGCTCAGGGACAGGCCGAAGCCCTGGCCGTGGACGTCGGGCAGCACGGCGAACGGCGCTGCGCCCTCGTCCCCGGATCCGCCGGCGGGAACGGCGGTGGACCAGCCCTGGGCGAAGATCGGCTCGGGGTCCGCCACGGGGAGCCCGTCGCCGGAGTCGGCCACGACGAGGTGCAGGGTGCCCTCCCCGCCGGTCCAGTCGTCGAGCAGCTCGACCTCGACCCAGCGGTCTCCCGCCGCGCCCTGGACGGCGGCGCGGACGGCGTTGTCCACGAGGCTGCCGATCACGGTGGTGACGTCCTGCGGGTCCGTGATGCGGCCGCGGACGAGGGTGTCGGCGCCGATGCGCAGGCTCACGCCGCGCTCGGCGGCCTCGACGCTCTTGGCCCCCAGGAACGCCTGCAGGTAGGGGTCGCGCAGCAGCTGGGCCCCCTCGGCGGGGTAGCTGAGGGGGCCGGTCTCGGTGACCTCGGCCACGTACCGGCGGGCCTCCTCGGCGTCGCCGATCGCGAGCAGCCCCGCGATGGTGTGCAGGCGGTTGGCGAACTCGTGGCGCTGGGCGCGCAGGGCGGTGCTGAGGGCGCCGACGGCGTCGAGCTGGCGGGTCAGGGACTGCAGCTCGGTGCGGTCCCGGATCAGGACCACCCAGCCCAGCGGGGGCAGGCCCGGGCGGTCGGGCCGGACGGCGCGGGCGGAGAGGATCAGCACGTGCCGGCCGACGACCTGCTCCACGGCCGGGGACGCGGGGGTCGCCGCGGCGAGCAGCGCCGCGAAGGACGCCGGCAGGCCCGCCTCGGCCAGCGGGGTCCCCACGAGCCGGGCGGGCTCCGCCACACCCAGCAGCCGTCCCGCCTCGGCGTTGACCACGGTGATGCGGTGCTCGGGGGAGATGCCGATGACGCCTTCGTCGACCCCGCGCAGCACCGCCTCCTGGTCCTGGGCGAGCGTGGCGATCTCCTCGGGCTCCAGGCCGAGGGTGAGGCGCTTGAGCCGGCGCGCGATCGCCGCGGAGGCGGCCGCGCCGAGGCCGAGGGCGCCCACGGCGGTGGCGGCCACGGGGGTGATGTCCTCCCGCAGGGTGGCGAGCATGTCCGTGCGGGAGATCCCCACGCTGACGGCGCCCACCACGGCGGCGTCCGTACCCGGGGCGTACACCGGGACCTTGGCCCGGGCGGAGCGCCCCAGGGTGCCGCGCTCCTGGCTCGTGACCTCCCGCCCGGCCAGGGCCTCGGTGGGGTCCGTGCTGACGGGCCGGCCCAGCTGCTCGGGATTGGGGTGGGAGAGCCGCAGCCCGGTGTCGTCGGTGATCACCACGAAGAGGGACTCCGTGCGGTCGCGGACCTCCTCCGCGGCGGTCTGCAGGGCGCCCCCGGACAGCACCTCCGGGTCGAGGTCCGCGGGACCGGCGTCGAGCAGGTCCGCCACGCCCGCGCGGACGTCGTCGTCGGCGGCGACCGACCGGGCGATGGACAGCGCCTGGCCCTCGGCGTCGCGGCCCAGCCGCTCGTAGGTCAGCCAGGCGTAGACGCCCCCGCACAGGGCGACGACGAGGGTCACCACGGCGAGGTGCAGCAGCATCATCCGGGCCAGGAAGCCGGGGCGCTGCCGGGGCGCACCGGGTGCCGTCACTGTCTCTCCTCGGGGCCGGGCGCGGTCTCGTGCTCGAGGGCCGCGCGTGCTGCATCCCACTCTACGACCCGGGTCGGCCGCCGGGAGCGGGGTCCCGGCGGGGGCGGGGGATCAGAGGTCGGCGAAGAACCGGACCGCGTCGAGGTTCGGCAGGTTGACCTGGGCGTCGGCGGCCGCGCGCAGGGCGGGCTTGGCGTTGTAGGCCACGCCGAGCCCGGCGGCCGTGAGCATGTCGAGGTCGTTGGCGCCGTCGCCCACGGCGATGACGTCCTCGGGGGCGACGTCGAGCTCCTCGGCCCAGGTCCGCAGGCACCGCTCCTTGACGGTGCGGTCCACGACCTCGCCGAGCACCCTGCCGGTGAGCGTGCCGTCGACGACCTCGAGGGTGTTGGCCGCGTGCCGGGTGAGCCGCAGCTGCTCGGCGAGCGGGGTGAGGACGCCCAGGAAGCCGCCGGAGACCGCCGCCACGGCGTGCCCCTCCCGCAGGAAGGCCTTGACGAGCACGTCCGCGCCGGGGGAGAGCCGGACCGCGGCCAGGACCTCGTCGAGCACGGACGCGGGCAGCCCGGCGAGGGTCTCGACGCGCGCGAGCAGGGACTCGGCGAAGTCCAGCTCCCCGAGCATGGCCGCCCGGGTCACGGCGGCGACCTCGGCCTCGCGCCCCGCGTGGGCGGCGAGCATGTCCACCACCTCCTGCTGGATGAGCGTGGAGTCGACGTCCATGATGAGCAGCTTCTTGCGCCCGGGGTCGAAGAGGGTGGTCGGCACCACGTTGACGTCCACGCCCGGCAGCATCTGGGTCAGCGGGTCGGGGCGCAGGGCGGCGAGCAGGGCGGTCGCGTCGGAGCCGTGCACGAGCGCGGTGAAGGCGTTGTAGCCGGGGACCTCCGAGTCCGGCCCGGCCGAACCGGGGCCGGTGACCCGCACCGTGGAGAAGCGCTCGACCTCGGCGCCGGCGTCCTGCACGAGGGTGAGGATGCGCTCACGGGCCTCAGGGTCCGGATTCTGGGCAAACGCGATGACGGCGAGGTCGGTGGTCATGTGCGCCAGCTTATCGGCAGGCGCGGGCAACGGCCGACCGGGGCCCTCACTCGGGGCGGAGCACCGCGACGTCGGAGACGAGCTCGATGTGCTCGGCCATCGCGCGGGCCGCCCGCTCGGGCTCCCGGTCGCGGATGGCGTCCACGATCGTCCGGTGGGACTCCAGGGACCGTTCGGGGCGGCCCTGCTGGCTCAGGGACTCGATGCGGGTCTCCCGCACGAGTCCGGAGATCTCGGTCATCATCCGGGCCAGGACCGAGGAGTGGGCGGCGGCGGTGACCGCGGCGTGGAACAGCTCGTCGCCCTCCAGCCCGCGGCCGCCGCCGGCGATGTCCTGCGCCATGAGCGCCAGGGCGTGCTCGATGGCGGACAGGTCCTCGGGGGTGCGCCGGGCCGCGGCCAGGGCGGCGATCTTGGTCTCCACGGCGCTGCGGGCGTCGACGATGTCCGGCAGCCGATCGGCGTGCTCGCGCAGTCCCCGCAGCACCACGGCGCTGGAGGGCCGGTAGCGCAGCACCGCCCCGCTGCCGTGCTGCACGTCGATCACCCCGAGCACCTCCAGGGCCACCAGGGCCTGGGCGACGGTGGCCCGGGAGACGCCCAGGCTGTCGGCGAGGTCCCGCTCCGGGGGGAGCCGGTCGCCGGTCTCGAGCCGGTCCTGGATGACGTGGTCCAGCAGCCGCTCCACCACCTGCTCGTAGAGTCGAGGGCGTTCCACCCGGTCGATCCTGTTGGGCCCTGCCATGTCCGTCCTCCCCGGTCGCACGGCGCCGGAGCGTCCCGGCGGCGCGGCACCACCCAGTGGCGTCCGGCCCCTATGCTAGCCCAACGATTGACAAGGACCCCTAGTGCCCTATTGGCTAGTCCAAAACTGGCGGTGTGATCCACACCACTGTTCCCGCAGGAGCTCCACCCTCACCGGCGGGACCGTCCTCGTCCGAAGGAAGACCCATGGGCCCAGAAGTGCTCTCCATCATCATCCTGGCCGCGATGTTCGTCGTGGCCACCGTCCTGCCCGTCAACATGGGGGCGCTGGCCTTCGTGGGCGCGTTCGTGCTGGGGGTGTTCGTCCTCGGGATGGACACCGACCAGATCCTCGAGGCGTTCCCCGGCGGGCTGTTCCTCACCATCGTGGGGGTGACCTATCTGTTCGCCATCGCCCAGAAGAACGGCACCGTGGACCTGCTCGTGCAGGCGGCGGTGAAACTGGTGGGCAGCCGGGTCGCGCTGATCCCGTGGATCATGTTCTTCATCACTGCCGTGATCACCGCCGTGGGCGCCCTGTCCCCGGCCGCCGTGGCGATCATCGCCCCGATCGCGCTGAGCTTCGCCGCCAAGTACAAGATCAATCCCCTGATGATGGGCATGATGGTCATCCACGGCGCCCAGGGCGGCGGCTTCTCGCCGATCTCCGTCTACGGAGTGACCGTCAACGGCATCGTCGCCGGGGCCGGCCTGGACGTCAGCCCCATCGCGGTGTTCCTCTCCAGCCTGGTCTTCAACCTGCTGATCGCCGTGGGCCTCTTCGTGACCCTCGGCGGGCGCGGCCTCGTCTCGACCCGTGCCGAGGACTTCGTGGAGCGGGCCTCCGAGGCCCGCCTGTCCCGCAGCCGGGTCGCCGCCGGGCACGCCGGGGACCGGGACGTGGACTTCAAGGGCTTCGGCTCGGGCATGTACGGTCCCCGTGACCCGGCCGGATCCTCCGAGCCCCCGGTCCGGCGCGAGGGCAGGGACGGACTGCTCCCGCAGGCCGCCACCATCCTGGGCCTGGTCGTGCTGGCCGTCGTCGCCCTGGGCTTCGGCGTGGACGTGGGCTTCGTGGCCATCACCGTCGCCGTCGTCCTGGCCCTGGTCTCCCCGAAGGCGCAGAAGGGCGCGGTCAACAAGATCGACTGGTCCACCGTGCTCCTGCTCGGCGGCATGCTCACCTTCGTCGGCGTGCTGCAGGAGGCGGGCACCATCGAGTACGTCTCCAACGGCGTGGCCGGCCTGGGGATGCCGCTGCTGGCGGCGCTGCTGATCTGCTACATCGGCGCCGTCGTCTCCGCCTTCGCCTCCTCGACCGCCATCCTCGCGGCGCTCATCCCCCTGGCCGTGCCCTTCCTGCTCGCGGGCGAGGTCGGGGCCACCGGGCTGATCTGCGCCCTGGCCGTGGCCTCGACCATCGTCGACGTCTCCCCGTTCTCCACCAACGGGGCGCTCGTGCTGGCCAACGCCCCCGCCGACGTGGACCGCGACGTCTTCTACAAGAAGATCCTCGTCTACGCCACCGGCGTCGTCGTCATCGGCCCGCTGCTGGTCTGGGCCGTGATGGTCGCCCCCGGCTGGCTGTAGCCCGCAGCCCCGCCCCGCCGATGCCCACCGACCCGATCCCGGAGGAACCCGCCATGACCGACATCCAGCCCGCCACCGGCACCCCGCCCCGCACCGACCCCCAGGAGCCCTCGCCGTCCGGCGGCCCCCTGGCCGGCACCCTCGTCGTGGACCTGTCCCGTGCCCTCGCCGGCCCGCACGCGGCCATGATGCTCGCCGACCTGGGCGCGCGGGTCGTCAAGATCGAGAGCCCCGGCACGGGTGACGACACCCGCGGGTGGGGCCCGCCCTTCGTGGGACCCGAGGACGACCCGCAGGCCACGTACTTCCTGTCCTGCAACCGCAACAAGGAGTCCGTGGCCCTGGACCTCAAGTCCGAGGACGGCGGGCAGGTGCTCCGGGCGCTCGTGGAGCGCGCCGACGTCCTGGTGGAGAACTTCCGGCCCGGGGTGCTGGACCGGCTCGGCTTCTCCGTCGAGGAGCTGCACCGCCTGAACCCCCGCCTGGTGGTGCTCTCCATCACCGGCTTCGGCCACGACGGACCGGAGTCCCGGCGCTCCGGCTACGACCAGATCGTCCAGGGCGAGGCCGGGCTCATGTCGCTCACCGGTTCCGGCCCGGACGACCCCCAGCGGGTGGGCGTGCCCATCGCCGACCTGCTGGCCGGGATGAACGGCGCCTACGGCGTGCTGGCCGCCCTCTACGAGCGCGAGCGCACCGGGGCCGGGAAGGTCGTGCGCACCTCCCTGCTGTCCTCGGTGGTCGGGGTGCACGCCTTCCAGGGCACCCGCGCCACCGTGGCCCACGAGGTGCCGCGGGCCCAGGGCAACCACCACCCCTCCATCGCGCCCTACGGCCTGTTCGCCTGCCGCGGCGGGAAGGTGCAGATCAGCGTGGGCAGCGAGAAGCTGTGGCGCACCTTCGCCGGGGCCTTCGGGATCGACCCCGACCGGCCGGAGTTCGCGACCAACGCCGACCGCGTCCGCAACCGCCCGGCCGTGATCGCCGCCGTCGAGGAGGCCTTCGCCGCGCACGGTCCCGAGGAGCTGCTGGAGCTGCTGGCCGGGATCGGCATCCCGGCCGGGAAGGTCCGGACCCTGGACGAGGTCTACGCCTGGGAACAGGTGCGCTCGCAGGGGCTGGTCGTGGGCGTCGACCACGAGGTCCTCGGTCCCGTCGAGCTGCCCGGACCCGCGGTGCGGTTCTTCGCCCCCGGCGACACGGACGAGACGACACGGCGGGACCACGCCGCCCCGCCCGTGCTCGACCAGCACGGTGCCTCCGTCCGCGACTGGCTCGCGGGCACCGCGACCGGGGCCGGCCCCACCGGGAACACCACCGACCCGAAGGCGGAAGCCCTCCGATGACCGCTCAGCCCCTCCCCGAGATGTCCACCGGCGCCCTGGAGGTCCGGCGGGAAGGACCCGTGGCCTGGGTGGTCCTCGACCGCCCCGACCGGCGCAACGCGCTGTCCCCGGCGATGTGGGCGGCCCTGCCGGGCGTGCTGGAGAAGCTGGACGCCGACCCCGGCGTGCGGGTGATCGGGCTGCGCGGGGCGGGCGGGGTGTTCTCCGCCGGGGCCGACATCGCCGAGGTGTTCGAGTGCCTGGGGGAGCCCGGCACCGGGCTGCCCCGCGGCGGGCTGCTCACCGAGGCCGAGGCGGCCCTGGCCGCGGTGCACAAGCCCACCGTGGCGGCCCTGGAGGGGTACTGCATGGGCGGGGCCTGGATGCTGGCGGGCGCCTGCGACCTGCGCATCGCCACGGCCTCCCTGCGCATCGGACTGACCCCGGCCCGGATCGGCATCGTGTTCCCGGCCTCCGGGATCCAGCGCCTGGTCCGCCTGGTGGGCCCCGGCACGGCCTCCTACCTGCTGCTCACCGGCGACACCGTCACCGCCGCCGACGCCGAGCGGTGGGGCATGCTCACCCGCGTGGTGGAGGACGCCGGCTTCGAGACGGCCCTGGAGCAGGTGGTCACGGACCTGACGGGGCGGTCCCAGCTCTCCGTGCAGGCCCACAAGCACCTGATCGGGCTGGCCACTCCGGGCGAGGGCGAGGCGGCCGGGCTCGGCGCCGACGAGATCTCCGAGGCCCTGTTCCGGGAAGTCCTCGACGGACCCGACGCCCGCATCGGGCAGCGCGCGTTCCTGGCCAAGGAGACGCCCCGCTTCCGCTGGGCCGGGGAGGACTTCTGGGCCGCCCGCTCCGGCGCCGCCGGGAAGGGCAGGGAGCACCGCGCGTCGATCATCCGTGGGCGGTGGCCGCGCCGCTCCGCCCGTCCCTGACGGGGTGCGTGCCGCACCGGCACGCCGGTGCGGCGCTCCGCGTGTCCTAGAGTGGCGGGTATGAGTGCTGTGGTGGAGATGGTGGACGTCAGCGTGGTCCGCGGACAGAAGACCCTGCTGGATTCCGTGGACTGGGTCGTCAACGAGGGCGAGCGCTGGGTCATCCTCGGCCCCAACGGCGCCGGCAAGACCACCCTGCTGTCCATCGCGGCCGCCCGCCTGCACCCCTCCCGGGGCATGGTCGACATCCTGGACGAGATCCTCGGCGCGGTGGACGTGTTCGAGCTGCGCCCCCGCATCGGGCTGACCTCCGCCGTGCTCGCCACCCAGATCCCCGACGCCGAGTCCGTGCGCAACTGCGTGGTCACCGCCGCGTACGGGGTGACGGGGCGGTGGATCGAGAGCTACGACGACGCCGACGAGGCCCAGGCGCAGGAGCTCATGGCCGCGTGGGGGATCGAGCACCTGGCGGAGCGCCGCTTCGGCTCGCTCTCGGAGGGGGAGCGAAAGCGCGTCCTGATCGCCCGCGCCCTGATGACCGACCCCGAGCTGCTGCTGCTCGACGAGCCCGCCGCCGGCCTGGACGTGGGCGGGCGGGAGGACCTGGTGGCCCGGCTGGACGAGCTGGCCCGCGACGGGGCGTCCCCGGCGATCGTCATGGTCACCCACCACCTCGAAGAGGTGCCCGACGCCTTCACCCACGCACTGCTGCTGCGCGAGGGCCGGGTGGTGGCCGCGGGCCCCGTCCGCACCGTCATGACGCAGAAGAACCTCTCCGAGACCTTCGGCCTCCCGCTGAAGCTGGTGAAGGTCGGCAACCGCTTCGCCGCGTTCGGCCGGTCCTGACCCGACGTGGTGCCCGACACGCTCGCAGCCCTCGCCGCGGACTTCCCGTTCGAGTGGTGGCAGGCCGCCCTCATCCTGCTCGCCGGCGTCGCCGCCGGACTGATCAACACCATCGTCGGCTCGGGCACCCTCGTCACCTTCCCCGTGCTCGTGACCATGGGCGTCCCGCCCGTGACCGCGTCCATGTCCAACGCGATGGGCCTGATCGCCGGCAACCTCACCGGCGCCTGGAACTACCGCCACGAGCTCGCGGGCGTGGAACGGACCCTGCTCAAGCTCATCCCCTGCTCCGCGCTCGGCGGGGTGATCGGCGCGTGGCTGCTGCTGCACCTGCCCGAGGAGGTCTTCGGCTACGCCGCGCCGGGGCTGATCGTCGTCGCCCTCCTGTTCGTGGTCTTCCAGCCGCGGCTCCAGGCTCTGGTGCGCCGGCGCAAGGACGAGCAGGCCGAGGCCGCCGCCGCGGCGGCCCGGGCCCGGGGGGAGACCCCCCGCACCCTCGACCCGGACCGGGCCCCGCAGCCCGCGTCCCTGTACGTCCTGGTGTTCCTGGCCGGGATCTACGGCGGGTACTTCGTGGCCGCCCAGGGCGTGCTGCTGCTCGGCATCCTGGGCGTCTTCCTGCTCGCCTCGCTGCAGGCCGCCAACGCCGTCAAGGTGGTGCTGGTGGCGGCGGTGAACATCGTCGCCGCCGTGTCCTACATCCTCTTCGCGTTCGACCGGATCAACTGGTGGGTGGTGCTGCTCATCGCCCTCAGCTCCACGGTGGGCGCCTGGGCGGGGGCCAAGATCGGCCGCCGGCTCTCCCCGGTCCTGCTGCGCACCGTGATCGTGGTGCTCGGCGTCGTGGCCCTCGTGAGCCTCGTGTCCCAGCTGCTCTGAGACCGGCCGGGCCCCGGACGGGCTCCGGCTACCATTCGGGGCGGACCCCCTCCGCGGCCCCGACCCCGCCCGCCTCGAACCCCGACCCCGAAGAGACCCCCGTGACCGACCTCCCCCAGATGATCCGCCTCGACAGCGCCGACGACCCCCGGGTGGCCGACTACGCCCGCCTGACCGACGTCCGGCTGCGGCGCAAGCTCGAGCCCGAGCGCGGCATGTACATCGCCGAGTCCTCCAAGGTGCTCCGCCGGGCACTCGCGGCCGGGCACACCCCTCGGTCCTTCTTCATGGCGGAGAAGTGGCTGGAGGACCTCGCGGACGTCCTCGCCGAGCACCCGGACGTGCCCCTGTACGTCGGCCCGGACGAGGTGCTCGAGCAGATCACCGGCTTCCACCTGCACCGCGGGGCGATCGCGGCCATGCAGCGCCCGGAGCCGGTGGAGCTGGAGCGGCTCCTGGCGTCGTCGCACCGGGTGGCGGTTCTCGAGGACATCGTCGACCACACCAACGTGGGGGCGATCTTCCGCTCGGCCGCCGCGCTGGACGTCGACGCCGTGCTCGTCACCCCGCGCTGCGCCGATCCCCTGTACCGGCGCTCCATCCGGGTCTCCATGGGCACCGTGTTCCAGGTCCCGTGGACCCGGCTGCAGCACTGGACGGCCGACCTGCAGCGGATCAAGGACGCGGGCTTCACCACTGCGGCGCTCGCCCTGAGCGACGACTCGATCACCCTCCAGGAGCTGTCGGCGCGCCGCGACGAGCGCCTGGCCCTGGTCCTCGGCACCGAGGGGGACGGGCTGAGCGCCGCCGCCGTCCACCACGCGGACCTCACCGTGCGGATCCCGATGTCCCACGGCGTGGACTCCCTCAACGTCGCCGCCGCCTCGGCCGTGGCCTTCTGGGAGACCCGGCCCTGCCGCTGACGCCCCGCCCCATAACGATTGCTGACCCAGTTCACCCTCACCTGGAGACTTAGCATTCGGAAAGGCGGATCATGGGAGCACCCGCTCGAGCCCACCGGGGCCCGAGGGGTCTTGGAGAAGGTGCATCATGAAGAAAGTCATCTCATGGCTGGCGGCACTCGTGCTGGCCATGGGGCTGGGGCTCATCGTCCCCGGCAGCGCGAACGCCGCGGCCCCGTACTGCGGCATCACGTGGGGATCGGGGGCCAAGGCCCGCAGCGGTGAGGCGACCACGCCCCGCTACCCCCACGTCACGGACGTCCGGGCGGGGCAGCACCGCTGCTTCGACCGGATGGTGATCGACCTCGACGGCAGGCTGCGGGGCTACGACGTGCGCTACGCCCGGTTCACGGGCATCGGCTCCGGCGACCCCATCCCCCTGCGGGGGACCGACCTGGTGATCACGGCCAACGCCCCCGCCTACGACGGCAGGGGCAGGCCCACCTACGAGTTCGACGACCGGCGGGAGCTCGTGGACGTCGCCGGCTACCGCACGTTCCGCCAGGTCGCGTGGGGCGGCAGCTACGAGGCCCGGACATCGGTCGGCCTCGGCGTGCGCGCGCGGCTGCCGTTCCGGGTGTTCGTCCTCGACGGGCCGGGCCGGGGGTCGCGGCTCGTCGTGGACGTCGCCCACCGGTGGTGAGGCGCCGCGGCCGGGGCAGCGGCGCGGGGGGGAACGGCAAGCACCGGGCCCCCCCGCGCCGCGGGACGGCGGGTGAATTTCCACCGGCGATCCGGTACGCTGGACCGCTGGTGCCCGATGCCCCCGCCCTTCCCGGACCGCGCGGACGGACGACGACGGCGCACCGCCCACCGAGCGAAACCGTGGCTGGCAAAATCCAGGCACCGACGACAAAGGTTTGAACCCCATGAAGACTGACATCCACCCGGACTACCACCCGGTCCTCTTCCGCGACCTGGCCTCCGGCAAGACGATCCTGACCCGTTCCACCGCCACCTCGAAGAAGACCGAGACGTGGGAGGACGGCAACGAGTACCCGATCATCGAGGTCGAGATCTCCTCGGAGTCCCACCCGTTCTACACCGGCAAGCAGCGCATCATGGACTCCGCCGGCCGCGTGGAGCGCTTCAACGCCCGCTTCAAGAACTTCGGCAAGTCCAGCAGCTGATCTCCGTCCCGCTCGCGGGGCCCCGCACGATCGCCCGCAGGCCCGGACCGCACCGGTCCGGGCCTGCGCCGTGCCCGCGGTCCCCGGCGTAGGCTGACCCGGGACCACCGGCACGGACGAGGGAAGGACACGGATGGCGCAGGAGCGGCGGCACGGGGAGTACAAGGTGCTGGGCGGCAAGCTCGTGGTCGCGGACCTGGACGTGGTCGACGGGCGGCTGGCCGACGTCTCCGTGAACGGGGACTTCTTCCTCGAGCCCGACGAGGCCCTCGAGGACATCAACGCGGCGCTCACCGGGCTCAGCGAGCACGCCTCCCCGCAGGAGATCGTCGCGGCGGTCGAGGCGGCCCTCGCGCCCGACGTCGTGCTGTTCGGCTTCTCCCCGCAGGCGATCGCCACCGCGGTCCGCCGGGCCCTGGCCCACGCCACGACGTGGGACGACCACGCGTGGGAGGTCATCCCGCCCACCGTCCGCCCCACCCTGGAGAACCTCGCGCTCGACGAGGTCCTCGCCCGCGAGGTGGGCGCGGGCCGGCGCCCGCCCGCCCTGCGCCTGTGGGACTGGGAGGAGCCGTCCGTGGTGATCGGGTCCTTCCAGTCCCTGCGCAACGAGGTGGACGCCGAGGGCGCCCGGCGGCACGGCATCTCCGTGGTGCGCCGCGTCTCCGGGGGCGGGGCCATGTTCATGGAGGCGGGCAACTGCATCACCTACTCGCTGTACCTGCCGCAGACGCTCGTGGACGGGCTCAGCTTCTCGGAGTCCTACCCGTTCCTCGACCAGTGGGTCATGCAGGCGTTCCAGGAGATGGGCCTGGAGGCGTTCTACGTCCCGCTCAACGACATCGCCACCGAGCACGGCAAGATCGGCGGAGCGGCGCAGAAGCGCTTCGCGGGCGGCGGGATGGTCCACCACGTGACCATGAGCTACGACATCGACGCGCAGAAGATGACCGAGGTCCTGCGGATCGGCAAGGAGAAGCTCTCCGACAAGGGGCACCGCTCGGCCAAGAAGCGTGTGGACCCGCTGCGCCGGCAGACCGGCATGGCCCGCGCCGACGTCGTGGGCAAGCTCGTGGAGGTCTTCGCGGGCCGCTACGGCGCCGCGGAGGGCACCGTCCGGGACGCCGAGATCGCCGCCGCCCGCGAGCTCGTGCGCACCAAGTTCGCCACCCCGGAGTGGATCGCCCGGGTGCCCTGACCCGCCCGTGGCCCTTCTCCGCCCCCGGCTCTCCCAGCGACCTCCGGGCGACCTCCGAGCAGCGGCGGCCTAGCATGGGCGCACCGACCGGGACAGGTGCCGCGACCGGCGTCCGCCCGACCCACCGAACGGGGAGCCTCTGATGACCGTCCACGACCGCGAATCCGCCCGCGACGCCGACCGTGGTGCCGAGCGCGCGGCGGCCGCCCCGCACCACGGCCCGGTCCGGCGCGTGCTGCTGGTGCTCCTGGGTCTCGTGCTGGTCCTCGCCCTGGTGGCCGCCGCGTTCGTCTGGAACCTGGGACGGACCTTCGACGCCCGCAAGCAGGTCGTGGACGACGCGTTCCCCGCCGAGAGCGGGCGCCCCGCCGCGGGCTCCGCCCAGGACCGGGGCACCACCGTGCTGCTGCTCGGCGCCGACAGCCAGCCCGGCGGGCGGGCGGACGTGGGCGTCGAGGGGGTGCGGGCGGACACCATCATGCTGGTGCACCTCCCCGAGGACGGCGGCGAGGCCTACGTCATCTCCGTGCTGCGGGACACGTGGGTGCCGATCCCCGGGGTGGGGGAGGCGAAGATCAACGCCGCCCTCGATCTCGGCGGCGTCCCGCTGATGGTCGGGACGGTCGAGGACCTCTTCGGCACCCGGGTCGACCAGGTCGCCGAGGTGGACTTCGCCGGCTTCCAGGCCCTCACCGACGCCCTCGGCGGCGTGACCGTCGACGTGCCCCAGGACTTCGTGTCCAACGAGGGCATGACCTTCGAGCAGGGCCCCGAGCACATGGACGGGGAACGGGCGCTCGAGTTCGTCCGGGAGCGCAAGGCCTTCGAGGACGGGGACTTCCAGCGGGTGGAGAACCAGCGCAACTACGTCCAGTCCGCTCTCGAGCGGCTGCTCGGCCCGCAGACGCTGCTCAACCCGGTCCGGCTGCACACCGTGGTCAGCGACTTCTCGCCCTACCTGACGGTGAGCGAGGGGCTCGACGCGGCGTGGATCGCCGGGCTCGCCCCCGACCTGGCCGGTCTCTCCGCCGGGGACCTGCGGATGACCACGGCCCCCGATCAGGGCCTCGGCGTGTCCCCGGACGGGCAGTCCGTGGTCCTGCCCGACCTCGAGGCGATGGCGGGCATCGGCACGGCCGTCGCGGCGGACGATCTGGGCCCATATCTTGCTACGCTGAACCCTGACGATCAGTAGTTCCCCACCGGCCCCCCGACCCGGCGAGAAACGTCTTCCCCCGCCCGCAGCACGCCCCGTGATCGACCGGGACGGCCCCTCTTGACCCCCCGCGAGAAGGCCATGCCGCACACTCCCCGCCCCTTCAGTCCGGACGACGAGCCCGAGGCCTTCTGGCTGCCCGCGGCCCGGCTTCTCCCCGCCGCCGCGGCGCGACCCGCCGCCCGCGCCCTGCTGCGCAGTCCCTGGCCCGAGGCCGGGGCCGCCGTGGTCCGCGCCCTGGGCCCGGACCCGCGCGCGGAGCGGCAGCTCGAGCACCGGCTCGGCCGGGCCCGCCGCCGGCGTCCCGCGCCGGGCGCGGCCCGGCGCCTCGCCGAGGCCGCCCTGTCCGCGGGTCGCGTGGCCGAGGCGGACCGGTTCCTCGCGCTGGTGCCGCCCGGCACCAGCGACCTCGCCGGCACGCGGGCCCGCCGCCACCGTTACGTCGGCCGGATCTCGGAGGCCGTGGTCGAGCTCCGGCGCGCCGTGGCCGCCGGGCGAGCCACGCCGGGGGAGCGCCGCCGGCTGCTCCACTACGAGGACGACCTGCGGCTGCTCTCCGGCTGGCGTCCCGCGCTCACCCCGGTGGTCGGCTACCGGCCGGAGGCCGCCTCCGTGCTGCACGTGCTGGCCGAGGCCCCGCCGCGCGCCCGGGGCCTCCGCGCGCCGCGCCACCACTCCCTGCTGTCCGCGACCGTGGCCCAGGGCTGGACCGTGACCGCTGTGACCCGCCCCGGTCCCGTGCCCGCCGACGGCCGGTCGCACGGGCCGGCGCCCGAGGTGCTCGACGGCGTCTCCTACCACCGGATCCTGCCCGCCCGCCGCGCGCTGCTGCCCACGGCACGACTGCAGCAGGAGGCGCAGGCCCTGCTCGAACTGGCCCTGCGCGCCCGGCCCGCCGTGCTGCACACGACGAGCCGTCCCGGCAACGGCCTCGTGACCCGCGCGGTGGCCGAGGCCCTGGGCATCCCGTGGGTCTACGAGGTGCGCGAGCTGCCTGCCGACCGGTGGGCGGCCTCCCGTCCCGCCGAGGCCGTCACGAGCGAGCGCCACCGGCTCGACTGCGCCCGGGAGGCCGAGGTCCTGGCCGCCGCGGCCGACGTGGTGACCACGAGCCGTGCGATGGGCGAGCGGGTGCGGGCGCTGACGCGGGCCCTGCCGGCCGGCCCGGTCCCGGTCCGCGTGGCGCCCCCCGCCGTGGACGGCCCCTACCTGGCGGATCCCCGTCCCCTGCGGGAGGCGCGCCGGGTGCTCGGGCTGCCGGAGACGGCCCGGGTGGTGGGCGCGGTCGCGGACCTGGTGGAGCACGAGGGCCTCGACGACCTCCTGCGCGCCGCGGCCCTCGTGCGCGCCGACGTGCCGGAGCTGCTCGTGGTGGTCGTGGGCGCGGGCCCGGCGCGGCGGGAGCTCGAGCGCCTGGCCGCGGAGCTCGGCCTGGGCGACCGGGTCCGCTTCACGGGGCGGGTCCCGGACGAGCAGGTCGTGCAGTACCACCAGGCGTTCGACGTGTTCGTGGTCGCCCGCAAGGACCGCCCGGTCACCCGGGCCGCGGCCCCGACCGAGTCCGTCGAGGCCCTGGCCACCGGGACCCCCGTGGTCGCCTCGCGGCTGCCGGTGCTCGCCGAGACCGTGGCCGACGGCATCACCGGGATGCTCACCCCGCCGGAGGAGCCCGAGACCCTCGCCACGGTCCTGCGGATGATGCTCGAGTGCCCCGCCGTGCGCCGCTGCCTCGGCGGCGAGGGCCGGCGCCGGGTCGTGCCGGGACGGACGTGGCACGGCGTGGCCGCGGCGGCCGCGGAGGCCTACGACCACGTCACCGGGCGCGCCGGGACCGAGGAGGCCTCGGCCTGAGCGCGGTGCGCTCTCAGAGCAGGCCGAGGCGAGCGAGGCGGCGGCGCGCGGCCGCCTCGCTCGGCCCCGTCTCCCCGAGGGCGCGGCCGACCACCGCCAGGGTGAGCCCGGCGGCGCTGCGCGTGGGCAGCGGCACGGGGCCCAGCCGCGGACGCTCGAGACCGAGCAGGTCCAGCCGGTCCCCGGGCAGCGAGTCCACGACGGCGGCGAACAGGGCCCGGTAGCCCGGCAGCAGCACGGGGTCCAGGGGCGGGCGGCGCAGGAACGCCACGACGTCGTCCACGCGCGGGCCTCCGGCGAGGCGGGGGCCGAAGGACCGGAGGCGCTCGTCCAGCTCGGCCTCGGAGCGCGGCGGCCGCTCCACGCCCATCAGCCGGCCCGCCACGGCCCACTCCCGCACGTAGGCGTCCGGCCCGCCCGGGATCGTCCCGCCCCACCGCTGGTGGGAGCGCAGGAACGCGTCCGTGAACGCCAGGTGGACCCACTCGGCGAGCTCGGGGTCGTTCGCGCAGTACGGGCGCCGCACGCCGTCGGCCCCGGTGTAGGTGCCGCGCACGCCGTCGTGGATCCGGCGGACGTGCGCCGAGGCCCGGTGCGCGGCGGTGGTGTCCCCGTAGGTGACGGTGAAGATCCACCGGATGGTCCCGGCGAGGCGCCCCAGGGGGTCGCTCCGGTAGTCCGAGTGCTCGACGACGCCGGCCAGCGCCCCCGGGTGCAGGGCCTGGGTGAGCAGGGCGCGCACGCCCGCGGGGATGGTCGCCATCGACCCGTGCACGGCCCACACCGCCGAACCGGGCCGGAAGTGCCCGGCGTCCTGGCCGTCGGCCAGCGCCAGCTCCCACTCCGGCACGCGGTCCGCCTGTCCGGCGAAGGTCGTGCGCAGCCTGTCCTGCAGCGGCGCCATCAGTCCCACGTCGAGCCCCTTCCGTCCCGGTGACCGGTCGGGCCCATCATGGCCGCCGCCTCCGACATCCGCGGCGGCGCGCCGCGCAGGACCGCGCCCGGATCCGCCACCGGGGCGGGGCCGCACCGGGCAGGGCCGGGAGCTCAGGACCCTTCGGAGCCCCCGGGGACCAGTCCGGCCAGGGGCCCGCCCCGGAGGAAGCGCACGAGGGCGGGGGAGCGGGTGACCACCGTCTCCTGGTAGCGGCCCGGCAGCTCGGGGTCCTTGCCGATGACCAGCTGTTCGACGTCGTCGTCCAGGAACATCGCCATGGTGCCCCGCAGCAGCTCCAGCACCGCGTCGTCGCCGAGCAGGGCGCGCACGGCGCCGGGCAGCCGGACGGTGCGCGCGCCGTCGAGGACCAGGTCGGCGAAGTCGGGCGTGTCGCCCTCCGACCACCGGGCCGTGGACGCGGCGGCGACCGCCCCGACGGCCTCGACCGCGAGGGTCACGACGATGGTCGCCTCCGTCAGCGCCGTCCGGACGTCCTCCGCGCGGCCCCGCTCGCGGTTCCGCCGCCAGCGGCTCGGACGGGTGCGGTCCACCACCAGGTACTCCAGCTGCAGCCTGCCCCGGCAGTCCTCCAGGAAGGAGACGGTGACGGTCTCGGCGGGGCAGTCCTCCCGGACGGCGGCGTAGGCCCGGCGCAGCAGGTCCTGCAGGTCGGTGGAGCCGCGTCCGAGCGTGCGCGCCGAGAGGCGCACGGGCCGGCCGTGCTCGTCGAGGCAGCGCACCGTGATCGGGACGCGTGCCACCGTGGTGTCGAGGGGGGAGTCCACGCTGACGTCAGGCCTTCCTGTGCGGTCGGGGAGAGGTCATCAGTCTAGATGCGCAGTCATGATCTGCCCGCGCCCGACCCGTCGCCCGTTGTGGGGACAACCATGCTCTCACCAGCGGCGACGGCCGGGCCGGAGGCGTTTCCGCGGTCCGGTCCGGCCGTCCCTCCGTACGCAGGGCCGATCAGGGCCAGGAGCCCTCCTCGGCGTGGGCGACGAACAGCTCGCGGATCTCGCACCCGCGGGGCTGGCCGAGGGCGAACAGGACGGCGTTCGCGACGTTCTCCGGATCGTTGAGCTGGGAGTCGTCCTGGGGCTTGTACTGCTCGTCCCGGTCGTCGAAGAAGCGCGTCTTCATGCCGCCGGGGATGAGCTGGGTGACGCCGACCTCGCCCTTGAGCTCCGCGGCGAGGGCCTGGGTGAAGCCCAGCACCCCGAACTTGGAGGCGCAGTACGCCGTCGCGTCCGAGACGCCCTTCAGCGCCAGGGTGGAGGCCACGGTGACGACCCGCCCGCGGGACTCCCGCAGGGCGGGCAGCGCCGCACGCACCGTGGACACGGTGCCGAACAGGTTGACCTGCACGACCTTCTCCCACTCGGTGCTCGCCACGTCCTCGAGCCGGCCGCAGCGGTCGATGCCGGCCGCGGTGACGACCGCGTCCAGACCGCCGGCGTCCGCCACGGCCCGGCGCACCGTCTCGGTCACCGCGGCGGTGTCCGCCACGTCGACCTCGTAGGCGGTGACGCCGGTGAGCGTGCTGATGTCCCGGTCCAGGACGATGGGGGTGCCGCCGTTGTCGCGGACCGCCTCCGCCACGGCGGCGCCGAGCCCGGAGGCACCGCCGGTGATCAGCACCCGGCCGGGATTGGTGGGCTGGAGACTCATGCAACTTCCTCTCTGCTGGACACGGCCGCGCCCACGGCCGGTGCCGCGGGCGGGCGTGCTGCTCCTCGTCGGAACAGGGGGCAGGCGCCGCGGGTGCGGCGGCCTGGCCCTGCTACCGTAGCCGCTCCCGAGCCGTTCATCAGTATGCTCATCAGGACGGCCCCCTGGGTGTCCGCGCCCGCACGGCCGGAGGACGCCCGCCCGCACGGAGAAGGAGTTCCATGACCACCGCTGCACCCGCCACCGCCCCGACGACCGAGCTGACCGTGCAGGATCCGCGGGACGGGTCCACGGTCGGCACCCTGGCCGCCGCCACGGAGGAGGAGGTGCGGGCCGCGGTCGAGACCGCCCGCGCCGCCGCCCGGGACTGGGCCCGGACCGCTCCCGAGGAACGCGGGAAGGCCCTGCGCGCGGCCGCCGACCGCCTGGCCGCCCACGCCCAGGAGCTCGCCGCGCTCAACGCCCGCGAGACCGGCAAGCCCGTCGAGGAGTCCCTGGGCGGGGTCATGGCAGGGGTCGGCACACTCCACCAGTACGCCGAGCTCGGCCCGGTGCACCGGGGCCACAGCCTGCGCGGCAGCGTGCTCGCGGCCGACTACACGGTCGCGGAGCCGCGCGGCGTCGTCGTCGCCCTCACCCCCTGGAACGACCCCGTGGCCGTGGCCGCGGGCCTGCTGGGCGCGGCGATCGTCACCGGCAACACCGTGGTGCACAAGCCGAGCGAACGCTGCCCCCACCTCGGAGCCCGCCTCGGGGAGATCCTCGCCGGGGTCCTGCCGGCCGGCGTGCTCGGCACCGTCACCGGCGGCGCCGCCGTGGGGCAGCTGCTCACGGCGCTGCCCGGCGTCGACGTCCTCGCCCACGTCGGCTCCACCGCCACGGGGGAGGCCATCGCCCGCGCGGCGGTCGGCACCGGCGCCCACGTGGTCCGGGAGAACGGCGGCAACGACGCCCTGGTGGTCGACGACGACGTCGACCCCGTCTGGGCCGCCGGGCAGGCCGCCCTCGGCGCGTTCGCGAACTCGGGCCAGATCTGCGTGGCGGTCGAGCGGATCTACGTCCACCGCGGCGTCGCCGAGCCGTTCCTCGAGGCGCTCGCCGAGGAGGCCCGCCGGCGCAACACCGACGGCACGCTCGCGCCGCTGGTCGACGAGCGGCTGCGCGAGGAGGTCCACCGCCAGGTCGCCGAGAGCGTCGCCCAGGGGGCGGTCGTGCTCGAGGGCGCCCAGGTCCCGGAAGGCCCCGGCGCGTTCTACCCGGCCACCGTGCTGCGCGGGTGCACCCCCGCGATGGCCGTGATGACCGAGGAGACGTTCGGGCCCGTGGCGCCGGTCCAGGTCGTCGACAGCTTCGACGAGGGGCTCCGGCTGGCCGCCGCCGACCGCTACGGGCTGGCCGCCACCGTGCTCACCGGCCGGATCGCCCACGCCCAGCGCGCCGTGGCCGAGCTGCCGGTGGGCACGCTCAAGGTCAACAACGTCTTCGGCGGCGCCCCGGGCGGTGCGGCGCAGCCGCGGCGGGCGTCCGGCGCGGGCTTCGGCTACGGCCCCGAGCTCCTCGACGAGATGACCCAGGTGAAGGTCGTGCACCTGGAGATGCCGCCCGCGGCCGGCTGAGCACTGGCCACGGCCCCCGTGGGCCCGGGCCGCGGAACCCGGGTCCTCACCGTCGGCGCCGGGGCTCGAGCAGCCCCCGGACCCGGTCCGAGGGCTGCTCGCCCAGCTCCACCGCGAGGGCCGAGCGGTACTCCTGGAAAGCCCGCCGGGCCTCGGCCTCGTTGCCGAGAGCGAGGTGGGCGCGGAGCAGCAGGCGCACGGCGCTCTCGCGCAGGGGAGCGGCGTCTCGGACCGTCCGGGCCAGCGCGAGGGCGTGGTGGACCTCCCCGCGGACCAGGCAGAGCTCGGCCCGCTCCTCCACGGCGTTGACGTAGAGCTCCTGCAGCCGGGCCTGCTCCTCGACCACCCAGTCGTCGTACCAGCCCGGCAGCAGCGCCACCCGGGGGCGGTCCAGCACCCAGGCGTCGTCCCGCTCGGCGGACCAGGACGCCACGGGGCGCACGACCAGCTCGAGCAGACGGTGCAGGTCCACGTCGACCGCCCCGGAGAGCGCGAGGTCGCCGCCGCGGCCCGCGAGGGCCCCCGGCACGCGCCGGGACAGGGTGAAGACGGCCGCGCGCAGGCTGCCGAGCGCGTGGTCCTCCGGGCACTCCGGCCACAGCAGGCCGGCGAGGTAGTGCCGGGACCGGGGGCCGTGGACCGCCAGCGCCGCCAGGAGCCGCTGCTGCCGCGCCCCGGTGTGCACCGGGGCGCCCTGCACGGCGAGGTCCCAGCTCCCCAGCAGGTGCAGCGTGATCGGCCTCCGCTCGCCCATGATCCCGCTCCCCCCGGCTGACCAGGCACAACGTCCGCGCCCGGGTTCCACCGCCATGCTCTGCCGCGAGGTGGGGGAAGTCAACGGGATGTCGTGCCCCGCCGCGAGTGCGTCCGCGCCGGGTCCCTGCCGGGTCCCCGCGCGGCGGGGGCCCGGCGGGCCGCCCCGCCGGGGCTCAGAAGCGGCGGCGGACCCGGATGGTGTTGGCCAGGCGCCGGACCTTGGGCACGTTGGTGGAGAGCACGAGATAGCCGGTGAGCGTGCCCACGGTGGTCGCGCCGCCGGCGATCAGGGGGGTGTGGAACTTCCGCCACCGCTCCGGGTCGGACGCCAGGATGTGGGCCATGCCGTTGATGGACGCGGCGATCACCGCGCCGGCCACCACCTGGTGGCCGATCTTCTCGCCGCGCTTGAGCAGCGGCTCGAACTCGTCGGCGCGCAGGTGGACGTCGAAGCCGCCGCGCTCCAGCACCACGATGAGCCGCCGGAGGTACTCGGGGGCCTCCACGCCCATCTGCACCGCGTCCTGCAGGATGTCGCGCACCCGCTTGGCCAGGATCTCGGGGGAGAGCCGGTGCAGCACGAACCGCTGGGCGTACGGGGCGAGGACCGAGACGAGGTCGAACTCCGGGTCCAGGCCGGTGCCCACGGACTCCGCCGTGACGAGCATCCGCAGGAACAGGGCGGACTCGCGCGGCAGGTGCATCCGGTAGCGGCGCAGCATCCCGATGAGGTCGCCCATCAGGTGGCCCACCCGCACCTCGTGCAGGGGCTTGTTCGCGTAGCGGCGCAGCAGGATCGCCACGTCCCGCTCGAGGTCCTTCTTGTTGACGTCCAGCTCCTGCGAGGTCAGCCCCAGCAGCCCCGCGGCGACCCGCCGCGGGTTCTCCTGCACCACGCCGAGCATCAGGGTCACCAGGTGGTCCCGGAACTCGTCGGTGAGGGTGCCCATCATCCCGAAGTCGATGATCCCGATCCGCCCGCCGGTCTCCACGAAGAGGTTCCCGGGGTGCGGGTCCGCGTGGAAGAAGCCGTGCTCGAAGATCATCCGGCAGATGGCCTCGGTCGAGTCCACGGCCAGCAGGTGCCGGTCGAGCCCGGCGGCCTCGAGGGCGGGGTAGTCGTTGATCTTGATCCCGCGGATCCGCTCCATCGTGAGGATCCGGGAGGTCGAGGCCTCCCAGAAGATCTCCGGGACGTGCACCCGGGGGTCGCCCCTGAAGTTCTCGGCCATCCGCTGGGCGTTGCGGGCCTCCGTGAGGTAGTCCAGCTCGTCCCGCAGGGACTGGGCGAACTCGTCCGCCAGACCCACGAGGTCGAAGTGCTGCACCGCCGGCCAGTAGGTGGACAGCAGCTTGGCCAGCTCCGCGAGGATCTCGAGGTCGCGGTTGACCTCCTCGACGACGCCGGGGCGGCGCACCTTCACGACGACGTCCACCCCCTTGTAGACGGCCGCGTGCGCCTGGCCGATCGAGCCCGTGGCGAGCGGCACGGGGTCGATCTCGGCGAGGATCTCCTCGGCGGCGGAGTCGGGCTCCGACTCGATCATCGCCCGGATCCGCTCCGGCGGCACCGGGGGCGTGCTGTCCTGCAGCCGGGTCAGCTCCTGCACGTACCGCGGCGGCAGCAGGTCCGGCCGGGTCGAGACCACCTGGCCGAGCTTCACGAACGTGGGACCGAGCTCCTCGAGGGCCTGCCGCAGGTGGACCGGCTGGCTGTAGAGCTTGTCGGGGTCGATGAGCCGGACCCGGGCCAGCGGTGCGCGCCACTCCTCCTTGATCCCGCCGAGGGCGAAGCCGAAGCCGTGCTTCGAGAGGACCTCGAGGATCTGGAGGAAGCGTTCCCGGCGGCTGATCATCGGCGGGCCGCTCCGGTGCTCATCCGGGCGAGGTAGAAGGACATGAAGCCGGTCGCGACGGCCACGATGAAGCACAGCGCGCTCACCAGCGGCTCGATGCCGAGGAAGACCACGCCCACCCCGCCCAGCAGCACGGTCATGGCCAGCAGCGTCCACACGGCCACGTGCACCCGGCCGAGCACGCCGGTCCCCGGGCCGGCGGAGGAGCGCTGAGCGGACACGTCGTCGTCGTGCCCGGCGCGCTCCGCGCCCCCGGACCCCGCCGCGGACACGGCCAGGCCCTTGCGCCACTTCTTCGCGTTGCGCGAGCGGTCGGCCTCGGCCGGGACGTAGGCGTCCGGGACGGGGAAGCTGCCGCCGGGCGGCAGGAGCTCGGGGACGTCGTTGGGCAGCTGCTCGAACCACTCCGCGGGGATGTCCTCCGGACGCGCGGCCTGGAGGGTCATCGAGACCTCGAAGGCCGAGCCGCGGATGGTGCCCCACACCGCGGTGAGCTTCTCCTGCTGGAAGGCGTGGTCGATGATCGGGATGAACTGCTGGGACATCTGGGTGGAGAGCCGGCCCACCTGACGGCGCTCGTAGAGCACGTCGACGATGTCCAGGGTCTGCCCGTGGTGGTTGCGGACCTTGTTCGTCTCCAGGGTCAGCATCACGCGGCCCTCCCCGGACGGGGGGATGACGCTGTGCAGGTACTCGGCGAACTCCTGCTCGTCCAGGACCTTGATCGACGGGCCCTGCGGCAGCACCGCGGCCTGCGCCGGGGGCGTGTTGAGCGGGAACAGCAGGTCCGGGGCCGCGATCGACAGCCGCGCCGCGGCGTCGACCTCCGCCTGCCCGTCCTGGCGCAGCACCGTGGCCTCCAGCTTCAGCGGCGCCACCGGCGTGTAGCCGGACGCGATGACCCGCGCGAGGTAGGGCCAGTACCGCTGCGCGTCCTGCTGGGCGAGGTGGCCGATCTTGTTGGGCCCGATCCGCACCGAGACGGTGTGGGGGTCGAAGGGGTTGTCCGGCTCCGGGACCAGCGCCGCGTTGCCCGTCCAGGTGCGCAGCTTGCCGAAGGACAGACCGCCGAACACCCGCATGATCTCGGTGTCGTAGAAGTTCTCCGTGACGATCTCCAGAGAGCCGCGGTCGTTGAGCGCGTAGTCGGTCATGGTCTCCCTCGATGGAGCTGGGGCATCAAGTCGTCAATAGCTTCTCACGATTCCCGTGACGCCCGGTCCACCGCCGGGCCCGTACGGTGTCCGCGCTGACTGGTGCAATGATGGCCGATCAGGACACCGGGCGGACCCCGGTGACCGCCCGGGACGAGAGCCGGACCGGGACCCCCGAAGGAGGCGCGCGGATGCCCCAGGGCCAGGACCTCCCGCCCGAGCCGGACCGCCCGGCGGTGGACGTCGACGTGCTGCGCACGCTCTTCCTCAGCCCCGGCGACTGGATCCACCGGCGCGTGGAGTCCGTGCTGATGAGCCCCGACGGGGTCACCCGCCGGAAGGTCTCCCTCGACGTCGACCTCGCCGCGCGCGCCCCGTGGCCGGCCGACGCCGCCGGCCGGCTGCTGGTGCCCGTGACCATCCAGGCCAAGCAGCCCCTGCGCAACTTCGACGCCGTCTGCCAGGGCGACCCCGTCCCGGTCCTCAGCACCGAGGACAACGGGGCGCTCGCCGAGCTGCTGCTGCGCGGACTGATCCCGGAGCAGCTGCCGCTGGCCGAGGCGGCCGTCCTGGCGGACGACCACGTCCCGGCGATCGTGCACGCCCCCGAGCTGCTCGTGGAGGACGCCCTCGACGGGTTCTGGGCCTACTGCGAGCACCTGCGCGCCGTCGTCCAGGAGCTCGTCGACCGGGGGCGGCTGCCGGCGGAGGACGCCGAGCACTGGGAGGCCGACCTCGCCCTGTTCACCACCGTGGCCGACCAGCTGGCCCGCGGCTTCCTGCTGACCTTCGCGCTGCCCGCCGAGTTCGCGGGGCGCCGGCTCGTGCTCAAGTACTCGATGGACGAGCAGTACGCCGCCGGCCGGAGACCGCGCGCCCGGGACCGGCTGCGGCACTGCTGGATGCCCTGGGTGGGTCGGGTCGGCCTGCACGACCTCGCGTCCTGCCGCAGCTTCCACCTGGAGCTGACGGTGCCCCCGGAGGTCCGGCTGCACGAGTTCACGGTCCTCTCGCACGAGGGCGGGCGCCCCGGCGGGCCGGGCGGCTCGCACCGGGCGGTGGACCGGGTGCTCGCCGAGGACCGCGCCGTGCGGCGGTGGCCCGGGGCGGTGCGCGGCCACCTGGCGCTGCGGCCCACGTCCCGGTTCGACGACGCCTTCTGCGAGATGGTGATCCTGCCGGCCCGGCAGGGGATCACGGCGTTCGCCTCCGTGGCGGTCAGCCTCATCACCGCGGTCCTGCTGCTCGTGGGGCTCGTCGCCACCGTGCGGGAGCACGTCCTGGGGCCGGGCTGGCAGGTGCCCTCCGCGGCGGCCTCGATCGTGATGTCCGTGGTGGCGGTGCTGCTGTCCTGGATCAACCGGCAGCCCGAGCACGACATCTCCGTGCGCGTGATGCGCCCCCTGCGCTACGCGCTGAACCTGGAGGCGCCGGTCATGCTGATGCTCGCCGGCGCGGCCTCCGTCCCCTTCACCCCGGTGGCGGCCGCGGCGTACTGGTCGGTGCTCGTGCTGCTGCACGTGCTGTCCCTCGTGCTCGTGGCGCGCACCTGGTGGGTGCGGCGGTCCGTGGACCGGGGCTGGTTCACGTCCCGGGCGCGGCGGCACGGCCGATGACCGGCGGCGCTCTGTTCAGTGGGGCGGCGGCCTCCTACACTGGAGGTGTCACGGAAAGGATCCACCATGGCCTATGACGCCCGGACCGGTCCGCAGGCGCCCCAGCCGCGCCGCGAGCACCGCAACGACTCCAAGGTGAACCTGCTGCAGCTGGGCAACTCGTCGATGTCGCTCGGCCAGAGCCTCGACCGGCGGGTCTTCAAGTCCAACGAGGACGCCCAGCGCGCCGTCGACCGCGTGCTGCGCCGCTCGGGGCGCCCCGCCACCTGAGCCCGCGCCGCCCGGAACCGCCGGGTCCCCCGGACCGTCGCAGTCCCCCCGGTGCGCACCGGGGGGACTGCTGTTGCCCGGAGGACCCGGGGCCGGCCTCGGCGTGCGGGGGTCAGGGGCGCGCCGCCGCCTGCGCCCGCAGCGCCCGCAGCAGGTGGTCCCGCTCCTCGACCAGGATCCGGCGCAGGGCGGCGGGCGCCCCGGCGTGGTTGCTCAGCCACAGCTCCGTGCGGGCGAGCACCGGGTGGTGCTCGGGGTCGTGCCCCGGCTCGAGATCGGCGCCGGCGGGGTAGAGCCCCTGCACGATGCGGGTGGCCATCCCGATGGACCGGCGCGCCCACACCTCCTCCAGCATGGCGAAGTACCGCTCCCGGTACGGCTCCACCAGCTCCGCCGGGCCCAGCTGGAAGCCGGCGACCGTGGCGCTCAGCAGGTCGTTGGACAGCTCGTCACCGGTGATCGCGTCCCAGGCCTCCGCCTTGGCCCGGGGGAGCGGGCGGGCGGCGCGGGCCCGGGCCCAGCCGACCTGCCCGGTGCGGGTCCGGTCGGCGGCGCGCTCCCGTTCCAGGGCGGCGTCCAGGACGGGGTCCTCGCCGTGGCCGGTGGCCGCGAGCGCCGTCCACAGCGCCCAGCGCAGGTCCGAGCCCAGCCGCAGCCCGGGCAGCGCGTCCCGCCCGCCCAGGAGGTCGCGCAACCATCCGGCGTGGCTGCCGTCGCGCCGGGCCGTGCGGGCGGTGAGCCGGGCGAGGGCCAGCTGCCGGTCGCTGCCCGGATCCGCCCGGCGCAGCTCCCGGACGGCGGCGTCGAGCAGCCGGCCCCGAAGCCGGGCCCGCCGGGCGGTCGGGGTGAAGCGCTCGACGGCCTCCACGGCGTGGTCCACGGCGGTGGAGAACATTCCGGTCTGCGGCTCGGCGAAGCCGTGGTCCAGGACGGCGCCCACCCAGTCCCCGGGGTCGAGCTCGGCGTCCCGGGTGGCGTTCCACAGCCCCGACCACAGCTGGGCGCGGGCCATGTCGTCCTCCACGGAGGACAGGGAGCTCAGGGCCGTGGTGAGCGAGAGCGGGTCCAGGCGGGTCTTGGCGTAGGTGAGGTCCTCGTCGTTGACCACCAGCAGCGGCGCGGTCGAGCCCACGAGCTCGGGGACCTCCACGGAGGACTCGGCGGGCAGGTCCACGCTGACCGTGCCGGTGCGCACCAGGACGTCCCCGGGACCGCGCTCGTAGCCGCCGAGCAGCAGCCGGTGCGGGCGCAGCACCCCGGCGCCGGGGTCCTGGAGCAGCGCCGCGAAGGTGACGGTGCCGTCGTCGTCCCGGGCGAGGTCCAGGGCCAGCGAGGTGACGCCGGAGGTGCCCAGCCAGGACTCCGCCCAGCCGCGCACGTCCCGCCCGGAGGCCTCCTCGAGCACGGCCAGGAAGTCCTCCAGGGTGGTGGACCCGTAGGCGTGGCGGCGGAAGTAGGCGCGGCACGCGTCGACGAACGGGCCGTAGCCCACGAACGCCACGAGCTGCTTGAGCACCGCGGCGCCCTTGGCGTAGGTGATGCCGTCGAAGTTCTGCCGGGCGGCCTCGAGGTCGTGGATGTCGGCGACCACCGGGTGCGTGGTGGGCAGCTGGTCCTGCCGGTAGGCCCAGGCCTTCCGGCGGTCCGCGAACGCGATCCACGCCTCCTCGAAATCCGTGGCCTGCACCGACGCGTGCGCCCCCATGAACTCGGCGAAGGACTCCTTGAGCCACAGGTCGTCCCACCACGTCATCGTGACGAGGTCCCCGAACCACATGTGGGACATCTCGTGCATGAGGGTGTTCGCCCGCCCCTGGTACTGGGCGCGGGTGGCCCCGTCCGGGAACAGGTACTCCTCGGTGAAGGTCACCAGCCCGGGGTTCTCCATGGCACCCAGGTTGTACTCGGGCACGAACGCCTGCTCGTACTTCCCGAACGGGTACGGGTAGCCGAACAGCTCGGTGAAGAACGTCAGTCCCTGCCGGGTGAGGTCGAACAGCTCGCGGGCGCCGGTGGCCGCGTCGAGGTGCTCGGCCAGCGAGGCGCGGCAGTACAGGGCCAGCGGCACGGACATGCGGCTGCCGTCCTCGAAGGAGTGCCGCCACTCGCCCGCCACCCGGTGGTACGGGCCCACCAGCACCGTGGTGATGTACGTGGAGATCCGCTCCGTGGGGGCGAACTCGTGGCGCACCGCCCCGGGCCGCTCGGCCTCCGGAGCGGGGGACGCCGCCATGCGCACCCCGTTGGAGGAGACCTGCCAGCCGTCCGGGGCCAGGACCGTGAACCGGAAGGACGCCTTGAGGTCCGGCTGCTCGAAGTTCGCGAAGACCCGGCGGGCGTCCGCCGGCTCGTACTGGGTGTACAGGTAGACCCGGCCGTCGGCCGGGTCCACGAACCGGTGCATCCCCTCCCCGGAGCGGGAGTACAGCCCCCGCCCGGCCACCGTGACCTCGTTGGCCGCCTCGAGGGACGGCAGCCGGATCCGGGCGCCCTCCACGACGTCGTCCGGGTCCAGCTCCCGGCCGTTGACCGTCACCGACTCCACGGAGCGGCCGATGAAGTCCAGGAACGTCTGGGCGCCCTCCTCCGCGGCGAAGCGCACCGTGGTCACGGACCGGAACGAGTCCGCCTCCGGGTCCGGCGCGGTGGACAGGTCCAGCAGGACGTCGTAGCTCTCCACGGCGACGAGCTCGGAACGGTCGGCGGTCTCGCGGCGGGTCAGGTTGTCGTTGCGCACCGTGCCATTGAACCACCCGGGCCGGTCCGCCCGCCGGGCCCTGCCGTGCCGGGCCGCGGACAATCCGGGTCTGGACGGCCGGGCCCCGGGCGGCCGTAGGCTGGGTCGCAACCCCGCCCGCCCGCACCAGGAGGACACCATGGCCGACCAGGACCGCCGGACGGTGATCGCCGGCGCGCTGCTGGGGGCGGGCATCGCCGCCTCCGTGGTGGACCTCGCCGTCTTCCACCTGCTCCTGCACTGGCACCACTTCTACGACCTCTCCACCACCGGTGTCGCCCTCGCCTCGGACGGGCTCTTCCACGCCTTCGGCTGGTTCGTCACCGTGGGCTCCCTCTTCCTGCTGGCCGACATCCGCCGCCGCGGCGCCATGTCCTGGGGCCGCTGGACCGGGGGGCTGCTCGCGGGCCTCGGCGCGTTCCAGCTCGTCGACGGCGTGGTCCTGCACAAGGTGCTCAGGATCCACCAGATCCGCTACGACGTGGACCTGCTGGTCTACGACGCCACCTGGATCGGCACGGCCGTGCTCGCGCTCGCCGCGGGACTCCTGCTCCTGCGCCGGACCCGACCGCACCGGACCGACCGCCCGCGCCGATGACGCACGACCACGGGACCACCGGCTGGGCGCTCTTCGACGCGACCGTGCTCGCCCTGCTCGTCCTGGCCGCCGCCGGCTGGGCCGCGGGGCTGTGGGCGGCACGGCACCGCGACCCGTGGCCGGCGCACCGCACGGTGCTGTGGTTCGCGGGACTGCTGTGCGCCGGCACGGCGCTGGTCGGGCCCCTGGCCGGGGCCGCCCGCGCCGGCTTCACCGCCCACATGGCGGGACACCTGCTGCTGGGGATGGCCGCCCCGCTGCTGCTGGTGCTCGCCGCCCCCGTGACCCTGGCGCTGCGCGCGCTGCCCGTGGCCCGGGCCCGCGCCCTGTCCCGTCTCCTGCGCACGCCGCCCGTCCGGGCGGTGACCCGTCCGGTGGTGGCCGGGACGCTCAACGCGGGCGGCCTGTGGGTGCTCTACACCACCGGGCTGTACGGCACGATGCACGCCTCCGTGGCCGTGCACGCGGCGGTGCACCTCCACGTCCTCCTCGCGGGCTGCGTCTTCACCGCCGCCGTGGTCGGGGTGGACCCGGACCCGCACCGGGGCTCCTTCCGCGTGCGGGCGGCGGTGCTGGTCGGCTTCGTGGCGGTCCACTCGGCGCTCGCCAAGCACCTGTACGGGCACCCACCGGACGGGGTCGGGGCGTCGGACGCCCGCACGGGGGCGCAGCTCATGTACTACGGCGGGGACGTGGTGGACGTGGCCCTGATCGTCGTGCTCTTCGCCCAGTGGTACGCCGCCGGGCGGCCCCGCGTCCGGGCGGCCCGGTCCGCCGCCTGAGAAGCGCTCACGCCCCGGGGGCCGCGTCCCGGCGGGCCTCGAGCTCCGCCACGAGCTCCTCGTGGCGGTCCTGGGTGACGGGGTGGGGGCCGTCGGTGTTGAGCAGGTACTCGTGCTCGAGCTGGCAGACCACCCGGCTGTGCAGGACCTGCAGCTCCACGAGGGGGAGCGCGGAGAGCTCCGCGGGGAAGTCGCAGTCCGGGCTCAGGCACGTGCCGCAGTCCCGGGTGCCCCCGGCGCCGGTGCCGGCCGGTGACGTGGCGACGTCGACGCCGCTCACGCCGCCACCCCGCCCGGCTCGGCGCCGTTCCAGCGCGCGGGTGCCGGCGCGGGCGCACCGGCCGTGGGGCGGGCCGCCTCGGCGAGGCCGAACGGCGCGGGCCGGGTGAGCACCCGGACGGCGCCACCGGACTCCGGGAGGGGGTCGTGGTCGAGGGACCACCGCAGCAGGTCCAGACCGCCCGGGTCCACGTGCTGGGCGCCCGTGAGGTCCACGACGACGGCCGCACCGGGCACCAGGGTGCGGGCGCGGGCCACGAGGGGGGTGAGGACGCGGTGGTTGCGCTCGGTGAGATCGCCGGTGACCACCAGGTGCACGCACCGGGTGTCCAGCTCGATCTGCACGACGACGGACAGGGAGTGGTCCATGGAGGGGTCCTTCCACGACAGGACGTCACGGCCGGCTGCTCGACCCGTGCCATCGAGCCTAGACGCCCGTGACGTGGGTCACCAGTTGCTGTGCCGACTCGTTATGGGACGTGACAGTGCTGCTGGTCCGCCCGCCGAGCGGCCGGGGCGACGCCCGGGGGCCGACACGAGATGTATATCAGCCGCCTGATCGTTTTGTGCCATACTCCGGTTCATGAACTACCTGGGCATCAACGCGATTTTTCATGACCCCGCGGCGGCTCTCGTCGTGGACGGCAGAGTGGTGGCGGCGGCGGAGGAGGAGCGCTTCTCCCGCCGAAAGCACGGCAAGCGCCCCGTGCCGTTCTCGGCGTGGGAGCTGCCCGAGCAGGCCATGCACTGGTGCCTCGCCGAGGCCGGGCTCACGCCCGCCGACCTGGACGCCGTCGGCTACTCCTTCGACCCTGCCATCGCCGCCGAGATGCCGGACGACCCGTACGACCCGGTGCGCGTGGACTACGCCCGGCGCGCCGCCGGGTTCCTGGCCGAGGCGCTGCCGGGCCTGGACCGCGACAAGGTCCGGTTCGTGGAGCACCACGTGGCCCACGCCGCCTCCGCCGGGCTCGCCGCCCCCACGCGCACGAGCAGCGTCCTGGTGGTCGACGGCCGCGGCGAGGCGCACTCGCACCTGGCCGGCCGCTACCGGGACGGGGAGCTGGAGATCCTGCACCGCCAGGCCCTGCCCGAGTCCCTCGGCCTGCTCTACGAGTCCCTCACCGACCACCTGGGCTTCCTGCGCTCGAGCGACGAGTTCAAGGTCATGGCGCTCGCCTCCTACGGAGAGCCCCGCTTCCTGCCCGAGCTGCGCGAGATCGTCCGTGCCACGGGCGACGGCGGCTTCCGTGCCCAGGCCCCCGACTGGACCCGCTTCGCGCCCCGCCGGATCGACGACGGCACCTGGGGCGGCGACCACGCCGACCTCGCCGCCTCGGTCCAGGCCGTGGTCGAGGAGGTTCTGGTGGACCTCGCCACCTGGCTGCACGGGCAGACCGGGGACACGGTGCTCACCATGGCCGGCGGCACAGCCCTGAACTGCGTGGCCAACTCCCGGATCTGGCGCGAGACGCCCTTCGAGGAGGTCTGGGTCCAGCCCGCCTCCGGGGACTCCGGGACCGCCCTCGGCGCCGCCCTGCACCTGGCCCAGGAGGCCGGGGACCTCGGCGCGCCCCAGCCCACCGCGGCCCTCGGGCGCAGCTGGTCCGGCGAGGAGCTCGCGCAGTGGCTGAGCACCGCCCAGGTGCCCTTCACCACCCCGGAGGACCTCGCCGGCGAGGTCGCCGACATCCTCGCCGGCAACGGCGTGATCGCCTGGTTCGAGGGCCGCAGCGAGTTCGGGCCCCGGGCGCTGGGCCGCCGGTCCCTCCTGGCGAACCCGATCCACCCCGACAACCTCGAACGGCTCAACGACGTCAAGGGCCGCGAGCAGTTCCGGCCGGTGGCGCCCATGGTCCTCGAGGAGCGCGCCGCCGAGATCTTCGGCGGCGGGCCGCTGCCCAGCCCCTTCATGCTCTTCGTGCACGACGTGGCCCCCGAGTGGCGCGAGCGGATCCCCACGGTCACCCACGTGGACGGCACCGCCCGGATCCAGACGGTCACCGACGAGGACAACGCCGGGATCGCCGCGCTGCTGCGGGCCTTCGACGAGCGCACGGGCGTGCCCGTCGTCGTCAACACCTCGCTCAACACCGCCGGCCGGCCCATGGTCGACGACCCGCGCGACGCCCTCGAGCTCTTCGGCTCCGCTCCGGTGGCCGCGCTTGTGCTCGGCCCGCACCTGGTCCGCCGCGCCGCCTTCTTCGAGGGGGCCGAGTGACGGCCGCGCCCACGACCTACGCCGTGGTCGTCCCCTCGATGGGACGGCCGAGCCTGCAGTGGCTGCTGGACACCCTCGCCGCCCAGGACGTCGACGCGGACCACCCGGGACCGCTCGAGGTCGTGGTGGTGGACGACCGGCCCGGCGACGTGGAGCCGCTGCGGCCCAGCGTGCCCGGCACCGTGGCCTGGACCGTGCGCACCGTCCGCGGCTACGGGCGGGGCCCGGCCGCCGCGCGCAACCGCGGCTGGCGGGTCGCCCGCCGCTCGGGGGCGCAGTGGGTCGCCTTCCTCGACGACGACGTGGAGCTGCCGGCCGGCTGGGCGCAGCGTCTGGCCGAGGACCTCGCCGCGTGCGGCCCGGAGGTCGGCGCGACCCAGGGCCGGATCGACGTCCCCCTCCCGGGCTCCCGCCGGCCCACCGACTGGGAGCGCAACACCGCGTCCCTGCAGGACGCGGACTGGGCGACCGCGGACATGGCCTACCGCACGGCCGCGCTCGAGGCCGTCTCCGGCTTCGACGAGCGCTTCCCCCGGGCCTACCGGGAGGACGCCGACCTCGCGCTGCGCGTGCGCCGGGCCGGGTGGCAGCTGGTGCGCGGGCAGCGCCGGATCACCCACCCCGTGCGTCCCGCCGACGACCTCGTGAGCCTGCGCGTGCAGGCCGGCAACGCCGACGACGCCCTGATGCGCCGGCTGCACGGGCCCGACTGGCGCCGTGCGGCCGAGGCTCCCCCCGGGGGCTTCCGCTGGCACGCCGCGACGGTCGCCGCCCTGGGCGCCACGGGCGCGGGCGCCGGCGCGGCGCTCACCGCCACCGCCCTGGGACACCGGCCCGCCCGGCGCTCCGCCCTGGCCGCGGCCGGCGCCGGCGCCGCGGCGTGGGGCTGGCTGACCGGCCGGTTCGTGCTGCTGCGCACGGTCCCGGGGCCACGTCCCGGCGACCCCGAGTTCCTGCCCGAGCTCAGCCGCATGGTCCGCACCAGCGTCACGATCCCCGTGGCCGCCGTGCGGCACAAGGCGCGTGGCTGGTGGCGGCACCGGGGGACCGGGCCCTGGCCCGTCCCGGTGCGCGCCGTGCTCTTCGACCGGGACGGCACCCTGGTCCACGACGTGCCCTACAACGGCGACCCGGACGCGGTCGAGCTGGTCCCCGGGGCCCGGGAGGCGGTCGACGCCGTGCGCGCGGCCGGGCTGCGGGTGGGCGTGGTGTCCAACCAGTCCGGCATCGGCCGCGGCCTGCTGACCCGCGAGCAGGTCGACGCCGTCAACGCCCGCGTGGCCGAGCTGCTCGGCCCCTTCGACACCTGGCAGCTGTGCCCGCACGCCCCCGAGCAGGACTGCACGTGCCGCAAGCCCCGGCCCGGCATGGTGCTGGCCGCGGCCGCGGAGCTGGGGGTGGACCCCTCCGAGTGCGTGCTCGTCGGCGACATCGGCGCGGACGTGGAGGCCGCCCAGGCCGCCGGCGCGCGCAGCGTCCTGGTCCCCACGCCGGTGACCCGCGAGGAGGAGGTGGCGGCCGCCCCGGTGGTCGCCCGGACCCTGCGCGAGGCCGTCGCCGCCGTCCTGGCCCCCGCGGCGGACGGGGGGACGGCCGCCCGGCCCGACGCCCGCCCGGTCTCGGCCGGGGCCCGGGGCTGATCGTGGGCCGCACCCTCGCCGTCCGCCTCGACTCGGACGGGGACGTCCTGCTGACCGGGCCCGCGGTGCGGGCCCTGGCCCGGCTGGGGAACCCGGTGGACCTGCTGGCCTCCCCGTCCGGTGCCGCGGCCGCCCGCCTGCTGCCGGACGTGGACGAGGTCCTCGAGTACTCGGCGCCGTGGTCGGGCTTCCGGCCCCCGCCCGTGGACCGGGAGACGACCGAGGACCTGGTGGACGCCCTCGCCGCCCGCGGCTACGACCTCGCCGTGGTGTTCACGTCCTTCCACCAGAGCCCCCTGCCCATGGCGCTGCTGGCCCGGCTCGCCGGGATCGACCGCGTGGTCGCCACGAGCGAGGACTACCCCGGGTCGCTGCTGGACGTCCGGCACCGCCGCGCGGACCCGCCCGGCGGGGGCCACGAGGTCGAGGCGGCGTGTGCGCTCGCCGTCGCGGCGGGCGCCCCCGAGCCCGCCGCCGCCGACCTGCGCCTGGCCGTGCGCCGCCCGCTCCCGCAGCTCCCGGCCGAGGTGTCGGCGCTGCCGGACGGGTTCGTGGCGCTGCACCCCGGCGCCTCGGTCCCGTCCCGCGGGCTCACCGCCGAGCACGCCGGGGCCCTCGCGGCGGGACTCGCCGCGGCCGGGCGCCCGGTCGTCCTCACCGGCGGGCCGGGGGAGCGGGAGCTCACCGCGGCTGCCCGCGCCGCGGCCCGGGAGGCCGCCCCGGACGGCACGGTGCTGGACCTCGCCGGCCGGACCGACCTGCCCGGCCTGGCCGCCGTGCTGGACGCCGCCGCGTGCGTCGTCGTCGGCAACACCGGACCCGCGCACCTGGCCGCGGCCGTGGGCACCCCGGTGGTCTCCCTCTTCTCCCCGGTCGTGCCGCCCGAGCGCTGGGCGCCCTGGGGCGTGCCCGTCGTGCTGCTCGGGGACCAGGGCGCGGCCTGCCGCGGCTCCCGCGCCCGCGACTGCCCCGTGCCCGGCCACCCGTGCCTGTCCTCCGTGCCCCCGGCGGCCGTGCTCGCGGCCGTCGAGGAGCTCGTGCACGGCGCTCCCGGGGCCCTCGCCACTGTTCCCGAACCGGAAGGAGGACGCGGGTGCGCATCCTGACCTGGCACGTCCACGGATCGTGGACGACATCGTTCGTGCACGGTCCCCACACCTATCTGCTGCCCGTCGTCGCCGACCGCGGCCCCGACGGCCGCGGCCGGGCCGAGACCTGGGACTGGCCGGCGGCCGCCGTCGAGTGCACGCCCGAGGAGCTGGCCGGCACCGCGTTCGACGTCGTCCTGCTGCAGCGGCCCCACGAGCTGGAGCTGCTCGAGCGGTGGACCGGGCGCCGGGCGGGGAGCGACGTCCCGGCGGTCTACGTGGAGCACGACACCCCGCGCGGGCCCGCCGTGGCCACCCGCCACCCCCTGGCCGGGCGCTCCGACATCCCCGTGGTCCACGTGACGCACTTCAACCGGATGATGTGGGACAACGGGGACGCGCCCACCGAGGTCGTGGAGCACGGCGTCCTGGACCCCGGACCGCTCTACACGGGACGCACGGCCAGCCTGGCCGCCGTGGTCAACGAGCCCGTCCGGCGCGGGCGGATCGCGGGCACCGACCTGCTGACCGCGCTGGCCCGCGAGCTGCCCGTGGACGTGTACGGCATGGGGATGGACCAGCTCGCCGAGCAAGCGCCCCACATGGCCGGGCGGCTGCACGAGAACTATCCTCAGGAGAAGCTGCACGCGGCGCTCGGCGAGCACCGGGCCTACTACCACCCCTACCGGTGGACGAGCCTGGGCCTGGCGCTGCTGGAGGCGATGACCATCGGGATGCCGGTGCTCGGGCTCTCGACCACCGAGGCGCCCCGGGCGGTCCCGCCCGGGGCGGGGCTGCTCTCCAACGACCCGGAGGCCCTCGCCGCCCGCGCCCGGCACTGGCTGGACGATCCCGGTGCGGCGGCCGCCGCGGGCGCCGCCGCCCGCGAGCACGCCCTGGAACACTACGGCGCGGACCGCTTCCTCGCGGAGTGGGACCGCATCCTGGAGAAGGTGACAGCATGAGAATCGCAATGGTCTCCGAGCACGCCAGCCCGCTGGCCGCGCTCGGCGGGGTCGACGCCGGGGGGCAGAACGTCTACGTGGCCGCCCTCGCGGCGGGTCTCGCCCGGCTGGGCCACGACGTCGTCGTGTACACCCGCCGCGACGACGCCCGGCTGCCCGACGTGGTCGAGCTCGCCCCCGGGGCGCAGGTGGTCCACGTCCCGGCGGGCCCCCCGAGCCTCCTGCCCAAGGACGACCTCGCCCCGTACATGGACGAGTTCGGCCGCTGGCTCGCCCGCGACTGGGCCCACCGCGGGGTCCCCGACCTCGTGCACGCCCACTTCTGGATGTCCGGGATCGCGGCCCGCCGCGCCGCGGAGACGATGCAGATCCCGGTGGTGCAGACCTTCCACGCGCTCGGGGCCGTCAAGCGCCGCCACCAGGGCGCGGCCGACACCAGCCCCACCGGCCGGCTCGCGGCCGAGAACGAGCTCGTCGCCGCGGCGGACCTCGTCCTGGCCACCTGCCGGGACGAACAGGCCGAGCTCCTGGCCCTCGGCGGGGACCCCGCACGGATCGACGTGGTCCCGTGCGGCGTGGACCTCGACGCCTTCGTCCCCGTGCCGCCGCCCGCCGGCGACCGGCGGCCCCGGATCGTGGCGCTCGGCCGGCTCGTGGAGCGCAAGGGCGTGGACGTCGTCGTGCGCGCCCTCGCCGAGCTGCCGGACGCGGAGCTCGTCGTGGCCGGCGGCCCCGCCCGCGCCGAGCTGGACCGGGACCCCGAGGCCCTGCGGCTGCGGGCGCTGGCCCGGGAGCTCGGCGTGGCCGAGCGCGTGGAGCTGCTCGGCCGCGTGGACCACGACGACGCCGCCGCGCTGCTCGCCACCGCGGACGTCGTGGCCTGCACCCCCTGGTACGAGCCGTTCGGCATGGTCCCGCTCGAGGCGATGGCGTGCGCCCGCCCCGTGGTGGGCAGCGCCGTGGGCGGGCTGCTCGACAGCATCGAGGACGGCGTGACCGGCCTGCACGTGCCCCCGCGGGACGTCGCCGGGACCGCGGCCGCCCTGCGCACCCTGCTGGCGGACCCCGAGCTGGCCGCCCGCATGGGGCGCGCCGGGCGGGAGCGCGTGGAGCGGCTCTTCGGCTGGCGGCACGTGGCCCAGGAGACCGAGCGGTCCTACGCCCGCGTCGCCGCCCGGCACCGCCGGGAGCACCCGCCGCTGCTCCGGCAGACCGAGAACTGGCTCGGGGCCCACCTGGACGAGCTGTCGGTCGCCGCGGGCGAGGCCGCCCAGCACGCCGGCGTGGTGGACCGGTGGGGCGCCCGCCTGGCCGGGATGCTCACGCACGGCGGACGCGTGCTCGCCGTGGGCAACGGCGGCAGCGCCGCGGAGGCCCAGCACTTCACCGCCGAGCTCGTCGGCCGCTTCGTCGACGACCGGCGGCCGCTGTCCGCCGTGTGCCTGTCCGCGGAGACCTCGAGCCTGACCGCCATCGTCAACGACTACGGCGCGGAGGAGGTGTTCGCCCGCCAGGTCCAGGCGCACGGGCGGGCGGGCGACGTGCTCGTGGTGCTGTCCACCAGCGGCCGCAGCCCCAACGTCCTGGCGGCGGCCGACCGGGCGCGGGAGCACGGCCTGCACGTCTGGGCGCTCACCGGCCCCGGCCCCAATCCGCTGACCGAGCGGGCGGACGAGTCCCTGACCGTCGACGCGTCCAGCACCTCGGTGATCCAGGAGGTCCACCTCATGCTGCTCCACGCCGTGTGCGCCGCGGTCGACGCGCGCCTCGTCCCGCCTCCTGACGCCGGCCCGGCCGTGCGAGGGGCCTCCGGCGCCCGGGCCGACGGGGCGGCCGTCCGGGCGGGGGTCGCATGAGCCCCGTCCGCATCGTCGTGGTCGGCGATGCCCTCCTGGACCGGGACGTCGACGGCACGTCCACGCGCCTGAGCCCGGACGCCCCGGTGCCCGTGGTCGACGTCGGTGACGTCTTCGCGAGCCCCGGCGGCGCCGGCCTGGCGGCGCTGCTGTGCGCCCTGCCGCCCGCTGTGGGCCCCGTCCCGGTGGAGGTCACGGTGACCCTGCTGGCACCCGTGGCCGCCGACGCCGCCGGCCACGAGCTCGCCGCCGCCCTCGGGGAGGTGGCCCTCGAGCGCCTCGGCCACGAGGGCGGGACCCGCACCAAGACCCGCATCCGCAGCGCCGGCCAGACGCTGGTGCGCGTGGACGAGGGCGGGCCCGGCACCCCGGTGGGCGTCTCGGCCTCGCACGTCTCCGCGGTCCTCGCGGGCGCGGACGCCGTCCTTGTGTCCGACTACGGGGGAGGCGTCACCCGCGACCCCGCCGTGCGCGCCGCCCTCGCGGAGCACGCCCGGACGGGCACGGTCGTCTGGGACCCCCACCCGCGCGGCGGGGAGCCGGTCCCCGGCTGCGCCCTGGTCACCCCCAACGCGGCCGAGGCCGCCGCCGCCCTGGGTGCCCCCGCGTCGACCGGCGCCCGCGAGCTCGCGGGCCCCCTGCGCGAGCGGTGGTCGGCCCGTGCCGTGGCGGTGACGGCCGGGGCCGAGGGCGCCCACCTCGCGACCGCCACGGGCACCGAGCTGGTGCCGGCCGCTCCCGTGCGCAACACCGATCCGTGCGGGGCAGGGGACCGCTTCGCCTCGACCGCGGCCCTGGCCCTCGGCGCGGGCACGGACGTGACCACGGCCGTGGAGTCCGCCGTCGAGGCGGCCGGGCAGTGGGTCGCCGCCGGCGGCGCCGCCACCTTCCGCACCCGCCGCGCCCAGGGCGACCAGGGCCGCGCGCGCCTGCACCCCGGTGCCGAGCGGCTGCCCCGGGAGGTCCAGGACCTGCTGGTGGACGTGCGCGCAGCGGGCGGCACGGTCGTGGCCACGGGCGGCTGCTTCGACGTCCTGCACGCCGGACACATCGCCTCCCTCGACGCCGCGCGCCGGCTCGGCGACGCGCTGGTGGTGCTGCTGAACTCCGACGACTCCGTGCGCCGGCTCAAGGGCCCGGGCCGGCCGGTGGTCGGCCAGGAGGACCGCGCCCGCGTGCTGGCCGCCCTGCGCAGCGTCGACGCGGTCGTCGTCTTCGACGAGGACGACCCCCGCGCGGCCCTGTCCGTCCTGCGCCCCGACGTGTGGGTGAAGGGCGGCGACTACACTCCCGAGCAGCTTCCCGAGGCCGTGGACGTGCGCGGCTGGGGCGGGGAGGTCACCGTCCTGCCCTACCTCTCCGGGCGCTCCACCACGGCGATCCTCCAGCGGGCCGGCCGTGAGGGCTGAGCCCCGCGGCCCCCGCACTGTGGACCCGGGCGAGGTCGGACCGGGCGACGTGCTGGTGCTGCGCGCCCTCGGCCTGGGCGACGGCCTGACCGGCGTGGCGCCCCTGCGCGGGGTCCGGCGCATGCTGCCCCGGCACCGGCTGGTGCTGGCCGCGCCCGAGGGCATCGGCACCTGGCTGGCCGAGCTGGGCGTGGTGGACGCGGTCCTGCCCACGTCCGGGCTCGGCCCGCTCCCGCCGCTGTCCGGCGGGCACGTGGCGGTCAACCTGCACGGGCGCGGTCCGCGCAGCCACGAGTTGCTGCTCGCCACCGGCCCGGAGCGGCTCGTCGCCTTCGCCGCCGCCGGGCACGCCGGCCCCGCGTGGCGGGCCGACGAGCACGAGGTGCACCGGTGGTGCCGGCTGGTGCGCACGGCGGGGGGACCCTGCGGCCCCGAGGACCTGCTGCTGCGCGAGCACGCTCCGGCGCCCGACGGTGCCCCCGTGGTGATCCATCCGGGGGCCGCCTCCGGCGCCCGCCGCTGGCCCGCGGCCCGCTGGCGGACCGTGGCGGAGGCCCTGGCCGCGGACGGCCACCGGATCGTGGTCACCGGCTCCGCCGCCGAGGCGGAGCTGGCCGCGACCGTCACCGGCGGGCTTTCCTCGGCGGAGAACCGGTGCGGCCGGCTCTCCCTGCCGGAGCTGGCCGCCACGGTGGGGGGCGCCGCCGCGGTGCTCAGCGGCGACACGGGCGTCGCCCACGTGGCCACCGCTCTGGCCGTGCGCTCCGTGGTCCTCTTCGGCCCGACGCCGCCGGCCCGGTGGGGCCCCGCGGTGGACCCCGGGCTGCACACCGTGCTGTGGCACGGTGACCCGGCGGCCGCGACGTGGGGCGATCCGCACGCGGACGCCCTGGACGCCCGCCTCGCCGCCGTGACGGCCGACGAGGTCCTCGCCGCCGCCCGCGCCCAGCTCGCCCAGGGCGCCGGGGTCCCGGCCCGGCCCTGAGGCCCGCCGCCCACCACCCGGCCCGTTCGCCGAGCCGTTCCCATCCGACCCGATCCGTCAGGAGCACCGTGAATCCCACAACGAACGCGACCACCGCCGCGAGCGCGACCCGTCCGATCCGCCGGGCCGTGGTGACCGGGGGGACCGGCTTCCTGGGCAGCCACCTGTGCACCGAGCTGCGCCGCCGGGAGGTCGAGGTGGTGTGCCTCGACAACTTCCTCACCGGCTCCGCGGCCAACATCGGCCACCTCGTGGGCGACCCCGGCTTCCGGCTCGTCCAGTGCGACGTCACCGACTACGTGCACGTGCCCGGGGACGTGGACCTCGTCCTGCACTTCGCGTCCCCGGCGTCCCCGATCGACTACCTGAAGCTGCCCATCCACACGCTCAAGGTCGGCTCGATCGGCACCCACCACGCCCTGGGCCTGGCCAAGGACAAGGGCGCCCGGTTCGTGCTGGCCTCCACCTCCGAGGTGTACGGCGATCCGCAGGTGCACCCGCAGGCCGAGAGCTACTGGGGTCATGTCAACCCGGTGGGCCCGCGGGGGGTCTACGACGAGGCCAAGCGCTTCGCGGAGGCCCTGACGGTCGCCTATCGCGCCGAGCACGGGGTGGACACGGCCATCGTGCGGATCTTCAACACCTTCGGGCCCCGGATGCGGCCCTTCGACGGCCGGGCGATCCCCACGTTCATCCGCCAGGCCCTGGCCGGTGAGCCCCTCACCGTGGCCGGGGACGGCACCCAGACGCGCTCCGTCTGCTACGTCTCCGACCTCGTCCGCGGCATCCTCGCCCTGGCCGACAGCGGGCACAGCGGGCCCATGAACATCGGCAACCCGCACGAGCTGTCCGTGCTGCAGATCGCCCACGACGTCATCGCCGCGACCGGCACGTCCTCGGGGGTCGAGTTCGTCGAGCGTCCCGTCGACGACCCCATGGTGCGCCGCCCGGACACCACGCTCGCGACCGAGGTCCTGGGCTGGGCCCCGGAGGTCCCGTGGCCGGTGGGGCTGGAGCGCACCGTCGAGTGGTTCCGGGAGGGCGCCGGCCTCCCGGAGACCGCCGTGCGGGCGCGCTGAGCGCGCGGGCCCGGCCGCGGCGGCCCGGCGGGGCGCTCCACCGGCCGCTCCGCCGTCCGGTCCGCCGGGCGCTCAGCTGACGTAGCGGCGCGCGGCGCTGGCGCGCTGCGACTCCTCCAGCGCCCGGAACCGCCGCTCGACGCGCTCGGGCAGGGGCCGCCGCTCGCGCAGCACCCACGGCGCACCGCGCAGGGCGTCGAGCAGGGCCAGCGCCGTGACCCGGTCCCGCGGGGCGGCGCCGACCACGTCCCGGGTCCGGCGCAGGGCCGCGCGCAGCGGGCGGCGCAGCCAGATGAACCACAGGGTGTTGCGCAGTCCGTGCCGGCGCCGCAGGTGCGGGTCCCGGACCGTGGAGGCCTGGTGGTGGACCACCACATCGGGCAGGTGCACGAGCTCCCACCCCGCGGTCGCGAGGTCCGCCGCCAGCAGCTCCTCCTCACCGCCGAGCCACAGCCGCTCGCTGAACCCGCCCACCTCGCGGAACGCGGTCCGGCGGACCACGGAGGCCCCCGCCAGGAAGCTGCCGAGGGCGGGGCCGGGCATCCACGCGGGACCCTCGACGGGCGAGTGCAGCAGCTCCGCGTTGATCGCGTCCTCCCGGGACCCGGGCTCCACGAGGATCCTGCCCGTGACCACGCCCAGCCGCGGGTGAGCCTCCAGCGCGTCGGCCGCCCGGCGCAGGGACCCGGGCTCCCACCAGGTGTCGTCGTCGCAGAAGGCCACGAACGGTGCGTCCACGCGCTCCAGTGCGACGTTGCGGCCCACGGCCCCGAGGTTGACGGGGCTCGCGACGAGCTCCGCCCAGGGGTGCCGCTCGCGGATCGCGTCCGCGGTGCCGTCCCCCGAGCCGTTGTCGACGACCACCACGTGCGGCCGTTCCGGGAGCTCCCGCAGCCGGGCCAGGGCCAGCAGGGCCTCCTCCCGGCGGTTGTAGGTGATCATCACGACCGCCACGCGCGCGTCGGGGCCGGTCGCGGGCGGGGGTGCGGGGGTGGTCTCGGTCACGGGCTCTCCTCCGGTGCGGCGGGATCGGCGGGGGCGGGGCCGTGCAGCAGCGCGAGTGCGGCCTCCGTGGTCGGGGACACCCGGTGCCGGGCGCGCAGCGCGGCCGGGGTGCGGGGGAGGGCGCGGAGCAGACCGCGGCGCCCCGTGCGGCCGCCGCGCAGCGCCTTCCGCAGCTCGTGCGCCACGACCCGCCAGGGCCGGCGCAGGAGCACGGTGAGCAGGTGGCTGCGGACGAGCGCGACCTGCCGGCGCTCGTCCGAGCCCCGGTGCGGCGAGGGGTGGTGGTGGGCGCGGATCTCCGGCACGTAGGACAGCCGCCAGCCGGCGTCGAAGAGGTCGAGGGCGAGGCGCTCCTCCTCGCCGGGGAAGCGCACGACGTCGTCGAAGCCGCCGGCCGCGAGGAACGCCGAGCGGCGCACGATCGCCCCGCACGCGACGAAGCCGAGCAGCGCCGGGCCGGGGGCCCCGGTGGGGATGCCCAGCGGGGACGCGGCGAGCACGGCGTTGAGCGGGTCCGGGCGCTCCTCGGGGCCCACGGCGATGGACCCGGCGATCAGGCCGAGCCGGGGGTGGGCGTCGAAGACGGCCGCGGCGCGGGCGAGCGCCCCGGGGGCCCACCACGAGTCGTCGTCGGCGAAGGCCACGTAGGGGGTGCGGGCGAGCCGGACGCCGACGGTCCGGGCCACGGCCCCGACGTTGCGGGGCAGCTCCAGCACCTGCACGTGGGGGTGGGCGGCGCGCACCGCCTCGGCGGAGCCGTCCGTGGAGGCGTTGTCCACGACGACGACGGGCCCCTCGTGCCGGCCCAGGTGCGCCACGAGCTCCTCCCGGCGGTTGCGGGTGGCCACGACCACCGTGACGCGGCACTGGGGGTCCGGGGCGTCCATCGTGTCCTTCCGTCGGGTCCGCCGCGCCGCGGCGGCGGTCGCGGTTGCGGTCGCGGGCCCGCCTCCCGGCGGACACGCCCTCCCATCGTAGGGGCACGTCCTCCGGCCCTCCGGCGCACGGCGCGTGACACAATCGGGAGGAGCCTCGGCCACCGGGTTACCGCTGCGAAATACGGCCCGTCCATACTGCACACACTGCCCGCCCCGACCCCGAAAGGCATGTGATCGCCCGACATGTCCGACCTGTTCGAGAACTACGCCGCCGACATGGCCGTGGCGGCGGCCTACGACGAGATGTACACGCCGGACCGGCAGGTCCGCCCCGGCTACGACCGCATCGGCGGTGTCCTCGACGACCTCTCGCTCAGCGACGTCAACACCCGCGCCGACTCCATGGCCCGCTCCTTCCTCGACCGGGGCGTGACCTTCGACTTCGCGGGTGAGGAGCGGCCCTTCCCGCTCGACATCGTGCCCCGGGTGATCACCGCCGGGGAGTGGGACGTCATCGAGCGCGGCGTGAAGCAGCGGGTCCGGGCACTGGAGTGCTTCCTCGACGACGTCTACGGGGAGCAGCGGGTCGTGGCCGACGGGATCGTGCCGAAGGCGCTGATCACCTCCTCCGCCCACTTCCACCGGAGCGTGTGGGGCTTCCGGCCCCCGGGCGGCGTCCGGATCCACGTGGCGGGCATCGACGTGGTCCGGGACCAGCAGGGCGTGTTCCGGGTCCTGGAGGACAACGTGCGCGTGCCCTCCGGGGTCTCCTACGTCATCGAGAACCGGCGGGCCATGACCAAGGGCCTCCCGGAGGCCTTCATGTCGCAGCCGATCCGCGCCGTGGAGGCCTATCCCCGGCACCTCTACAAGGCGCTGCGCGCCACGGCCCCGGAGGCCGCCGAGGACCCCGTGGTGGTGGTCCTCACCCCGGGCGTGTTCAACTCCGCCTACTTCGAGCACACCCTGCTGGCCGGGCTCATGGGGGTGGAGCTCGTGGAGGGCCGCGACCTCGTGGTCCGCGGCGACAAGGTCTACATGCGGACCACCGACGGCGAGCAGCGCGTGGACGTGATCTACAAGCGGATCGACGACGAGTTCGTCGACCCCCTGCACTTCCGCTCCGACTCCGCGCTCGGCTGCTCCGGACTCGTCAACGCGGCCCGCGCCGGGAACGTGACCATCGCCAACGCGATCGGCAACGGTGTGGCCGACGACAAGCTCACCTACTCCTACGTCCCCGACCTCATCCGGTACTACCTCGACGAGGAGCCGGTGCTGCCCAACGTGGACACCTACCGGCTGGAGGAGGACGAAGCCCGCGCCTGGGTGCTCGCGCACCTGGACGAGCTGGTCGTCAAGCCCGTGGACGGGTCCGGCGGCAAGGGCCTGGTCATCGGCCCCCAGGCCACCGCGGCGGAGCTCGAGGAGCTGCGGGCGAAGGTGCTGGCGGACCCGCGCGGGTGGATCGCCCAGCCGGTGCTGCAGCTGTCCACCGTGCCCACGTTCGCGGACGGGGAGTTCAGCCCCCGGCACGTGGACCTGCGGCCCTTCGCGGTCAACAGCGGCGAGGAGGTCTACGTGCTGCCCGGCGGGCTGACCCGGGTGGCCATGCAGAAGGGCTCACTGATCGTCAACTCCTCGCAGGGCGGCGGCTCGAAGGACACCTGGGTGCTCGGCCAGCCGCAGACCCAGGACCTCGACCCCGGCCAGGCCCCGCCCCCGGACGTCGACTCCTCGGTGCACACGTGGCCGGTCTCCGCGTCCTGGCAGGACGAGGGCGACAACGGCCAGCAGCAGCAGCAACAGCAACAGGCCGTGACCACCACCGCGGGCACCACCGCGACGACCCGCACCGGAGAGGGGCCCACATGCTGAGCCGCATTGCCGAGTCCCTGTTCTGGATCGGCCGCTACGTCGAGCGGGCCGACGGGGTGGCCCGGATCCTCGACGTCCACCTGGAGCGGATCACCCAGCTGCCCGTGGGCGAGCAGGAGGCCGAGGTGCGCCGGATCATGGCGGTGATGGGCGTGGAGCCCGGGGACGGCGACTACAGCGTCCGGTCGATGATCCACGAGCTCGCGTGGAACAAGGACTGCCTGACCTCCATCTCGGGCTCCCTGCACGCCGCCCGCGAGAACGCCCGCCGCGCCCGGGAGACCGTGTCCTCGGCCATGTGGGAGTCGCTCAACTCCACGTACTACGGCCTGGGCCAGCACCGCCGCGACGTCGTCGGCACCTTCCGCGTCTGCCACTGGACCATCGAGCGGATGGCCACCGTGCGCGGGCAGACCCAGATGACCATGTCCCACGACGAGTCCTGGATGTTCCTGTCCCTGGGCGCGGCGATCGAGCGGGCGGACATGACGTCCCGGCTGCTGTGGACCCGGTCCACGTCCACCTCCGGCATGTCGTGGGTGTCGATCCTGCACTGCGCCGGCGGGTACGAGGCCTTCCTGCGCACCCGCTACGGCACGTTCAGCGACGAGTCCGCGACCGAGTTCCTGCTCCTGGACCGGCTCTTCCCCCGCTCGATCCTGCACGCGCTGACCACGGCGGAGGAGATCCTCGTGGGCCTGGAGCCGGGTCTGCAGCGGGTCGGGTTCAAGGACGACGCCCGGCGGATCATCGGCGAGGCGCGCACGGCGCTGGAGTTCCACCACGCGGAGGACCTCATCGCGGTGCTGCCCGAGCACCTGAACAACGTCCAGGCCGCGTGCGCGAGGGCGTCGGAGGCCGTGAGCACCAAGTACTTCTCGCACGCCGTCGAGGCGTCCTGGTTCGGAGGCATGCTGTGACCCGGCTCAAGATCGACCACGTCACCCGCTACGACTACAACGACAACGTCTCGAAGTCCTACAACGAGGCCCGGATGACGCCCCTCTCGGACGACGAGCAGATTGTGCTCGAGGCGGAGCTGACGCTGAGCCCGGGGACCGCCACGGTCAGCAACTACCGGGACTACTGGGGCACCCGGGTCGCGGCCTTCGACATCCAGGGCCGGCACCGGCACCTGGAGGTCCGCTCCTCGGCCACGGTGGAGGTGCACCGGCGGCCCGGCGACGAGGTCGCCGACGGGCTGAGCTGGGAGGAGCTGGCGACCCCCGAGGTCCTCGACGCGGTCTCCGACCACGTGCCCCAGACCCCGCTCACCCGGCTCGGGCCCGAGTTGGAGAAGGTCGCCGAGGAGATCCGCAAGGAGGCGGCCGACCCGGCCGCGGCGGCCGCGGCGATCTTCCGGGGCATCGCCTCGCACATGCAGTACGTGCCGGGGGTCACCGGGGTGCACACGGACGCCGAGGCCGCCTGGCGGGAGGCCAAGGGCGTGTGCCAGGACCTCGCGCACGTGGCCATCGGCATGATGCGGCACATCGGGATCCCGGCCCGCTACGTCTCCGGGTACCTGCACCCGGACTACGAGGCGGGCATCGGTACGACCGTGCCGGGGGAGTCCCACGCGTGGGTGGAGTGGTGGAACGACCGCTGGTACGCCTACGACCCGACCAACCACACGCGGCTCACCGACTTCCACGTCACCGTGGCCCGGGGTCGCGACTACACCGACGTCACCCCGCTCAAGGGCATGGTCACCGGCGGCGGCGGCACCTCGGGGCTGCAGGTCCAGGTCGAGGTCACGCAGACCGCGTGACGACGGCGGGGCCGCCCACCTCCCCGAGGTGGGCGGCCCCGCCGTGACGGGTGGGACTCCTAGCTCTCGAAGCGGAAGTTCTTCGGGGCGACCGTCAGCCCGGAGGGCGTCACGGTCAGGCCGCGGGCCCGGTCCTGCTCCGCGTCCACGCCGACCTTCACGCCCGGGGGCACCACCACGTTCTTGTCGAGGATGCACCGCTCCACCACGGCACCCTCGCCGATCTGGACGTTGGGCAGCAGGATCGACTGGTTGACGGTGGCGTCGTTGTTGACCAGCACCTTCGGGGAGAGCACCGACTCGGTCACGCGCCCGCCGGTGACCAGGACGCCGCGCGAGAGGATCGAGTCCGTCGCGATGCCGCCCTCGCCCCTCGGGCCGCGCACGAGCTTCGCCGGCGGGGCCTGCATCTCGTTGGTGTAGAGCGGCCAGGCGTAGTTGTACAGGTTGAACACCGGCAGCGGGCGGATCAGGTCCATGTGGGAGTCGTAGTACGAGTCCAGGGTGCCGACGTCGCGCCAGTACTGCCGGTCCCGGTCCGTGGAGCCCGGGACGTCGTTGTTCGTGAAGTCGTAGACGGCGGCCTCGCCGCGGTCCGCGAACCACGGCATGATGTCCCCGCCCATGTCGTGGCTCGTGTCCTCCTTCGCCTCGTCGGCCCGCAGGGCCTCGACGAGCGCGTCGGTGTCGAAGACGTAGTTGCCCATCGAGGCGAAGAAGGCGTTGGGGTCGTCCGGCAGGGGGGCCGTGCTCTGGGGCTTCTCCACGAAGCGGGTGATCTTCGTGACGTCCTCGGGGTCCGTCTCGATCACGCCGAAGGACGTCACCATCTCCATCGGCTGGCGCACGCCCGCCACGGTGGCGCGGGCTCCGGACCGCACGTGGAAGTCCACCATGTCGGAGAAGTCCATCCGGTACACGTGGTCCGCGCCGACCACCACCACGATGTCCGGCTTCTCGTCGTCGATGAGGTTCATCGACTGGAAGATGGCGTTGGCGGAGCCCAGGAACCACTCCTTGCCGCGCCGCTGCTGGGCCGGCACGGTGACCACGTAGTTGCCCAGCTGGGCGGACAGGCGCCAGGTCTGGGTGACGTGCTGGTCCAGGGAGTGCGACTTGTACTGGGTGAGCACCACGACCTGGAGATAGCCGGAGTTCACGATGTTGGACAGCGCGAAGTCGATCAGCCGGTAGCCGCCCGCGAAGGGCACCGCGGGCTTGGCGCGGTCCTCGGTGAGCGGCATCAGGCGCTTGCCCTCGCCTCCGGCCAGGACGATCGCGAGAACCTTCTTACGGTGGGGCATGGGAACCTCTCTGTCTTCTTCGGCAATCGGGCGCAACATCTCCGCCTCGCGGTGCGGAACCACTCGACAGGCGCCTTCATTGTGTCTTAACAGCCGCGCAGGGGAGTGACCGCTCGCACAGGAGTCCTGATGTGTCTCCCGGAACGGCGCGCACGGATCCCGGCGCGCGATTCCCCGTGGCACCGTGCCGATCCTGCAGTACGCTCGGAACCGTGCGAGTAGATATCTTGTCCAAGGAGTTCCCGCCCGAGATCTACGGCGGCGCCGGAGTCCACGTGTCCGAGCTCTCGCGGGTCCTGGCCCCGCTCGTCGACCTGAGGGTGCGGTGCTTCGGTGCTCCGCGCGAGCCCCGGGTCAACGGCGTCGAGGTCCAGGCCTACCCCGTGCCCGCGGACCTGGCCGGCGCCAACGCCGCGATCCAGACGCTGGGGGTGGACCTCGCGATGATCGGCGACATCGCCGGCGCGGACCTGGTGCACTCCCACACCTGGTACGCCAACATGGGCGGGCACCTCGCGTCGCTGATGTACGGCATCCCCCACGTCCTCTCCGCCCACTCCCTCGAGCCCCTGCGCCCGTGGAAGGCCGAGCAGCTCGGCGGCGGGTACGCGGTCTCCTCCTTCGTGGAGAAGACCGCCTACGAGGCCGCCGCGGCGATCATCGCCGTCTCCGACGGGATGCGCCAGGACATCCTCCGGTCCTATCCGGACGTCGACCCCGACCGGGTCCGGACGGTGCACAACGGCATCGACGTGAGCCAGTGGGTGCGCGACGAGGGCACCGACGTGCTCGAGTCCTACGGCATCGACCCGGCCAAGCCCTCCGTGGCGTTCGTGGGCCGTGTCACCCGGCAGAAGGGCGTGCCGTTCCTGCTGCGCGCCGCGGCCCTGCTGCCCGAGGACGTGCAGCTCGTGCTGTGCGCCGGCGCCGCCGACACCCCGGAGCTCGGGGCCGAGGTCAACGCGCTCATCGACGAGCTGAGGGCCACCCGGTCCGGGGTGGTGCTCATCGAGAAGATGCTGCCGCGCCGCGAGATCGTCCAGATCCTCTCCGGCGCCACGGCCTTCGCCTGCCCGTCCGTGTACGAGCCGCTCGGGATCGTCAACCTCGAGGCCATGGCCTGCGGCACCGCCGTGGTCGCCTCGGCCACGGGCGGCATTCCCGAGGTCGTCGTCGACGGGGAGACGGGCCGCCTGGTCGCCATCGAGCAGGCCCAGGACGGCACCGGCACGCCGGTCGATCCCGAGAAGTTCGTGGCCGACTTCGCCGCCGCGCTGACCGAGGTGGTCTCCGACCCGGTGCGCGCCCGGGAGATGGGCGCCGCCGGCCGGCGCCGCGCCGAGGAGCACTTCGCGTGGGAGTCCATCGCCGAGCGGACCCTGGAGGTCTACCGCTCCGTCCTCTGAGTCGCCGCGGCACCGCACGCCCTCGGCGGGCGGTGCCGGCGCCGGACGGTGAGAGGCGGCGGCCACCGTGGTCCCGTGGGAGAACGGGGCGGCGGCGGCCGCCGCCGGCACAGGTGAGGGGGGTCCCCGGCCGTGTCGAGGGTCCCTGGCACCGGCGGGGACGGGGGGCTCCCCGGTGGCGCGAACGCAACCCTCGAACGAGCATCGCCCCAGGTCAGCTGGAGAATCCTGGAGATGCTCAGCCACCATTCAACCGCATGGCGGGGCGCGGTGGAAGCCGGAAGTGCACTTACTCAGGGGTTTTCATCAAAATTTTCGGCGCGGTCGCGCTGCTCCTCCGGACAGCGGCGCCGATGTGAACGGCGGCCGCGCATGTGGTACCTTATTTTCTGTTGCGTTCAGGAGGAACGGCCGGAAACGGCACCACGTTCGCCCTGGATCCACTCGCGCGGGTGGCGGAATAGGCAGACGCGCTAGCTTGAGGTGCTAGTCCTCGTATTAGAGGGTGGGGGTTCAAGTCCCCCCTCGCGCACAGTGCGATGTCTCAGGACATCGGAAACACCCCGGACCTACGGTCCGGGGTGTTTTTGTGTGTCCGGGGTGTTTTTCTGTGTGCGGGGGGTCGGGTGAAGGTCCTCGAGCCGCTGACGGACACCGACCACGGCTCCCCCCAGTTCACGATCCGCGACGGCGGCGGCAACCTGTGGACCATGGGCACCTGCCGCGGCGCATGAGCCGATGAGGACCGGCGCCCCGACTCGTGCTCCCCCCTGAGCCGTCCTGGCCTGCCGCAACGGGCGCTGGGCGTGCGAGCTCACCCCCTGCACCGCAGTCGGACCACCGTCCTGACCATCGAGTCTTTTGACGGAGGCGGTCGGATGGTTCCAGATCCGACGGTGGCCAGTGTCCGGAGCCGGTTCGACAGCCACGAACGGGAGCGGGGACGGTCTCGCCCATAGGGGGCTGGGCGGTTCGCAGCGCGCCCTCCGTGTTTCAGGAACGGTCGGCGGCGGCCTCCAGGTCGGCGATGACGAGCTTGCGCATCGACAACATCGCGGCCATCACCCGCTGCGCCCGGCCCGGATCGGGATCGGCCAGCAGCTCGACGAGCCTGCGGGGCACCATTTGCCAGGACAGCCCGTACTTGTCCTTGAGCCACCCGCACATGCTCTCCTGCCCGCCGTCGGCGGTGAGAGCTTCCCAGTACCGGTCCACCTCCGCCTGATCGGCGCAGTCGATCTGGAACGACACCGCTTCGCTGAAGCTGAACTCGGGCCCGCCATTGAGCGCGGTGAACGGATGACCGTCGAGCTCGAACTCCACGGTCAGCACCATCTCGGCCGGCCGCGGCCCGGCCTCGCCGTAGTAGGTGATGTCGGTGATCCGGGAGTTGGGGAACACCGTGAGATAGAAGTTCGCTGCGTCCTGGGCTTCGGTGTCGAACCACAGGCAGGGCGTGAGAGTAGTCATGGTGGGATTGTCTGCTTCCGCGCCCGGCCTGGGGAAGGTACAGGGAAGACATGACGACGCCTCGTGCAGAAGAAACTCGAGGGGGCCCGAATGTCGACGCCGTACTAATACTGAGCAGATGGAACCATGGCGAGAAACCACCGGTCACCCATGCGACATGAGGCAGTTTGGTTGCGTGACACTTGGGGGTGCGATCGGACTTCCGGGGACCGGTGGTGCGGGAGGTGTGGTGGGTTGCTGACCCCCGTCTCAGGCTCTGCCGGGACATGCCATTGGTCAAGCCCCGAGAAGTGGTGTAGCGATCTTTCGTAGGGGTCAGGCAGTGAGGGCGGTCAGGGGGTCGGGGATCACCTCGCTTCCGGTGCGGGCCACGGGGGTGAGCCGGCAACGGGTGAGGACCTCGAGTCCGAGGTAGCGGCGGCCCTCGGCCCACTCATCGGTCTGCTCGGCCAGCACCGCGCCCACGAGGCGAACGATGGCGGCTCGGTTGGGGAAGATCCCGACCGCGTCGGTGCGCCGGCGGATCTCCTTGTTCAGCCTCTCGGCGGGGTTGTTGGACCAGATCTGCATCCACACGTCTTTCGGGAAGCCGGTGAAGGCCAGCAGGTCCTCCCGGGCGTCGGCCAGGTGCTCAGCCACCTCGGGCAGCTTCTCGGCGACGTAGTCGATCAGCCGGTCGAACTGGGCGTTCACCGCGGCGGCATCGGGCTGGTCATAGACCGAGTGCAGCATCGCCTTCACGGCCGGCCACATGCTCTTCGGGCAGATCGACATGAGATTGGCCGCGTAGTGGGTGCGGCACCGCTGCCAGGACGCCCCGGGCAGGTGCGCGGCGATCGCGTCCTTGAGACCGGCGTGGGCGTCACTGGTGACCAGGCGGACTCCGCCCAGGCCCCGGGCCACCAGGTCGGCGAAGAACTCGTTCCACGCCGCCCCGGTCTCGGCCGTGGCCACCCGCATGCCCAGGACCTCCCGGTGGCCGTCGCCGTTGACCCCGGTGGCCAGCAGCACGACCGCGTTGACCACCCGCCCGCCCTCTCGGACTTTCATGGTCAGCGCGTCGGCGGCGACGAACGTGAAAGGGCCGGCCTCGTCCAGGGGCCGGTGGCGGAAGGACTCCACGTGCTCGTCGAGGTCGGTGGCCATGCGCGAGACCTGGGACTTCGACAGGGAGTTGATGCCCAGGGTCTTCACCAGCTTGTCCATCCGACGGGTCGAGACCCCGGCGAGGTAACAGTCGGCGACCACGGTGATCAGCGCGGACTCAGCCCGTTTGCGCCGCTCCAGCAACCACTCGGGGAAGTAGGTGCCGGTGCGCAGCTTCGGCACGGCGACGTCGATCGTGCCGATGCGGGTGTCGAGCTCACGGTGCCGGTAGCCGTTGCGCTGCGCAGACCGGGTCGGGGTGGGCTTGCCCCATTCGGCGCCGACCACCGCCTCGGCATCAGCAGACAAGAGAGCGTTGATCACCGTCTGCAACAAGCTGCGCATCAGATCCGGGGACGCGTCGGACAGGGCTTCGCCGAGCAGGCCAGCAGGGTCGACAATATGAGGAGCGGTCATCGTGATGATGTCCTTTCGAGGGTGCTGTGAGAGGTGAACTCGAAAGATCTCACGGTGGCCGCGCTCTCGTCGGCAACGACGAGCAAGACCACCGCGCTACACCACTATCGGGGGCTCAACTATGCCATTGCCCGGCTCACTACGCTTGAAGCATCACATTGGGGCCTCGGTCGCGCCGGGGTGACGGCGGTGGACCTGCAGCGGTTGGTGGTCTGGCTCTGGGATGTGCGGGGATCGGGGGGGCGTTGAGGTGCCAGCTGTGGTGGAGATCCGTTTTCGTTCCGAGGGTGCGGTGCTGGCCGGTCGTTTGTTCCTGCCTCCCGCGGCTGCGCCGGGGCCGGTGGTGGTCATGGCTCACGGCTTTTCCGCCACTGCTCACGGGATGGTCGCTGACCGCTACGCCCAGGCGTTCGCTGATCACGGTGTCGCGGCTTTCCTCTACGACCACCGAGGTGTGGGTCGAAGTCGGGGTGAGCCCCGAGGAGAGATCAATCCGTGGATCCAGGCCCGGGGCTATCGGGACGCCCTCGATGCCGTCTCTGCTTGTGACCGGGTGGACCCCCAGCGGGTGGCGTTGTGGGGGGACTCCTACAGCGCTGCCCAGGTGTTGGCGGTGGCCTGCGTGGACGAGCGGGTGCGCGCGGTGGTGGCTCAGACGCCGGCCTGCGGCCGGCATCCGGCGCCGCCGGACCCGGACGGGGCCCTGTATCGGGGAATGCGGGCCCGGCTCCTGGGCGGATCCGTGCGGGCCGAGCCGGAGCGGTGGCGCGGGCCGATGCCGGTGGTCTCCGCCGACCAGCTCTCGGCGCCTTCGGCGCTGAAGCCGTTGACCGCGCTGCGGTGGTTCCTGGAGTACGGGGCGCGATTCGGCACCGGGTGGGAGAACCAGGTGGTCCTCACCGCCCCGGAGGAACCGATGTGGCTACCGGTGCTGTGGGCCCAACATGTGCTGGTCCCGACCTGTTTTCTGCTGGCCCGTGACGATGAGATGCCCGGCTCGACGACGGCCGTGGCCAGGCAGGCCTTCGCCGCGCTGGGCGGTCCCAAGGAGGTGCACGAGCTCGAAGGCGGGCACTTCGGCCTGCTGTATCACCACGAGCCCGTCTTCGAGCGCTCCGTCGCGATCCAGACCCGGTTTCTGAGTTCGTGGCTGCATGACAGCGAGAGGCCCGGTGACCGCTACTGAGACCCCCGAGGGATCGAGTCGGTGCTGCTTCCCCGCGCTGGGCGTCCCGCCTCTGCCTTGCACCTCAGCGGCAGCACCACCGTAGTCGGTGACGGAATCGGGTGGAGTGCGTAGGGCGCCCGCGCTCCTGAGGCCGTGGACGCGAGACTTTCCGCCGGGGACGGATCCTATGATCGCCGCGGCGGGGTGTGACGGGGGCGGGGCGGCCCCCCGGCCACCCCGCCCCAGTTGCTTCTGCGCGGACCAGTCATCTGGCCAGCACCTCGGATCCCCCCGGAACCACGGTGCGGCCGGTCGACGCGCCAGAAGCTGGAGGATGGTCTGATGCAGATCACCTGTCCCCCTGATACGCCACGATGCTCGCTCCCGCCCCGTCCGGCAATTCCGGGGGTGTGTTGGGGTTCACAACATGACACATCCATGTGCGGTTGCTAATAGGGGTGTTCCGGAGTGGGTGGCTGGTGCGAGAAAGGCTGGTCCGTGTACAGGATCAGCCGCAGACGTTTGAGATTTCGCCGTCGAGATCGTCGAGCACCCACTCCGAGAGCTGTCCGGCGGGCACGAGGAACGTGTCCTCGCCCAGCAGCTGCGCCTCCTGAGCCGAGAGGGGTTCCTTGACGGCCTCGCTGTCGTGGACTGCCAGTGCAGCTGCGTAGCCGGCGGCCAGCTCGGCGGCCCACTCCCGGTGGCCGGCGTAGCAGGGGTGCTCGGGATCGGGGCTGCACGCCTCGAGCCACCGTGCCGGCTCCCGCGGAACGGAGGCGGCGGGCATCGGGTGCTGGTGCAGGTCCCAGGTGACCTCGGCCCAGCGACCCACGGGAGTGGCCACCATGGGGTAGTAGGTGGCAACCCACTGGGTGGGAGTGAGGGGGTGCAGCTCAACGGCCAGAGCCCCAGAGACGGAGATGGTCATGCCTTCTTCCTGTTCGCAGGTGACGGATCGTCTGGCGGTGGCGGCCTGAGGCGCGGTCGCATCGCCGAGTCTGGGGGGCCCGATGGTGATGGCCCAGGGTAAGCACGGGGCCGACAACTATGGAAGCAGGCTGAGCAATGTGACAGCAGGCCGCCTTTCAAGCCCGGGGATGCCAGGCCTCTCACCTGGTCCGGATCCTGGCTGGAGGTCGCCGGTGGGCTGGGTCGGTGTCATGGCCCCGGGTGTGTCTGCTGTTCGGGTCTTTCGTCGCGGCCGTGGGTGACGTTGCGGAGCTCAGCAGAGGAGGGGGCGGTTGGTGTCGGGAGGGTTGCCGCCAGGTGCGGTGCGATGCGGGCCAGACGATCGAGGTATCCGTGGCCCTCAAGCTCGGTCAGCACCACGGGAACACGGATTTTGGGGGTACTGGATCGGGCGGCGAGATCAGCCAGGGCCAGTGCGTTCCCGGCTCCGGTGCAGGCCACGGCCCGCAGAACACGTCGTGCCTCGGCGCTGAGCCGGGGATCAGCGGCGGCCTCAAGAGTGAGAGCCTCCAGCGCCGGGCGCAATGCCTGGAAGACGGCGGCGCGGGCCGCTGGGCCCAGGGTGGAGGCGCCTGAGGTGTGGCGGGGTTGCTCAGTGTCCATCTGCTGCTCCTCCGGTCGCGGCCGGAGGGACGTCGTGGATTCACCAGGACGGTCATCGTCAGGGGCGTGTTGGCCACTGCCTGCTGCGGCTCATCCGTCCCTACCGGTGCGCCGGCCCCCTCGATGACCCAGTCCGTGACCTGTGGGACCGGCCACGTGCACCACCGAAGAGTTCTTGGACCCGGTCACCGTGAAGGAGAGCTGCCGCGCCCTGGCAAGCAGAAGAGACGTCCCCCGACGACTGATCACATGGTCACAGGACTTCTGCCCACCAAGGCGGCGGCATGATCACCGCCGAGGAGCCAGCCCCCCGACTGGCCTCCCTGGCGTGCTCCACGCCGGGCCGACCGGCCCCCCGACCGGCGGCCCTGCGTGATACCCCGAACCTACTCTCTAGTAGGAAGAAGATCCATCTTCATGTTGTCCCCATTTGCGCCACTATTCAGAGCCGCGTGAAGGGCCATGGGGTCCGAGGCGACGATGGTGTGGAAGGGACCTGCGAGGGGGGCATGCCCTGCGGGGCTTCCTGACCGATGCGGCGTCTCTTCTCGGGGGTGTATTGAGGATCCCCGCGGGCATGCGCAAGGCCGGGCCATGCGCCCGGCCTTACGGGTGGGAAATGTCTTTCACCACGAAGACAGTGTGGTCCTGGCGGTAGCCGTTGGCGAGAGGTTTGAGGATGTGGCGCTGGACGGGGCTGACGTGCTTGGTGTCGGAGCACTTCCTCCCCGCAGTCACAGGCCGCGAACCGATCCGACCCATGACCTTGCCGATACCAAGCAGAGCAGCCTGAAGATTGAGGATGACAGTGGATCGCACGGCATGGGATGCCAGACGTCTCGTCGGGAAAATTTGCGTCCGCATGTTTCCGCGGTCGGGCATGTCTCGTATCTATGTACTTTATCAAGGTCTCCAAAAATCGAGTACTCAACGTTAGTTACGAGACAGATGGGTGGACGTGGGCAAGCTGATTGGGTACGCGCGAGTTTCGACGCGGCAACAGGACGCAGACTGTCAAGTGCATGACCTCCTGGCCGCCGGCGTGCGGCGCGCTGATGTCTACATCGACCATGGAGTGTCTGGAGGACGCGCGTCACGCCCGCAGTTCGACCGTGCTGTGGTTGCGCTGGAGAAGGGCGACACATTGGTGATTACCACGCTGGATCGCCTGGGCCGGTCGACGCAGAACATGCTGACCTTCGCCGAGGCGCTGCGGGGGAGGGGTGCCGGTCTGCGGGTGCTCAACCTCGGTGGGGGAGACGTGGACACCGCGACACCGATGGGCTCCATGGTCTTTACCGTCATGGCCGCGCTGGTCCAAATGGAACTGGAGATCAAGCGAGAGCGGATCACCGACTCGGTGGCCAAGCGTCGGGCCGCCGGCAAGGACTTCGGCGGACGGCCCCAGACCTTCACCGACTCCCAGATCCGCAACGCCCTGCGCCTGATCGACGGCGGGGAGCCGGCGACCCAGGTCGCCCGGGACCTTGGGATGTCCCGCGCCACGCTCTACCGGCGGATCCGGGAGCTGCCGGTGCCGACCACCTTGTGAGCGAGCGGTCGTCAACGACTTGAATGCGGCGGAGGTCAGGTTGATGTGCACCGTAGGGTTCGCAGAATCTTATGGAACCTACAGGCTTTCGCAACGGCAACGACAGGTGCAGCAGAGATCCTGAGCACAGGATGGTCCCGGCGGCTGGGGCCGTAAACCCGGGTCCGCTCCGGAGATCGAGGCAATCATGAGTTGGACATCCAGAACGGAGGGGCCCGCCCTGGCGGGTGCCGCCGACGGTGCCCGCAGGTCCTCGAGATGGTGGGACGGCATCGACGCGGCCCGCGGGCTAGCGCTGCTCGGGTTGCTGGCGGTGCCTTTTATGCCCGCCGATGACCACGAGATCCAGGAGTCGACCTGGTCGGGCCTGCTCCTGTCGGGGGCTCCGGTGGCACTGTTTGTCCTGCTGGCCGGGGTGGGACTCGCCTTCGACTCCGGGGGACGATTTCCACACCGAGGCAGGTGGCTGGCCGCTGATCGGATGGGGATGGCCGTGCAGGCGATCCTCATGGCCGCTGTAGGCCTGGGGGCCGGGGCACTGATGCCCGAAGGTGCCCCGGCGGACAACATCTTGATCTACTACGCGGTTTTTCTCGTGCTGGCGATTCCGTTTCTGCACCTGTCGGCGACGGCGTTGTTCGTTTGCGCGGCACTCATGTGGATCGTGGGCCCGCTGCTGATGCAGGCCATGACCGAAGTCATGCCCGCGTATGCCCCCTCCACCCCCACCTCCGTCGACGGGGTGAGCGGGGCCGCGGGCAGGATCTCCCACCTGCTGTTCACCGGCAGTCACCCGATCCTGTCGTACATGACCTGTCTGCTGGTCGGGCTGGGCTTGGGGCGGATGCGACTGCGTGACACGGGGGTCCAGGTCCGGGTGCTGGTGGTGGGAGCATTACTGGTGATCTGCGCCCAGGCGGCCTTCGTGGTGTCCAACGCCTTCGACGGGTACGACCGATTGCTGACCAGCAACCGGACCAGCATGGAGGTGCGGGTGTGGGGCCCGGAGGTGTTGCCCACCGACTCGCCCTGGTGGCCGGCGCTCATTCCCGCGCCCACTGGCACCGCGTGGACGATCGCGGCCGGCCTGGGCGTGGGACTGCTGGTGCTGGGGAGCTTGCTGCTGGCCACCAGGAAGTTCGGGGCGTGGTTGCTGCCGCTGTCGGCACTGGGCGCGATGGGTCTTACCCTGTACACCGCCCACCTGGTGGCGCTGTCCTTCCAGGCCCACTACGACCAGCCTTCTCTGTGGTACCTCCTGCCCTTGGTAGTCGTAGCGCTGGTTGCCCGGACCTGGCAACGAGCAACACTCGGTCCGGGGCCGCTGGAGCGGGTAGTCAGCACCAGCGTGGAGGCGACCCGCCGTGCTGTGCTCCACCGCTCCCACCACAGGTGAACACCAGTCAGGGAAGACCTCCACTACGCCAGGCTTTACTTGGGGCCCGGTTAGCGGCGAACCGTGCTGCGGTAGAAGTTCCTGCTTGCGCTGGGATTCCGCCCGGCGAGTCGGGTGGCAAGGGGGCCTGGAGGCCGATGTTAGGCTTCGCGAACTCAATGGAAGTGATGTCATGCACACCAAAGTCCGAGTCGCAGCGATCGTCGTTCTCCTTCTCGCACTGGGCCTGTTCGCCATTACTGAATGGCTGCCCGCCCTCCTCTTTCTCCCCGCGGCAGGAGGTGCACTCCTGCTGAATGAGTCCGGGATGCTCACACCTGGGCGGCCCCGTAACGACAGGGACCGATCACGCTTCTAATCGTCGCGGGTGCATGGGCATCGGCACGTGCAGTTGAGGTTCCCCTTTTGTGCGTCGTGGTTCCCGCCCGAACCGGCCGGTAGCGTCGTGAGCGTGACGAGTAGCGGCGACGCGGGGGCTCACGCCCGGCTGATGGACGGCTCTGCAGCGCCGACGGTGGGTCAGCTGGCAGTGCGCTCCATACCGGCTTCCTTGGTCGCTGTGGCCGGTCCTCCGCTGGTGGCTGTGGTCCTGCCTGGCGGAACGGGGGACGGATGGTGGTTCCTGGTCGTCTTCTTGCTCTTTGCGTTGGCCGGGCTGGTCCAGTATCTCGTGCAGCCGTCGCAGCCTCGACTGGACAAGCGGGTCAGTCAGGAGCGGTGGAAGTGGGCGCTTTCGTCGGTCATCAAGACCAGGGAGGTGCCGGTGGATCCGGGGGTGCGGGCTACCGCGGCGGCGGTTGCCTGCACCGAGCTCCAGATGTTCGTGGTGCTCATCTTCTTCGTCCTGGGAGTCGTCCTGGGCATGCTCATCCGTCCGGAAGCGCCGTGGTCGAGCTTTCTCGGTGCCCCGATAGGCATGGCGCTGGTGTCTGCCTTCCGGCTCCGCCGAAGCCTGATCTATCTCACGGTGCTGCACGCTCAGGCACGACCCGGCGGGCAGCAGTTTCAGCGTCAGTAGTTGAGGAAGCAGTGCGATACGAGGAGCGTCGCGGAGGCTGCCGCGGTTTCGATGATCTACGGGGTCCGCCGCCTTGGATGTGCGGTTCTTGATCTGGAGGGAGCGCTATTCGTCTCTCAAGCGCTGCTTCAGGCGTTCCAAGCGCTCTTGGTACTCCCGGTCTTGTTTCTTCATTCCTCGCCACACGATGACGAACATCGCGAAAGTGGTCAGAGCACTCACCACGGTGTTCCAAGAGCTTCCGCTGACGACGGTGATCATCACGGTGGTCGCCGCCAGGAGGCCACAGGCGATCGCGAGGGTGCCGCTGATCGGAGCTTTTCCGGTGACCATGGTGCCTCCTGTCGGGTTTCCCTGTCAGCTTCAGGGGTGGGCTTGAGACGTGGCGTGCCGCCGGCGGACCCAGCGTGCAGTGGCCGCTGCCGCTGCGGCGGCGCCAGCAACGACCGCTGATGCCAGCAGCGCCAACACGCTCAGGAAGACGACCGTGCCGGCGATGTCGCGCAGGGCCTGTCCGGGCGGCAGGGCTCCCGGGGTGAACCAGCCGTTGTTCCACACCAGCACCGGGGTGCCCAGCAACGCGGCCAGCAGGTAGGCGGCCGGCCAGAACGCATACGTCTCCACCCGGTGCCCCTCACGCCAGCCGCGCACGAGAGCCCAGGGGACGCTGAGCAGCAACGGCCCGAGCATGGCGACGAGAGGGGCACCGATCACGGCCCCTCCACCCTTGGGGGCGGTGACGATGATCAGCCACAGGCCCGCGGCGAAAGCCAGCGCCAGCACCACCGCCCACAGCAGGATGCGCAGACCCAACCACAGCACCGCCCTAGGCCCGGGGCGCGGGGCAACCGGTGGCCGTGGGTGCTCAGATGCGTGCTCGTTCATCGGTTCTCCCCTCGTGGATGAAGTGGGCCACCGCCAGCAGGGCCGCAATGTCCGTCATGGGCGCGGAGTCCTCTCACAATCCCTAATGGGCTCAGCCACGGCGAAGTCCGTGCCCCCGGCCGGGATCGTGGGGTCGTTCCTCGGCGTGTAGGAGGGTGAGGAAGACCCAGCTGCGGCGGGCCCTGCTGATGAGAACGAGGGCGAACACGGTCAGCAGCCCGGCGATGAACCCCCAGAAGGACGACCAGCGCAGCACCCCGGTGAGGGCGAACGCCACCGCGGCATAAAAGACGAACGCCGCGAGTTCGATCCGCCAGATGGCCACCGCGCCAGCGGCGGCCCGCAACTGGGGGTCCTGCGGCACGGTGACGGTCGAGGAGGCACTGCCGAGGATCCACCCCACCCGATCACGGGCCACGTACTGGGTGGGACGCGGACCCGGTACGTGCGTGCGCCGGGAGACCGAGTTCACCAGCAGGATGTAGGCCAGGGACACGGCCGAGGTCCACAGGCCGCGTTGGTCCTCGCGCAGGACTCCGAACTGCCACCAGACCAGCAACGGCAGACCGACCACCAACAGAGCACCCACCCAGAGGCTGCCCCGAAGAACCCGCAAAGCCGAGGGGATCGGGGTGCTGTCGACCTGTGGAGACGCCCCCTCCTTCGTACGCCCGTCCTGGTCCATGGTGCCGAAGCTACCGCCTGGCACAGCCGGACGTCTCGACACAGAAGAGGGGGCCAGCCTCCGCAGTCGGGCGGATTCCTCACCGGAGGGCCGGCCGCAGAGCGCACAGCGGCGAGCTCGTCGTGCTTCCAAGCTGAGGCCACAGTTGCCGCGCCGGCGGCGAACCAGACGGTCAGGAGGGCGCCGTCGCCTCTCTAAATATGGCTGGCTACCAATCACTTCTCGGAAGTTCGGCGTTGCAGCGGGGGTTCATATGCCCGCCGCGCTGGTTCCCGTTGCGGACGCAGGTGTCTGCAGCGGTTCACGGCGGGATCGGTCGTCGTTTGGCGCTGAGGGGCCGAGCGCAGCGTCTTGGCGGACTCCGTCTGCGTCGTCTGTATGGTTTGGACGGTTTCGGTCTTGACACCGCAGCGACAGAATTTCAAGGTGGCGTCAGACCGTTGCGACGTCGGTGGAGTCGCGCATCTGGGGGATGCCATGCACAGCCATCCATCCGAGAACCACCCCGGTGATTCCGGGGCCCAGCCAGGGGGTACTCCTGAGTGGTTGGCGGAGGCGGTGATGACCATGATGCGCACCGGGCGCATCCCGGGACTGTCCCTGGTCGTGGTCGACTCACAGCGGTCGTTGTACGCCGGCGGGTTCGGAACTGCTGACCTGGCCACGGAGGCGCCCGCGACTCCGGCCACGGTGTATCTGTGGTTCTCCATGACCAAGATCGTGACCGCCACGGCCGCCATGACCCTGGTCGAGGACGGTCGCCTCGAGCTGGACGCCCCGGTGGCCGACTACGTGGACTGTCTGCGCGCCCCGCGTGCCTCCCAGCCCACGGTAGGGCAGCTGCTGACCCACACCGCGGGGTTGTCCAATCCTCTGCCGCTGCGATGGGTGCACCCGGCCGAGCAGGAGCCGCCGGCGGCCGAGGACCTGCTGCGGTCCGTGATGAGGCGACCGCGCGCCTACCGCCACGCCCCGGGGCACAGGGCCCGATACACCAACGTCGGCTATCTTGCGCTGGTTCAGATCATCGAAGCCGTGAGCGGTATGCCGGTGACGTCCTATCTGCGGCAAGCCGTGCTGGATCCGGTGGGCATGACCAGCACCGGGTTCACCTACCGCCCGGAGGCACCAGCCGCAACCGGTTGTGTGCGCGCCCCGCGCGCCGCCGATCCGCTGCTGCGCCGTCTGCTCCCACCCGGGGTGGCCGGGACGCGTCACGGCGCCTACCTGGGCCTGCGGCCCTTCTACGTCGACGGAGCCGCCTACGGCGGTCTGGTCGCCGACGTGACGGATGCCGGACGGTTTCTGCGGCTGCACCTGGGTGATGGCCAGATCGACGGGCACCGCATCCTGTCCGCTGAGACGGCCCGATCCATGCGAGTGATCGAGCACCCGGGGAAGCCCTTCGACCACGGCATCGGCTGGTTCCGCCGCCCCACCCAGGAAACGGGGCAGTGGGTCGAGCACTTCGGGGCCGGCGCCGGATTCTGGAACGTCATGCGTCTCTACCCAGAACACGGCCTGGGCATCGTGGTCATGACCAACAGCACCACGAGCTACGACTTCGAGCCTCTCTTCGGCCTCCTCACGACCGCCTCCTGGTCGTAGCAGGCCCGGGGTATGTCCGTGAGGGGGGGCGTGGGCGTCCGTCGTGCGGCGGCGCCCGGCTCCCACGATCCGTGCGGGCGGACGGCGAGCGGCACCGTGACCGCTCAGGGGTTCGTGGTGATGTCCCCGCCGAGCTCGTCCCGGAGCTGCTGCAGCGGGGCCGCGTCCCTCGAGATGACGACCCAGTTGTCCGCGTGCAGGAAGGAGGCGCCCTGCTCGCTGCTGAGGGTGTTCAACAGCCCCTCCATGCGCTCCTCGGAGTCCGTGACGGCCATGGCCATGCGTCCGTTGGCGCAGTCCAGGTAGGTGGTCTCCGGGTCGGCCGGGGCGCGCAGCTGGTCCGTGCCCGGGCAGTCGATGCCGGCCCCGACGACGTCGTCGCGCAGCGCCGTCGCGTCCTCGTAGGCGGCCCCGCCGGCCACCATCGCCTGGATGTCGTCGGCGGTCGGCGCGCAGCCGGTCAGGGCGAGGGCGGAGAGAGCGAGCAGAGCGGGAACGGGTCGGCGCATGGGACGTCCTGTCGTCGAGGGGATCGGGTGGCGTGCTGGGGCGGGCGTGCGGACGGGGGCGGGCCCGGGTCCGGTGCGCGGTGCGCCGTCCGGCGGCGCCGCGCTCACGGGGCGGCCCCCTGCTCCGGACGGTGGTGCTCGTCGAGGACACGGGTGAGGACCCGGCCCGGGGTGTGCCGGTACTCGGGGTCGATGCGCTCGAGCACGGCGACGATCGCCTCGACGTCGTAGACCACGGACGGGTCACCGCCGTGGTGGCTCCAGCGGCGCTCGGCCACCCACGCCCACACGTGCACGGGCCGGCACCGCCGGCAGGTCCCGTGCTCCGCGGTGAGACAGTCGGGCCCCACCGGCTGGTTGAGCCCGGCGATCTCCGCGGGAGTGCGCCGGTGGCGCTCCACCACGACCCAGAATCTCTCGTCGGGGATCCGGGAGAGGTCCGAGCTCAGACCGGCCAGGGCTTCTCGCGCCCGGACCACGTCGTAGTAGAAGTCCGGCCTCGACCAGGGCGGGACGCGGTGCCGGGCGCGCAGCGCCTCGACCACAGCCGCCTCCTGCGCCGCGGCGATCTCGGCCGCCGTCCGCGGCGACGGGTCCGCGGCCGAGCGCCAGAGGCCGTCGAACAGGGCGGCGCCCTCGGTGCAGGCCTGACGGACCAGCAGCGTGCCGACGTCCGGGGAGCGCCGCTGGGACCAGAGCGCCCCGGAGAGCCGCTCGTAGACCTGTCCGTCGTCCAGGGTGAAGCTCCTCCGGTCGGCGGCCACGACCACACGGCGGGTGGTGGGCTCCCCGGTGGCTCCGGTGCGGGCGGGGATGACCACCGCGCGCGCACCGGGGTACACGGCACCGCCCTGGTTCAGCCTCCGCCGCTCGTCCACCGTCCGGTGACCCCGGCTCAGCGGGCCGGCCGGCGCGGCCGGCTGCGGGACCCGGTCTCACCGCGGCCCGGGGCGGTGGAGACGGCCGGGGCACCGAACGGCACGAGGACCGGGTCGGTCTGCCGGGCGACGGGCTCAGCGGCCATGGTGGTGCTCCTCGTGGAGTCGGAGTCGGGGTCGACGGGCGACGCGGGCGTCCGGTGCCTGCTGGGGGAACCGTAACAGCCGCCGCGCCCGGGGCGGCGGAGGTCGTCAGGCAACGGGCCGGCGGTCCTCCCCGGCGAGGGCGCTCATGCGGTCCCCGGCGGCGTCCATGCCCAGCGAGGCGAGCACCGCGAGCGCGGCCATCCACCGGCGCGGATGGGCCGCCCCGCGGGCGACCAGCCACCGCTCGAGCATCGCGTCGATCCGCAGCGAGGCGGCCTGGACCCCGCACGTCGCCGCGCCGAGACCCAGCAGCAGCGCCGCCCGCGCCGCCACCGGCAGCCGCTGCGCCGCGACGGGGCTCCCGTCGGCCAGGGTCCCGGCCTCGGTGCCGACGTCGACGGAGTCCTCCCCGCCGGTGTTCCGGGAGAGCACCCACGCTCCTGCGCCGGCGACCAGGACTCCCGGCACCACGACGTACGCGGCGCGCACCCGGGGCGACCAGCCGGACGGGGAGACCAGCGTCAGCGCTCCGGCGGCCGCGGAGCTGGTCAGGGACAGCACGAGATTGTTCATGGTTCTACGCTACGTCCCGCGTCCCCGGTCGTCACCCGGTCCGGCCGGTCGTCACCCGGTCCGGCCGGTCGTCACCCGGTCCGGCCGGTCGTCGGCCTACGCTGGGGGCAGGACCGAGAGGGAGGCGGAGATGCGGATTCTCGTCGCACATGCCAGCGCACACGGGTCGACGGCGGAGATCGCCCGGCGGATCGCCGACGTGCTCCGGGACGAGGGCTCGTCGGTCGACGTCGGGCCCATGGAACAGCAGGACGGTCTCGGCGACTACGACGCCGTCGTGCTCGGCAGTGCCATCCACGACCAGGACTGGCTGCCGGTGGCCACCGCGTTCGTCCACCGCCACCAGGCCGTGCTGCGGACCCGGCCGGTGTGGCTGTTCAGCGTGGGGATGTCCGCGGCCCTGCCCCGGATCCTTCGCGGACCGGCCCGCCGCGCCCAGAACCGGCGGCTGGCCGCGTCCCTGCGGGAGGTGGTGCACCCGCGCGGGCACCTGCTGCTGTCCGGGGTGGCGCAGGCCGAGCAGCTGCCGGGCTGGGCCGGACTCCTCCTCCGGGGGACAGGGGGGCGCTTCGGCGACCACCGGGACTGGCCCCGGATCGAGGCCTGGACCCGCGACATCGCCGGGACGCTGAGGACGGCCACCCGCGCCGGGTGATCCGCGGCCGTGCCCGCGACCTCCACCCTGGTGGAGAAGGATGTGCCCCCGAGGCCAGTGTTCCGATCGTCCCCGTCGCAGGGCGGGTGGGCCCCGGTACCCGGGGTCCCAGCCCTCGTCGAGGGGAGCGGTCGGCTCGACCGCAGCCCCGGGCGTCAGCGGCCCGGTCACGGGCACCCGTTCCCAGGAGGTCGTCGTGCCGGCAGCCGCAGCCGCGGGTCTCCCGATCGCGGTGGGACTGCTCGCCGCCTCCCTGCCCGTCGCCGTGATCATGCTGATGCTCGTCACCAGCGGGACCCGGGGCGCGGTCACCGCGTTCCTGTCCGGCTGGATCGCCGGGATCGCCGTCGTGACCGCCCTCACCGTGCTGGTCGTCGACACGACCCTGCCCCGCGACGATCCCGCGCCCTGGGTCGGCGTCCTGCGGGTCGTGCTCGGCGGCACCCTGCTGCTGCTGGGGGTCAAGCAGTGGCGGAGCCGGTCGCTCGAGGGGTCGCAGCCGGCGCGGTGGATGACCGCGGTCGACACGATGACGCCCCCGAAGGCCCTGGCCGTGGCCTTCCTGCTGGTCACGGTGAACCCGAAGAACGCGGTGCTGGTCGTCACGGGGGCGGCCGCGATCGCGACGGCCACGGCGTCCGTGGCGCACCAGGTGCTCGCGCTCCTGCTGTTCACGGGGGTCGCCAGCGCCGCGGTCGCCGCCCCGGTGCTGCTCCACGTGGTCCTGGGGGACCGGGCCGCCACGGTGCTGGCGGCCGCGAAGGGGTGGATGACCGCCAACGGTTCCTGGGTGATGACCGTCGTGCTGGTCGTCATCGGCGCGGTGCTCCTCGGCAACGGTGTGAGCGGACTGCGGTCCGGCTGACCGTGACCGTGCCCCGGCCCACCCGCGGCGGCTGGGGGGCGCCCGCAGGCCCGCCGGGCCCGCGGCGCTCGCGGCGCTCGCGGCGCCGGCCCAGCTCGTGGGCGCTCACCGCCACGAGGGTCATCACGACCAGGGGCAGCACGAACGAGACCATCACGGAGCTGAACCCCTCCAGGGCGTCGTGCTCGGTGGCCGCCAGTAGCACGTACCCGGTGTAGGCGAAGTACAGGACCAGGAACAGACCGCCCTCCCAGCGGGCCACGGCGAACCCGGTGAAGGCGATGGGCAGCAGCGCCACCACGGCGGCCGGCATCCCCGGGATGTCCAGGGCCACGGCCGCCGCCGGTACCGGCAGGCCGCCGTCGACGAGGATCGCCGGCACCCCGAGCACCAGTCCGAGGTTCAGCAGGCAGTTGCCCACGACGTTGCCGATGGCGAGATCCCGCTGTCCCCGGCGGACCGCGACGACGGACGCGGCCAGTTCGGGCCGGGACGTCCCGAGGGCGACCACCGTGAGCCCGACGACGAGGCCGCTGACGCCCAGGGCCGTGGCGACGTCGACCGCCCCCTCGACGAGGACCGTGGCCCCGGCCACGAGAAGCCCCACCCCCACCACGACGAGCACGATCGAGACACCGGCCGAGGCCTCCCCGGCCGGTGGCCCGTCGACATCGGGTGCGGCGGGCGGCCGGTCCGGCTGAGGGTCCGGCGCCCCGGCGGGGGAGGCGGCGTCCCGGCGGCCGATCAGCACCGTCAGGACCCCGTGGACGAGCACCGCTGCGAACAGCACCGTGCCGTCCGTGCCGCTGACCCGACCGTCCAGGGACACGAGCGCAACGTCATGCCGAGCACGATGCGCCCCACGTCCAGGACCGTCATGGGCGCCGGTCCAGAACTGCCGCCCGGGAGGACAGGGGCAGTGCGCGGGATCCGTCACGGCTCGGGTGCCGCGTGGATGCGGACAGGATCTGTCCGCCACGGGGAGGACACTGGACCTGTCACCGGACGCTGCGCCGGAGGCGCCCCGATCAGGAGGGAACCGCCATGACCGACCTCGACGTCGCCGCCTGTGCCGCCGACCAGATCGACCGGCACTGGACCCACCAGCTGCGGCCCCGCCTCGCCGGCCTGACCGACGAGGAGTACTTCTTCGACCCCACCGGCGGGTCCGCGTGGACGGTCCATCCCCGGGCCGAGGAACGCACCCCGATGCAGACGGGCCGCGGGGAGCTCGTGCTGGACTTCGCCTTCCCCGAACCGGTGCCCGCGCCGTTCACGACCATCGCCTGGCGGCTGGCGCACGTCGTCGTCGGGGTCCTCGCCGCGCGCAGCCACGGGCACTTCGCCGGCCCCGAGGCGTCCTACCAGAGCTGGGCGTACGCCGGGACCGCGGAGGAGGCGCTGGCCCAGCTCGACCGCGAGTTCGCCCGCTGGACGGCCGGGGTGCACTCGCTGACGGACGCGGACCTGGCGCGCCCGTGCGGCCCGGCGGAGGGCCCGTACGCGGACCTGCCGATGCTCGCCCTGGTGCTGCACATCAACCGCGAGCTGATCCACCACGGGGCGGAGCTCGCCCTGCTGCGCGACCTGTACGCCCACACCCGCTGAGCCCCGCGCCGCACGACACCTCAGGAGCCCACCGTGCCCTTCCTCACTCCCACCGTCACCGACGAGCGCGACGCCCTGGCGGCCTTCGCGAGCCAGCAGATCCGCCAGGTCGCCACCACCCTCCAGGGCCTCGACGCCGAGCAGCTGCGGGCGACCCCCTCGGCGAGCGCCATGAGCCTGGGCGCGCTGGCCCGGCACGTCCTGTTCATCGGCGGGCACGGTCCGTTCGCAGTGCTCACGGACCCCCACCGGACCTCCGGGGAGCCGCTGGACGACGCCGGCTGGGCCGCCGGGGCGATCCTGCCGGAGGCCGTGCAGCCGGAGGACACCGCCGAGTCCCTGGGCGCGGCCCTGTACTCGCTGGCCGACCGCGTCGAGGCGGGCCTGCGCACCGCGGACCCGGAGGCCCGCATCCCCGTCCCGGACGCCCCGTGGTTCCCAAAGGACCTGGGGACGTGGCCCGCCCGGTGGGTGGCGCTGCACATGGTCGAGGAGAACGCCCGGCACGCCGGGCACGCCGACATCCTGCGCGAGTCCCTCGACGGGCGGACCGCCTACGAGCTCAACGCCCTGGCGGACGGGGAGCCGTGGAGCCCGCAGGACTGACCGGCCCGAGGGGTCTACTCGTCGTCCGGTGGGCGCCTGGTCCCCGCCTCCGGGTCCTCCGGCGGCGGGGCGTCGTCCTCCGCCTCCTCGGGGGGAGCGTCCGCGCGCCGGTTGCTCTCGTCGGTGGTGGCGGTCAGCCACGTCTCGTCGCGGACGCCCAGTCCCTCCTGGCTCGTCTCCGCCCAGGCCTCGTCGCGGTCCGCGGGCTCGGGGTAGCGGTTCATCTCCGGCTCCTGTCCTGCTCGACGGTGATGGCCCGATCCTATGCCCGGGCCCGGCATCCCGCGCACGGCGTCCTGCGCCCGGCCGGGGATCTCCTCAGCCGCCCTCGAGGAGCCGGCGCAGCGTCAGGGCGTTGCGCACGGCGTGGCCGTCGCCGTCGTTGTTGAAGTACGCGTAGACCTCGCGGCCGCCGTGGTGCCACTCCCGGATCCGGTCCGCCCACCAGGCCAGGTCCTCGTCCGAGTAGGAGCCGGCGTAGAGGTGGTGGTGGTCGGGGCCGTGGAAGCGGACGTAGACGAAGGGGGCAGTGGCCTCGAGGACGCAGGGCAGCCCGGCCCCGCTCATCACGCAGTACGCCGCGCCGTGGCGCCGGAGCAGCTCGAAGACCTCCGGGTGCACCCAGCTGTCGTGGCGGAACTCCACGGCGACGGGCAGCCAGTCCGGCAGCCCGGCCAGGAACCAGTCGAGGCGAGCGTCGCCGCGGGCCTGCGCCGGCGCGAGCTGGACGAGCAGCACGCCGCGCCGGTCCCGCAGCTCGTGCCAGGACTCGGCGATCCGCCGGCTCCAGTTCTCGGGCGCGTAGAGCTTCTTCGCGTGCGTCAGTCCGCGGGGGGCCTTCACCGTCATCCGGAAGCCCTCCGGCAGGCGCCGGTTCCAGCCGGCGAAGGTGCTGCTGCGCGGCCAGCGGTAGAAGCTCGCGTTGAGCTCCACGGTGGAGAAGGCCCGGGTGTAGATCTCCAGGCGCTTGGCCGGGGCCGTGCCGGGGGGATAGAGGACGTCCTCCCAGTGGTCGTAGCTCCACCCGGAGGTGCCGATGTGCCAGCCCATGGGCTCCAGGGTAGCTGCGGAGGGCGCCGGGTCCGGCCGTCGCGCCGGGCGCCGGCCGGCCGCGCGGCGGACGTAGGGTGTTCACCGGCACGCACGGCGCCCCCGCCGAGCACCCCGCACGACCCCAGGAGAACGCTCATGACCACCCTCGCCCCCCGGCCCGCCGGGACCCGCTGATGGCGAAGCTCTACTTCCGGCACGGGGCGATGAACTCCGGCAAGTCCACCGTGCTGATCCAGGCCGCGCACAACTACGAGGAGCGCGACCAGACGGTCCTCGTCGCCAAGCCCGCGATCGACTCGAAGGGCGCGGACACCGTGGTCTCACGGCTGGGGGAGTCCCGGCGGGTCGACCTGCTGCTGGCCCCGGAGGACGGGGCGCGCGAGCGCTTCCGGGCCGCCGTGCGGGAGTGCGGACCGGTGCACTGCCTGCTGGTGGACGAGGCGCAGTTCCTCGCCCCGGCCCAGGTCGACGACCTGCTGCGCATCGCGGTGCTCGACGGCGTCCCGGTGCTGGCCTACGGGCTGCGCACCGACTTCCGCACGGAGGCGTTCCCGGGCGCGGCGCGCCTGCTGGCCGTGGCCCACACGGTCGAGGAGCTGCGCACGATCTGCCGCTGCGGGTCCAAGGCGATGTTCAACGCCCGCACGGTGGACGGGGAGCCGGTCTTCGAGGGCGACCAGGTGGCCATCGACGGTGCGGCCGTGTCCTACGAGTCGATGTGCGCCGGCTGCTACCTGCGGCACTCGGACGGGCGCCTGGGCTGAGCCGGGGACCGGCGCGCCGGTCCCGAAACGGCGTCAGGGGGTGACGTCCCGGTCGTCCTCGCGGCCGTGCCGGTCGACGACCGCCCAGAACAGGTCCTCGGGGATCGCCTCGAGGTCGGGGTGCAGGGCGGCGAGCTCGTCGATGATGGCGGCCACGTCGTAGTGGGCGTGCACGTCGCCGCGCCGGGCGAGCCGGTTCGAGGCGATCAGGCCCTCGACGTAGGCGGTGTGGTCGGAGTCGGTGAACGTGCTCAGGACCGCGTCCGCCCACAGCTGCTCGAAGGCCGGGTGGCCCTCGGTGACGAGCCGGACCGGGGCGTGCGCGCCGTCGGGCTCGGCGGGGTCGGCCTCCGGGGCGTCCCGCACCGGTCCGGTGGTCTTGGCGAACCGGGTGCCGTCGTCGACCGTGACGGTCCGGTCGGTCTCGTCGACGACGGTGTGCCGCTCGGTGCGCAGGACGGGCCCGCCGCGGACCACCACGGCGCGGGTGCCGACGCCGGTGGCTCCGCCGACGTGGTGGTGCTGGCTCACGGCGACCTCCTGGGGTCTGCGCTGCGGGGGCGGCCGATCCGCCGAGTGCCTGATGCGCAGAACCTAGCAGGCGGCGCCGACCGCCGAAAGTTTCCGGGAACGCGGACGGCGCCGCCGGAGGGGCTCCGGCGGCGCCGAGGGCGCGGGGTGGACCGGGGCTCAGCCGCCGAGCAGCACCGCGCGGACCAGGTCGAAGAACATGCCGAGGATGGCCGTGAAGTTGGGGTTGAAGAACGCGTCGAACTCGCCGACCAGTCTGATCATGACAGTTCCTTCCGAGGGGGGTGGGTGGGGCCCGGGCCGGGCGCGGATCCGGCCCGGGCCCGAGCCTACCGGGGGTGTTCACAGAAGCACATGGCCTTTCGGCCAGTTCCCGCTCCGGGCCGGCCGGACGCCGGGACCCGTCAGGGGGCGGGAGTGCCGGTGGAGGACGCTCGGCGCGCGTCGTCGTGCGCCGCGGTCTCCTGCGCCGCGGCCTCCATCGCGGCGGCCTTCTTCGCTGCGGCCTCGTGCGCGGCGGCCTCCGCGCCGCCGATGGCCTCGCCGCGGGCCACCATGCCGGCGGTGTCGGAGAGGGGGATCTGCTTGAGGAACACCGCGAGGACGAAGGCCAGCAGCATGAAGGGGATGAGGTACCAGAACACCGGGGCGAGGGAGTCTGCGTACGCGGTGACGATGCCCTCGCGGACGGGCTCGGGCAGCTGCGCCAGGGTCTGCGGGTCCAGGGTGGCGGTCGCCTCCCCGGCCTGGGCGGCGGAGGCGCCGGCGCCGGTGAAGACGGCCGTGAGCTGCTCCGAGAGGTTGTTGGTGAAGATCGCCCCGAAGATCGCCACGCCGAGGGCCGCGCCGACCTCGCGGAAGTAGTTGTTGGTGCTGGTGGCGGTGCCCACCATGGACGGGTCCACGGCGTTCTGCACCACGAGGACGATGACCTGCATGATCAGGCCCAGGCCCGCGCCGAGCACGAGGAGGTAGACGCAGATCAGCCAGATGGGCGTCTCGGCCGCCAGCGTGGTCATGGCGAGCATGGCCGAGGCCGTGACGAGCGTGCCCGCCAGCGGGTAGCCCTTGTACCGGCCGGTGCGGGAGATCCTGAGGCCGGACCAGATCGAGGTGCCCATCATCCCGACCATCATGGGGACCATGAGCAGCCCGGACTCCGCCGCCGAGGTGCCGGAGGACATCTGCAGGAACGTGGGCACGAACGCGATGGCGGCGAACATCCCCAGCCCCAGGGTGAGGCCGATCGCGGTGGCGTTGACGAACACCGGGTTGCGGAACAGGCCCAGGGGGATGATCGGGTCCTCGGCCCGGGTCTCGTTCCAGATGAACAGCGCCGTGGCCACGACCATGCCGCCCGCCCAGGCCCAGGTGGCGGCCGCGCCCCAGCCGTGCTCGGCGTTGCCGCCGAACTCGGTGAAGAAGATGAGACAGGTCGTCGCCACGGACAGCAGCAGGACGCCGGCCACGTCGATCCTGCGGGTCGCGCGCTTGTGCGGGAGGGTCAGGGTGAACCACGCGATGGCGAAGGCGGCGATGCCGATGGGGATGTTGATGTAGAAGGCCCACTGCCAGGTGAGGTGGTCCACGAAGTAGCCGCCGAGCAGCGGCCCCGCCACGGCGGAGAGCCCGAAGATGCCGCCGAGCGGGCCCATGTACTTGCCGCGCTCGGAGGCCGGGACGATGTCCGCGATGATCGCCTGGGAGAGGATCATCAGTCCTCCGCCGCCGAGCCCCTGCAGCGCGCGGAAGGTCACGAACTGCCAGAACCCGGTGGCCAGGGCGCAGCCCACCGACGCGAGCGTGAAGAGGGCGATGGCGACCAGGAAGAGGTTGCGCCGGCCCAGGACGTCGCCGAACTTGCCGTAGACCGGCATCACGATGGTGGTGGCCAGCAGATAGGCCGTGGTGATCCAGGCCTGGTGCTCCACGCCGCCCAGCTCCCCGACGATGGTCGGCATGGCGGTGGAGACGATCGTCTGGTCGAGGCTGGCGAGCATCATCCCGGCGATGAGGGCGGAGAAGATGATCCAGATCCGCTTCTGGGTCAGCACCAGCAGCGGGGCGTCCTGCGCGACCGCGGGCGGGGTGGTGGTCATGGGCTTCCTTCGGTGTCCGGGGGCGGGTCAGAGGTGTCGGGGGGAGTGGCTGAGGGGGTGTCCGCGGCGGCGTCCGGCGTCGTCGGCGGGGCGGTGGCGCCGGGGGAGAACAGGGCCCCGGCGAGGCGGACGTTGCGGGCCAGCAGCTCCGCGAACTCCTCCAGGGGCGGGGACTCGTCCGGGTCGGCGCCGGCCGGCTGGGTCTCGAGGAGCTCGTGGACGGTGTGCCCGGCGAGGTGGGAGACGACGGCGGCGGCCACGCCGGGGAACGGGTCCCGCTCCCCGCAGCCCTGCCGGCGCGCGATGAGCTCCGTCAGCTCGGCCAGCCGGCGTTCCATGGTCTCGGTGAGCCGCTGGAGCAGCACGGGCTCGCGGCGCAGGACGTCCAGCAGCAGGGTCCGGTCGTGGGGGCCCTCCAGCAGGGCGAAAGAGCGCACGACCAGCTCCTGCAGGGCGCTCAGCAGCGGGGCTCCGTCCGGGGCGGAGCCTCCGGCCACGAACTGCTCGCCGAAGGCCTCGAGCGGGTCCCGGACCGGGGTGCCCAGCACGGCGTCGTCCTTGGAGGCGAAGTAGTTGAAGAAGCTCCGCCGGGAGATCCCGACCTCCGCGCAGAGCTCGTCCACGGTGAACCCCGCCAGCCCGCGCTCGGCGGTCAACCGGCGCGCACCGGCGATGAGGGAGCGGCGGGTCCGGCGCATGCGCTGCTCCCGTGCGCCCGCCGTCACCGGAGGCGCCCGAGGTCGAATAGATGTTGCACTCACGACATCATAGTGCAACTTTGCGGCGGGTGGTGCCCCGTGCGCCGTCGTGCCCCCGTCCGTACGCTGGACCACGTCGGCGCACGACCGGAGGAGACCCGTCATGGCCCAGGAACCGGACCCCCGCCCGCGGCTGATCGGGCTGCACGGGCGCAAGCAGTCGGGCAAGGACACGTGCGGCGACCGCCTCGTGGACGCGCACGGCTACGCACGGGTGGCCTTCGCGGACCCGCTGCGGCTGTTCCTCACCGAGCTGGACCCCCTCGTGGGCGTCCGGGACGGCCGGCTCGTGCGGCTCGCCACGGTGCTGTCGGAGGCCGGCGGGGACTGGGGTCTGCTCAAGGACGAGGCGCGGGACCCGGTGCACCGGGAGATCCGGACGCTGCTGCAGAAGGTCGGCAACGAGGCCGGCAAGGCCGTCTTCGGGGAGACGGTGTGGGCGGACCGCGGGCTGGAGACCGCCCGCCGGCTGGGCGGGCCGGTCGTGTTCACGGACGTGCGCTTCGACGTCGAGGCCCAGGCCATCACGGCCGCCGGGGGCCGGGTGGTGCACGTGGTGCGCCCCGGGGCTCCCGCCGCGGAGGACCCGCACCCCTCGGAGGCCGGCATCGACCCGCGCTGGATCACCGCCGTCCTCGTCAACGACGGGACGGTCGAGCAGCTCTGGGCGAAGGTCGACGCGCTGGTGCTCAGCCGGCCGGGTGCCCCGGGGTGAGCCCCACCAGCTCGGCGCTGCGCCGCCACAGGGCGTCCGCGAGCGCGTCGTCGGCCGCGCGGGACGGGGCACGGGCGGGCCGCCTCTTCTCGAAGTAGCCCCCGGAGCGCCAGTCCTCGCCGGCGGCGCCCTCCGCCAGCCACACCAGGGTCTCCGCGCCCCGTTCCGGGGTGATCATGAGCCGGCGGCCCAGGCGCGTGCGGTACAGGAACCGCAGGGGGGTGGTGGTGCCCGAGGCGAAGTTCGTCGCGACGCCCCCGGGGTGGAACGCCGCGGCGGCGAGGCCGTGCGGCCCGTGCCGGCGGTCGAGGCCGCGGGTGAAGAGGATGTTGGCGAGCTTCGTGTCCCCGTAGGCCCCCTGCGGGGACCAGCGCCGGTCGTCGACGAGGACCTCCGGCGAGAGCCGGCCGATCCGGGCCGCGACGCTGGACGTGCTGAGCACCGCCGCGCCGTCCGCCACGAGCCGATCGAGCAGCAGGTGGGTGAGCAGGAAGGGCGCCAGGTGGTTGACCTGCCACGTCATCTCGTGCCCGTCGGGCGTCAGCTCGCGGCGGTCGAAGATCCCGCCGGCGTTGTTGACCAGGACGTCGATCCGCGGCACGGACTCCTGCAGCACCCGGGCGAGCCGGCGCACGTCGTCGAGCCGCGCGAAGTCCGCGGTGAAGTGCCGGAGCCCGAGGGGCCCGGCCACCGCCGCGGTCTTCGCGCCCGATCGCCCGACGACGACGACGTCGTGACCCCGTCCCGCCAGCTCGCGGACGGCGGCGGCCCCGATGCCGTCGCTCGCGCCGGTGATCATCACCGTGCGCCGCCCCCTGCGCCGGTGGGCGTGCTGCTCGCGGTGCTGGTCCTCGTCGTGCTGGTCCATGGTGACCTCCTCGGTCGAGCCGGAATCCCGGTCAGCATAGCGACGCCTCCTGGGCCGCGGGACGGAATAAGCGCGCGGGCGGAGCCGTTGCGGCACGCACGACGGAAAACACCCGGACAGGCACCACAGCTGAGGAGCTGACCATCATGGCCCGTGTTCTGATGATCGTCTCGGCGGCCGACTCCCTCACCATGCGGGACGGCACCGAGCACCCCACCGGCTTCTGGGCGGAGGAGCTCGTCGTCGCCCACCGGGCGCTGCGCCGGGCCGGGCACACCGTCGACATCGCCACCCCCGGCGGGCGCCGGCCCACCGTGGACCGGGTCAGCCTCTCCCCGGACGTCACCGGGGGCCAGGAGCGGGCCGACGAGTTCCGCACCTACCTGGAGGAGATCGACGCCGAGCTCGCCGCCCCCCGCGTCCTGGCCGAGGCCGACGAGCACGACTACGACGCCGTGGTCCTGCCCGGCGGCCACGGCCCCATGGCCGACCTCGCCCACGACCCCTCGCTCGGCCGGATCCTGGCCTCCTCGGACCGGACCGGCCGGCTCATCGCCCCCTTCTGCCACGGCCCCGCAGCCCTGCTCAGCGCCCAGGACGACGGGACGTTCCTCTTCGCGGGCCGCAGGCTGACCGCCTTCACCAACGAGGAGGAGCTCGGCGGCGGCACCGGGGAGAACACCCCCTGGTTCCTGGAGACCGTGCTCCGGGAGAAGGGGGCCGTCGTGGAGACCGGCCCCGCGTGGTCCAGCCACGTCATCCGTGACGCCAACCTGATCACCGGCCAGAACCCCCAGTCGAGCCAGGCCGTCGCCGACGTCCTAGTGGAGGCGCTCGCCGAGTGACCCCCGGCCGCAGAGGCACCGGCGGCGGTGGGAGCCGCCGGGCTCAGGCGCTGACGGGCGTCCTCCCGGCCAGGGCGAGGCCGCGGGCGGCGACCACCGCGTCCCGGAACGCCGGGAACGTGCGGCGGACGGGGCAGCTGCCGTCGGCGGGCACGAAGGTCATGGCCCACCGGTTCCGGCGGAGCCGGTGGAAGGGCACGGCGACGATCTCCACGGAGGGCAGGGCATCGGGGCGCTGAGCGTTCACAGCGGGACCTTTCGGGGGGTTCAGGTCGGGGGCGGACGGGGCCTGCTCCGGGCGGACCGGGGGGATCCGCGGACCGGGGCCCTGCGTGGGGCCCATGGTACCGGGGGCACCGCCCGGCAGGGCGGACGCCTGGCCGGTGCCGACGCCCGGCAGGTACGATCAGCACACTGATCGAGTGAGGAGACCCATGTTCACCCCCGAAGTGGCCGACGGCGTCCACCGCATCACCCACGCCCACGTCAACTGCTACCTGGTCGAGGACGAGGACGGCGTCACGCTCGTGGACGCCGGCCTGCCGAGCATGTGGCCCATGCTGCTGGCGGGACTCGAGGAGCGCGGGCGGCGCCCCGACGAGGTCAGGGCGCTGGTGCTCACGCACGCGCACTTCGACCACGTGGGCTTCGCCCGGCGGGCGCAGGAGGAGTGGCGGCTGCCCGTGCACGGGCACCCGGCGGACGCGCGGCTGGCCGCCCACCCGTACCGGTACCGGCCCGAGCGCAACCGGTTCCTCTACCCCTTCACCCACCCGCGGTCCCTGCCGCTGCTCGGCCGCATGGCGGCGGCCGGGGCCCTCGCGGTCCGGGGCGTGCGGGAGCTGCGCCCGCTCGAGGCCGGGGCCGTCCTGCCGGTCCCGGGCCGGCCGGTGGTGGTCCACACCCCCGGCCACACGGACGGGCACTGCGTCCTGGACCTGCCCGGCCGGGGGACCGTGCTC